>JAAZAP010000246.1 GCA_012514255.1 Bacteroidales bacterium | reverse complement strand
TGGCATGGACCAGGTTTTCTGGTATCACAAATGTTTTACCGGTAGCATTATAAAGTGCCTCATGTGCCCTCTTTTCAATATCCGGATTGTGTTTCCAGGTCTCCAGGACCTCCACATATATTCCGAATGATGTAACGCATGATACAACAAAGTTTTTATATCCTGCCTCATTCATCAGTGCAAACTGGCGCGCCACCACCGTCATTATGGTTTCAAAGGGAAGAACGCCGGAATGATAGGCAATACCGGTGCATGAGGTCTGACGCGGATCATCAAACACATCCAGTTCCAGTTCATCCTTCAATATTTGCAGGTATAATCCCTCAGCAGCAGGAAAGAAGTTTTGCCTGATGCAGCTCCTTGCAAAATAGTAATGGTCATCGGCTATTTCCTTCTGATATGCCTCCCATATCTCATTTTTCCTGTTCTTCGCCATTATTAAGCATATTAAAGTAATCATCCCTTTCTTCGGCAAACTCTTTGCCGGCTTCAGCTGCCTTCTTTGCGGAGAATTCCTCAATCTTATTGAAGCGTGCCGTGCCCCCGGTCTCATCGAAAATTTTCCGCAGGTCTTCGAGTGACTCCTTCGTGGTGTTCCTGAGAGTGCCGGCCCTGTCCTGGCGATAGCTGGTACCAAAACGGGGAAGGGTATTCTCCCTGTTTTCCCTGAGCCATTCCCATACCGGTCCCTGCTCCGGGTACCATTCGTTCCTTACCTCATCAATATATATGCAGTAACCATATTTGAGTATATGATCACCAACTGTTCGCTTGACCACCAGCTGCTTTCGCCCCTCTGCACTTTCGGCAAAGAGCCCTGTCTCTATGGACAGGGACCTGAGCGACTGTATTATGTAGCATGGCACATTGCCCCTGGGGCACCTGGTCTTGCATGACAGGCATTCGCCGCATCTCCAGATGGTGTCACTCTTCAGCAGTTCAAGGAGCAGCGACTCATTCTTCTGCTGAACAGTGTCTACAACCATTCGCGGATCATAATCACTCACCTCAGCAGCCGGGCAGACAGATGTGCAGATGCCGCAGTTTATGCAGGCATTCAGGCCCTCGCGATAGCGCACATCCTTCTCCAGCTCACTGTAAAGACTATTCATGACATTCATATTCAAGCCTTTCGCATTTCATTATCCAACCTGGAAATTACGCAGATAAAACTTCCTGCCCCGGTAATCGGAACATCTTATAAGGTTCTGGGCAAGAAGCGACTCCACTACGCTGAATCCCGTACCATTCTTATCAAGAAGCTCCTGAATGGCATCATCTCTCAGTGGATGTACAGATGTTATGTTAAGTATATCTTCATAGCTGTTGCCGGTATATCCGGTATCCGTTCCCTCAAATCCGGTAAGCAGTTCTGCATCTATTCCTGCTTCAGTAAAGAACTGCCATGCCATGTTAACACGGTCAGCTTCCGGAGGAAGCACATCTGCCTCGGCAGGCGGCCTGACCGGGATGGAAATATAAGACTTGCCTGCACCTGTTTTCTTTATAATGTCTGCCACCCCTGACAGATTACTGTCATTGTCATTGACCCCGCCGCACAGCATGGTCTCTGTATTGAGCCTATTGTGGTACTCACCGGAGAACCTGAAGATGCCATCAAGAATAGTATCATAAACAAGATCTGGTGACGGCCTGCTGATCGTCCTCCATAGCTCATCCGTTGCGGCATCAATCTTAAGTGAGACCCAGTCGGCATCCATGAGTTCATCCCTCACACCCTCCTGCCAGAGCAACGAGGCGTTGGTAATGACAGCTACAGGAATACCGAATCTTTTGATCATCCTTATTGATCTCCCCAGGTTACGGTCGAGTGTGGGCTCCCCGTTTGAAACGAATGTCAGGTAATCAGGCATCTCCTGTGAGTTCAGCTTGCCGAGGTGGCTGCTGACTTCATGCACTATAAGTTCCGGATCAAAAAATGACTGCCTGGTTATGTCAAGCCGTTTGGTCTTTCCAACCTGGCAATAGATGCAGCTGTATGAACAAACCTTTGGCCTGACAATATTGTTTATCCCAAGGCTTCTTCCCAGTCTTCTCGATGGCACCGGGCCAAAACTGATCATGATCTCATTGTTTTTTTGATTGAAGCGAAGGATTGATAACAACGAAACTGCCTGTTTCAATCCCAAGATACTCAGAGATGACATTGCATTTGGCCATCAGAAGGAAAAATATCCTTCTGTCAGGTATGCCTATCAGCCCTTCCAGATTCCCCTGACCCTTTGAAATAATAAGATCAGCCTCACGAAAATACCTCTGAAATTCCTCCCCGGACCTGGAAAGGTCTGTCGTTGGCGAAGCATGCCCGCTGGATATCACCCTTGCCACTGAAGTCATACCTGTATAATCAGCATCCTCCATCGTGGCATCATTGATGGCAGGACCTCCCCGGACGGAGTAAACCAATCCCGGATGAGCAATCTGGCCAATGAAAAGTTTGTCGAAGACAATCTCTCCCGCGTTGTCCCCTATATATAGTACCCTGTTTGCCCGTTCAAGGGCCTGTTTTAACTGAAGTGAATGATCCACGGCCAGTTCTGAACGCAGAACCCTGTCAATAGTGCCATCAAGGTCGCAACTGTCATTAACGGCAAAATCAATAATATTTCCCGCGATGGCAAGCTTGAGCGCCGTGATAAACGGATCATCCGATTCGTCGACCTTTCTGCTGAGATCACCGTACATTGCCAGTGCAATATCATTGCTCTCAAGTTTAACCTCCCTGAAAGGGTCAGGATCATTCACATATGAGCGGTAGAGATCCTGGATGTCATGTGCGCACTCAGGGGCAGAAATGTCATTCCATTTTTCATTCAGGATGGTGAGAAGGCTGTGAGTGAAACGCTCCTTTTGAGCAAAAGGGATATCAGCTTTTTCAAGCCTGTTACCATACGATCTCATCAGGCAATATATACAGCGGTAGTCAGAAATCATCCGTGGATCTTAGTGTTTTGCAAATAAAAGTCACTCAGCAAATATAATGAACATATGTTCATAAAAAGGTGGTAAATAGTCGTAATTTCACATCTGCTGCCTGATTGTATTTGTAACATCTGGCAGCATTTCATATTCAACAAACCCGGGGATTAGGGAATTTTTGAAAAGCAATAAGGAAATTGTTATATATTTGCACCGCAAAAGGTCCCGTAGCTTAATTGAATAGAGCATCTGACTACGGATCAGAAGGTTACAGGTTTGAGTCCTGTCGGGATCACTGGTTTAAAGGGCGCAAACCGCAGATATACAATGAGATGCGCTCTTTTTCATTTGTGAAAATCTGCAACCAATCTGCTACAGAACGCAAATCTCGCCGGAACTACCGCTAATTGAGATCATCCACATTATCCGGAGTTATTCACAGAATGCCTGTTAATAAAAATGCCGTTGCCGGTGCTGGGGGAGATGTCAAATGAAACTAGCGCCTAAGAGGTCAGCAGCCTGGCCGATGGACCTGATCATTCTCCGCTGGAGTTAACTGACCTCCTCCTAGCATCGGCAGACGAAGCTTTAGCGATGGCTGGTCGATTGTAAATAACTGTTATCATGTGGGTTATATTTTTGACTTAAGACCGGCTGAAACTGGTCAATGCTTCCGGCTATTGGAGATATTATGCAGGAAGTTTAAATATTTGACTTTAGCTATTTTTTATCTTAAATTCGTTAGGACTGAAATAATTCACCAATGAAAACACGCAGTATTATCTGGAGATGTTCCTTTGGTTAAATTGTTACATTATCACTCTTTCTTAATTCCTTTGAAAAAGACTTCTGTGCTGAATGCAATTGGAAAAGTGGGACTTGTGATTTTGATCCAATCTTTGGACGCAAACATAGAGAATTTTGTGCTGATTCCTATGCTGAATGTAAAGATCAAATCAATGATTTCTTAGATAGCCGGATGTTCCCAGAATGCTGGTCATGTACTGATCCAAATTAATGTAAACAGTTTATTTTGTTTTTAAGATAATAATTCTTTTATCTGACACCATTATTATTGTCAGGCCATCGTTGAGACTGCTACACGAGACCTCCTATTGCCCTGAAATAAATTACCACCAGTATTTTTTTTTGACTGAGGGGAAACGTATCAGGTCACCTCAGCAAATTGGAGGATGCATCTTATGTGGATATTGTAAAAGGGTATATTGGAAAAAGGCCGCAAACAATTATTTCACTTACAAAGAAAGGACGGGAAATGTTTAAATTATATATTAAAAATATGCGGGAATTATTTGATGATCTGGATGAATAATAGTGATTATTCTGCCAGTTTTAATAATATGATATTAATAAAGGAATCATAAAATCGAGATAATTATGAAAACCATCATCTCATCCGTATTAATCATCTTGCTTTTTAACGAAGCATCAATATGTCAGCATAATGAGCCGGAATTGAATAATGAAGAACTTCAATTTCTCATCGGAACCTGGACGGGAACAATAAATGCAGGAGTCATGAAATTTACATTTGTTTTTAAGTTTTGGATGGACGATGATAAAACATTAAAAGGAACTCTGGATTCTCCTGAGCAAGATTTAAAAGATATACCCGTCAATGAAATAATAATTAAAGATGACAGCCTCAAATTGGATATTAGTTCTATACAGCGTAAGTACAACGCCATAATGAATAAAATGATATGGTCATAAATGGATGGTATATCCGAAACGGACAAATAAATTTTCCTTTAGTTCTGAAAAAGACTGAATCCGGGGTAATTTTAAACAGACCACAAATGCCAAAAAAACCATATCCGTACAAAGAGGAGGAAATTTCATTCATCAATAAAAATGATGGCATCAGACTGGCAGGAATCCTGACTATTCCTGATGGAAAAGCTCCGTTCCCGGCTGTTATTTTAATATCTGGTTCAGGAGCGCAGGACCGGGATGAATCTGCATTCGGGCATAAGCCCTTTCTGGTAATCGCCGATTACCTTTCACGAAATGGAGTCGCTGTGCTGAGATTTGATGACAGAGGTGTCGGAGGAAGTTCAGGAGATCATCTTCAGGCAACATTAAAGACAAATAGCGAAGATATAATTTATGCTATCGGATTCCTAAAATCCAGGAAAGATATACACAAAAGGAAAGTAGGTTTAATTGGGCACAGTGAAGGAGGCTTGATTGCATCAATTGTGGCAAGTAAGTGTCCACAAATTGCATATATTATTTTGCTGGGAGCGCCTGGAACAAGTATTGAAGAAAACCTGTATCAACAGAACGAAATGATAAGAAAAGCAGAGGGAGCAAGTGAAAATGTTATCAAACAATATAATTCTATTCAGAAACAGATATTCTCAATAATTAAAGAAGAAGTAAATGACTCAGTGGCAACTGAAAAACTCAGGTCAGTTTATTCTATGAACAATTACCAGCTCTTTACTCAAGATCAAAAGAAGACTATCGATGGGAGAATTAATGATCTTCTGACTCCTTATGCATACGCCGGAGGCGGATGATTTCTTGTCCGGAGTTCCCCATGAAGGGATCACGAGCGAAGAGAGCTAATCACGCCGGGATTCAGACTAAACCGGAAGGTATTTCAATCCTGTATACGCAACTCGCGTCACCCCGCCTTACCGAGGAGACGACCTGTGCAGTAACCGGTACTCCGACCACCCTGGAGAATATCCTTTCGGCAAAACCCTCGGAACAGTAGCAAATAGACGGTGAGGCGGTTGCTGCTGACCCCTTAAGTACCGGGCACACGCAATATGTTTTATTCTCATCGGCCATGATTACCCCTGTTGATTCATCATAGGCCAACTTCCATCCCCACTCCTTTTCAAGGAATGCGGTAAAATCTCCCAGTTTTCCCGTGTAACCGGAAAGTAGATCATCCATTTTCAGCTGGTCGTAGTGAATGCCTGCAGACATTTTGATTATCTTTCTCAGGTCGGCGGCATCAATGTTTTTATCGAGGTTTTCGAGCAGATTGATGAGCCATGGCTGAGCCATAGGATTTACTGTTTCCTGATCAGCCAGCACGTTGTCGTCCGCCTTAAGTGTCAGCGCCCCGAATCCGCATCCGCACACACCTGCCAGGCAGGTTTTTCTAAGAAATCCCTTTCTGTCCATTCTTCCAGAATAGAGACTCAAAGTTAAATAAAAAACCCGGCTGTATAACCGGGCTTCCCTCCTATTAACAAATTAAATCACAATGTCTGTTAAACCCCTGATTTGGCCTTTTCATACCACAGGAACCAGGCCTTCTTGTAGTAACCGTCAGGCACGTTTTCATCACTCTGGTCAACTACCGGGGGAACCGAGATTATCATGTCATCGCCTGCCTGCCAGTCAGATGGTGTCATAAGGGCACCCTTGGCAGCCTGTAATGCCTTCACCGACCGAATCAATTCCTCGCTGCTTCGTCCGACATTCATCGGGTAAAAATAGATTGCCTGAATAACATTGTCAGGATCTATTATAAACACCCCCCTCACGCTCCTGGTACCGTGGATTGCGGGGTGTATCATACCATACTCCCTGGATATCAGCCTGCTGTCATCATCTATCAGCGGAAACTTAATCTTCATTCTGTCCTGACCCTTCCATTCGATCTCTTCGAGGGCCTTTTTCCATGCCTTGTGAGAGTCAAGCGGACTGGTGGAGATGACTGCAAGCTTTACATTAAGCTCATCAAACTCCTTCTGATGGGCAGCAAGCTCAAGAATCTCCGATGAACAAACAGGGGTGAAATCGAGAGGATGTGAGAAGAGAATCTTCCATTTTCTGCCGAAATCGCCAGGGAACAGCAGTGTGCCGTTCGTTGTCTCAGCTGTGAAGCTGGGCGCTTTCTCCCCTATCAGGGGAATCTTGTAGGTCTTTTCCTCATCGGCCTGTGCCGTAAGCATACCTGATGAAAGAAGAACTGTCACTGCAAGTAGAATTACTCTTTTCATCTTTTAAATTTTGTTTATTAAGACAACGTATAAATAACACCATCAAATAACATAGGAATGGTGTTTATTGTTCACCCTGGCAGGCTGAAAATTTATCACCCGTTTTAATCATCCGGAACTCGTTCAGAGTAATGGTTCATATCATTTCACGGGCCCCTGTCCCGGCCGGATAAGTCCCGATTTTTTTTGCTATATTAGCGTACTTGTTTGAATCCCTGCTAATTCTGACCTGCTGTTTTGACCAAGAAAAGGAGCGCAATGAGCTCTATCTTACAAGCTGCAGACTGAACCGTCAAAATGTAAAGGTCTGGCTAATTTTTATACCTTGAATTCGGAGAGTTGTTTGAGATTCGCACAATCAGATTACAGTTATGAAGAAATGAATAAGATACAGAAGCAGTTATTGAAGCTAGCAATAGAGGAATTTGCCGCTGCCGGTGTATTTGCCTTTCTTTATAGCCAATTGAACATTGCCTTTAATACCGGAGTGGCAGTAACCATGGCATTTTCATATCTCGTATTTATTCTGTTGCAGGGAAGTGGTTATTGGCTATACCGTTATCGGCTGATCCGGATCAACAGAACATCCGGCCGGAAGGCCGTTGGCCTCCTTAAACTCTCAAAATGGCTTAACCTGGCTATTTTGATAGTTTTAAGCGTGCTGATACCTGTTATTAGCAGAAGAAGTGCCCTGATTATTGCAATGGCAGTATTATTGTTCGGAACAATAGAGTATGTGAACTACTACTGGTATAGATTAAGTTACGGGAAAACAGGATTCAATATAAGTACACTTTTGAATACTGCATTGAAAAAATCAAGCATCAACAAGTTGATAAATAGCCCGTCACACTGACAATCTGTCAGTTAACGCTCCTATTAAATATAAACAACATCATTTCTGTAAATCCCCTTCAGTCGGGACCTGTTGATCAGCAGTGATATCATAAAGCTTCTGCATTCTCCTGTCAATATCGGCAATCTCCGCAGCACAGGTCTTAAGCTCGGCAAACGCCTCCGCCGACTTATCCTTTTCAAGCTTGTACGCCAGCTCATGTTCCAGCGAGGCCCAGAAATCCATCGCAATCGTCCTGATCTGTATCTCAACATTCACAAGCTTCATCTTATTGGACAGGAATACAGGAACCTTTACAATATGATGAAGACTACGGTATCCGTTCGGTTTCGGATTCTTAATGTAATCAGTCGTGCGTACGAGCTGAATATCAGACTGCGACAACAGAAACCCGGAAATCATGTATATGTCATTGATATATGAACAGATAACCCTTACACCGGCAATATCCGTGAGATTCTTCCGGGCAGACTCAACGCTGAGTTCAAAACCTCTTCGCTTAAGCTTTTCCATAATACTCGCAGGAGTCTTTACCCTGGTCTGGATAAGATGAATCGGATTCCTCTCATGCATACTGTTAAATTCACTGTTCAGATTCTCAAGCTTGGTGGCAATCTCCCTGGTAGCTGATGAATAGAGGTTTTCAGCGGCAATAAATGACCGGATGGTGTCTATCAGATTTTCCGGCAATATCTGTCCCCTGATCCCCTCAAAAAGATATGATGCCCGTTTAAGGTCCATTCTGTTCATCTCTTTCTCCTCTTCGTAAAGTTTTATATTGTCTGACTATAGTAAAAAATGTCTGATAAAAGTGGCGAAAAAAAACGGGAGGCCAAAGCCTGGTTGTCTACATGAGAGGAGAAAGGAGCCTGGCCGTCCGCTCCGCGAGCCTGACAAAAACAGGCCTGTTCTGCCATTCAGTGAAGTCAATTTTTTCCGCATCCGTGATGTCCGAATAGAACATGCTTCTCATCCGCCCGGCGAATTCTGCCGAATAGATATTGGCATTCACCTCGAAATCGAGATTAAAACTGCGATGGTTCATATTTGCCGACCCCACAACCGAAAACGACCCGTCAATGATCATCGTTTTTGAATGCACGAATCCCTTACGGTACAGGAATATCTCCGCTCCTGAACCAAGCAGTTCCCCGTAGTAGGACCGTGCGGCCGCATTTACGATTCGTGAGTCGGAAATCCCGGGGACCAGCAGCTTCACCGAGACACCCCCCAGCAGGGCCATCTTGAGGGAGTCAATTATCGAACCTCCCGGGATAAAATACGGAGTAGTGATGAGTATCTCCTCTTTCGCGATGGAAACAGCCTTGAGAATCGATAGCATTATGGTCGAGTTTGGAGAGTCAGGACCGCTTGCAGCGATCTGTACATGGATGTTTCCACCGGGCTGACGGGCAGTGTTAAAGTGTTCTTTCTCAGGCTCTATCCGCTGACCGGAACAGAAGTTCCAGTCGCACAGGAAGATGTTCTGCAGGAAAATAATTCCGGGTCCGTCAATACGGATATGGGTGTCACGCCAGAAGTACCTGTTCTTCAGCCTGCTATCGTTTATATATCTGTCACTTATGTTGATCCCTCCGGTAAAACCCGTAGTACCGTCGACAACAATAATCTTCCTGTGATTCCTGTAATTGACCCTGTTGGCAAAAAACGGCAGCCTGAGGCGGTTAAAGGGGAATGCCTCGACTCCTCCGTTCCTAAGCTCCTTTACCAGCCGTCTCCTTATCGACCTGCTTCCGAAGTCGTCATATATCAGCCTGACCCTGACGCCCTCACGGGCTTTTCTGATCAGCAAATCCTTGATTGCATTCCCGATTGTGTCATTTTCATATATAAAGTACTCGAGGTGGATATGATCCCTGGCCGATTCAATGACTTTGATTACTTCCGGAAATTTTTCCTCACCGTTGATCAGAAGAGCTATCCTGTTTCCCGCTGTCAGCGGACTCAGATTATCGTGAAGCAGTATCCTGACAATTCCCCTTGTCTCATGGATCACATCTTCTATCTCATGAAGGTTTCTTTCAGTCACTGATATTATCATTTCTTTCAGCACCCCTGATGTTTTCTCATCCATGATAAGTTTTTTGCTGTATATCAGGCGTTTGCGATAGTTCACCCCGACGAGGAAGTAGAAGATCATGCCTGCAACGGGTACAAACACGGCCAGCAGGAGATATGCAAGGGTCTTTGTTGAACTGCGGGTATCATAAATAATCCGGATACAGACTGCAAGCAGAATGATCCCGTAAATGATTTTCGGAATTAAAGCCCACCTCATTTGTCAGAGATTGTCTCAAAGCGCACTTTCGGCTAAAGTTAACATGAAAAGGTGATACTTCAAAACAGGTTAAACTGATTCATTCAGTGAGTTTTTTATGACTGATCCGCTACCTGGCCGGCATTATGAAGCCAGTACCGGACCCTTCCAACTAAAAGCTATATACTTGATAAATGGTAGTTACCGGATGCCGGTTTTTGTTTATCACCCGTTTATCTCAAGATCATGGACATACTTGTTGTCGTCGGCCAGGTAGAGCTCGAGGGTGATTGAATAGGGTTTCTTGATAACCACAATCTTACGGTAACGGCTCAGTTTTTCATCGTTCACCGCCGTACAGTAGTAATACCTGCACAATCCATCAAACCGGTCCTCCTTGTCTTCGGTGTGATATACATTCAATACCAGCGGTTCCGTGTTCCCGCTCAGATAATTGGTTATTGTGATCCGCTTGTCAGTGATTTCAATTGACCTGACCGTACGGTCTATCTCAAAACCGTCCCTCCTGATGGTGGCTGATCTGCTCCTGAATGTCTGCGCAAACAGACCCACAGTGGTCAGTACAAGCAAGCTAAACATGATGACCCTTTTCATGCCAGATAAGTTTAAAATCCACATTTTGACTCAGTCTGGTTATACGGATAAGACTTGCTTTTGTTTGATTTTCTGTTAAACTAAATCACCGCTACGGATATGTCTGTCAACTCACTGGCGCTGAATGTCAAAAAAGGCTTTTACGGCTCAATCCTATTATATAGCTTCATATCTCCTTAATGTCCGACTATTATGAGATCAGTTTTATTCCAGGTTGTCTGGGCTGCTCTTGTAGCCCTGAACCCTGCAGGTGTGCATGCCCAGTCTGCAGGTTCTGCAAAAAAAGCCCTTGAGGCAATCGTGAAAAGAGATTTTAAACATGCCGTGGCACTTGTCAGGGCAGTGGATGACCCCAATTATGCTGACAGGTCCGGAGCCACGCTTCTGATGTGTGCCGCAGAGATGGGTGCAGAAGAGGTCTGTCAGGCACTGCTTGACAAGGGAGCCGATCCGGACCTTCGTTCCGCCAATGGCACCACCGCGCTCTACATTGCCGCCCAGAACGGTTACACTGATGTTGTCAGATTACTGCTTGACAAAGGAGCATCAACTGATCTGAGGCCCGATAACGGAGCAACAAGTAAAAGGCCGTCAGGCCTGAAAGAAATAAAAAAAGTGCCGGAGGAGGGATCAAATACGCTTCTTTCCGCTGCCCTGCATAAGTTTCTCTATTTCATCAGGCTCCTTCGGTATAGAAGCTGATAACACCACGTTGCCACTGCCGGTGATCAACACATCATCCTCTATCCTGATCCCTGTGTTACTGTACCTCTCGTACACCGGACGCACCTTTTCGATGAAATCATCTATCTCCCCTTCTCCAGCTTCGTTGCCGTAGAGCAGCTCAAGCTGATCAAGCCCGTTTGCACGCAGGTAGATGCCAGGCTCCACCGTAAGTACCATACCCTCTTCAAGAGGCCTTCCCACTGCGGTGTCAGCTACGAGATAAGTGCTCATCAGTGATCGTGGTATTCCCTGGTTCCCTGCATCATGAACATCAAGACCCAGAAAATGGCAGATATGGTAGATTGTGTAAAACTTTCTCTGCCACTGGCATTCAGGGTTGGTAACCAGCCCGAGTTCATGCAGGCCGTCAATGATCACGTTGGTTGCCATCCTGTGTGCTGCCGTTATCGCTGCCCCCGGCTTCATCTCCCCAATTGCAGCCTTCTGTGCCTTCAATACAAGATCATATATCTCTCTCTGTTCTTCCGTAAATTTTCCGCCTACTGGAATAGTCCTGGTGATATCGGCAGTGTAATACCCATATTCGGCTCCCACATCCATCAACAGCAGGTCACCCTCCTCCATCTTCCTGTTGTTGGCAGAATAATGAAGTGTAACAGCATTCTCACCTGAACCAACAATGGATTCAAAACCAGGCATTGGCGAACCGCATCGCCGCCAGTTATATTCCAGAAGGGCCTCCATCTCAAACTCATACAAACCGGGGCTGCATTCAGCCATGACTGCTTCAATTCCCCATCCTGTAATATCAATTGCCTTCTGAAGCATCCTTATCTCGTGTTCATCTTTGGTTACTCTCATCTCAGAAAGCACAGGGTTAATATCCCTCAGGAGGTCACCGGCAGCCTTCTCCTCTCCAACAATCTTCTGAACATGATCTCTGAAAACACGGTCACGGTAATCAACTAAGATATTTCTGCCTGCCCGGGCCGCTTCAGCAATAATCCTGTCAACCTCATTATAATCCATAATTGTATCCGGAGCCCACATCTTTGCTATTTCCAAAGGATCAGGCAGATTGCCTGAGTATATAATTTCGCGTATGCTTCTCTGCCTTGAGTAAAGCGTATAGCCTCCCGGAGAAGAGCCTGAGCCCGGATCGGAGAGTGACATCACTGTTCCCGGCTGCCCATAACCTGTCAGGTACCAGAAATTTCCGGCTACCCTGTATTCATACCTGCCTCCATCAAATCCGTAATCTGACCTCAGTATCAGCAAACCGTCACCAATTGAATCGAGAATCGCTTCACGCCTCAGGGAAAAGACTTTCTGAAGCTCCTCATCCATAATCAGATCACCCGGATCAGGCGTCTTCGCCATGTTGTTATGCCTCTGCTCTCCACTATTACAGGCAGCTGCAAAAAATAGTATCAGAAGGAAATTGCTTAACCTTTTCATAGAACTTTTGTTATTTCACCAAAGATATTGCAAATGAAACCGGAAATAACATTTATTTTGTTTCCGGAATGCTAAATAAAGTTAATGCTCAATCCATACAGGACATTATTATGAACAGAGCCGTCATCGCTTTTACCCTTGTTGCCATTCTGACACTGTCATTCAGGATTGACAAACCCGCATATAACCTTTATGATTCCGAAGGCAAAAACGTGAAGTATGAGAAGATGATAGATGATATCAGTAACGCTGACATTGTGTTCTTCGGGGAGTTGCATGACAATCCAATTGCACACTGGCTGGAATACGAGGTTACCGCTGACCTCTTCCGTATCGCCGGAGGAAAGCTGGTACTGGGCGCAGAGATGTTTGAGGCTGACAACCAGCTGCTGCTTGATGAATATCTGGATTCGGAGTATGTTGCTGACAAGTTTGAGGCGGAGGCTAAGCTCTGGAAAAACTACAAGACCGACTACAAACCCCTGGTAGAATTTGCAAAGAAACACGGCCTGGCTTTTATAGCCACCAATATTCCAAGGCGGTATGCATCAATGGTATCACGGGGAGGATTTGATGAACTCGACTCGCTGACCACTGAAGCCAAAAGATTTATAGTCCCTCTCCCTGTCCCGTATGACCCCGAACTAAAGTGCTACAAGGATATGATGTCAATGCATGGCATGCCGGGGATGGGAGGCAAGCCAAACGAGAACTTCCCGAAAGCACAGGCCATCAAGGATGCAACTATGGCTCACTTTATTGCTCAGAACCTTGAGGACGGCAAACTATTTATTCACTACAACGGCGCATATCACTCCGACAACTTCCTGGGTATAATCCACTTCCTTAAGCTCTACCGTCCCGGCATCAAAGTTGCAACCATTTCCACTGTACTGCAGGAAGATATCAGTAAACCGGACCCTGAAAACCTGGGGATTGCCGACTACATCGTGGCCATACCTGCCACCATGACCCGGACCTACTGACACGGTTCAAAGTAACCTCCGCCGGATATTACAGGCCAGTCAAAATGAACCAGTCAGCACCCCGCTGATGTTCCAGTGTGAGAAGCTCCCTCCCTCAGGTTTGCCAAGCGGGACGGTAACGCTGAAGGCATGCCTGCCCGGGGCCAGACCGTCAAGTGGTATGATCAGTGGTTCAGAGACCGATCCCGGGCACCAGCCTGAGCGGGAGTAATCAGATGAGGAGAGACCGTTCCAGAAATTACCGGAAGCAGGATTGACATTGCGGTAAGTCCCGCAGTCTGTCCTCCAGGGAACATATGACCAGACCCGGCTGCCGTCAACCATCAGCTCGTTCAGTTTCGGATTGAACTCGTCGCCTTCTCCCCAGCCGCCGTGACCGGTGGTAATGAACACCATCTGCAATGATTTGAGTCCCTCGGGGATATCAACCGTGACGGATAGCGTGTCCCCGTCGAACATGGTCCCGTACTGCTGTCCCGCCATCTCCATTATCGGCAGGGTGTTGAAAACGGAGCTGATCCAGCTTTCCGATGACTCCCGGGGTTCGAGTTCCCTTGTTTCAGGATAGTATTTCAGTCTGAGAGAAATCCTGTGCCCTCCCCTGTCATAGTTGCCTATGAATGCGCCAATCCATACTTCACCCCTGAGCAGAGGGAGATAGCGGGTGATCTCCTGCTTGTAAAAAGCCGAGTCCTGCCACACAAGTCCCGGCACTGTCCGTCTGTCATTGAAACCCCTGACGCCAAAAGGCGTAAAGAAGCGCACAAGCTCTATGGGCGGCCTGTAATCAGCTGTTGCCGCCACACCGGTATACTCCTTGCCGTGTCTGTCGGTATGGACCGGAAGAATCTTGTGACCCTTCATCAGTCCGTCAAGGAAGGTAACAGGGTCTCCCTGCGGAATCACAAAAACGGTACCCGTGCGGTCATAGGCGTCACCGGCAGAATACTCAGTCACTTCGGCGAACAGGCTGTAGCGGTCATGTACCTGCGGCAGGGTCACCTTTTTCAGTATCACCGTTCCTCCCGCAAAGCGATAGAGAGTGTCCTTCATTCCAAAAACCGGATTTGTCACCTCCCCTTCCCAGTTGATTACATTATTATCAAAGACGGTTACCGTCGTAACGAAAGCTTCGCGCAGAAGGTGCTCGAAGGTCATCCTGTCAACGTTCCGTCCGAAGTTATCAGGCAGTGCGATGTTCATATCCTTCCTTTTGATCACCTCCACCCTGTCAGCCTCGGTAACGTTATTCCCGTTCCGCACAATCCTCAGCACGAGACCCTCCGGGACACCGTAGGCAGGCACCGGTGTTCCTGCCACTCCTGCTTCGGATGTATACCAGATGTCGATTGTATTTGAGAAGTAGATGACTCTTGCCCTGATACACCTGTAGCCAGCAATGACTTCTGAATCGTCGCTCAGCTCCGCAACAGGCAACTCACTGAACGGAGTCACCGTGCTGATTCGCAAGCCGTCAGGCATGTCAGCAACCTGGATGTACTTTTGGTTTTCCAGATCGATGTATGACGATTGTTGCGGCGAAGCCATCTGTGGTCTCTCATGGTTGCGCTCCGCCTGGATAATGCGTACGGCTGCTCCGTCACTTTCAATTATCATCCGAGGCCCCCCGGGAATCTCCCTGCCGTTAATGATACTTTTGTAGCTGACCCTCACTGACTTCTGGGAATACACCGCAGGATTCAGGAAGGCAATTAATGTGAATGCAAGAAAGAATATTCTCATAACTTCTGATATTTACACCGGTGTGTCCCCCCATAACATGGATTTCTATTGTTGACCTTTAAGTTAGAGTGTAAAAGTAAAAATAAATATCTTTGGGCTCTTATCCTGAAAAACATGCAAAGCAGAGTCAGAGAGATTCTTGACCACGAATCTGATGCCGTGCGAAATATCCCGGTAACTGAAAATTATGACCATGTTATTGACTTGATCCACAAACATGTGCATCAGCTCAAAGGGAAGCTGGTGACAAGCGGAATGGGAAAGGCGGGGCAGATAGCGCATGACTTTGCCACCACCTTCAGCTCCACCGGCACCCCGGCCGTGTTTCTTCATCCCAGTGAAGCGCAGCATGGTGACCTGGGGGTGCTGCAGGAAAATGACCTTATGCTTGTCATCTCCAACTCCGGGCGCACGAGGGAGATTCTTGAGCTCCTTGACCTGAAAGACAACCTCTTCCCTGCCATGCCGGTAGTGGTAATCACCGGTAACAACTCCTCCCCACTATGGGTAAGAGCCACCCTGGGACTGTTCACCGGCGGACCTGCGGAGGTCTGTCCGCTGGGTCTGACACCTACAACATCAACCACCGTCATGACCGTAATAGGAGACGTGCTTGTAGCGCTGATGATTGAGAAAATAGGTTTTACCGCCTCTGAATATGCAAAGCGGCACCATGGAGGTTATCTGGGTTACAAGTCAAGAGAACGCTCCGGCAACCAGGGCGGATCAATCTACTGAAAAGTCACGCCAATTATTATTCCGCATCCCGGTAATCCGGAGCACTGATGCTATTGCACCAGTTCAGATACTCCTTCAAGAACGTATGAGGGCCTGTATGCAAACTTTTCTGCAGTCTTCAGGGTAGAGATGCCTGTCAGCACAAGCAGTGTGTCTATCTCTGACTCAATGCCGGCTATTATATCTGTATCCATCCTGTCACCGATGATTATCGTCTCCTCATTGGAGCAGCCTATTTTCTTCAGGGCTATCCTCATCATCAGTGGATTGGGCTTACCAACGAAATAGGCCTGCCGCCCTGTTGCCAGCTCAATGGGTGCTATGAGCGCCTTGGTGGCAGGGATAATCCCGTTCTCCACCGGACCTGTGAGATCCGGATTGGTGCCAATCAGCTTGGCTCCCTTCAGCACCAGGTTCACAGCCTGCTCAATTTTTTCAAAACTGTAGCTGCGGGTGTCGCCCACAACCACATAATCGGGATTGTAGTTATTCATTGTATAGCCGGCATTGTACATCGCATTGATCAGTCCGGCCTCTCCAATTATATATGCTGTTCCGCCGGGCCTCTGCGTGGCGAGAAACTGCGCAGTGGCCAGGGCGCTTGTATAAAATACGTTTTCCTCAAGATCAATACCGAGCCTTGACATCTTTTCCTGGAGCTCCTTGGGCGTTCTTTCACTTGAATTGGTCAGAAAAAGGAACCTCTTTCCCTCCTTCTTCAGCCACTCCACGAACTCCGGAACCCCCGGAAGCAGTTTGTTGCCATGGTAGATCACTCCATCCATATCACTGATAAAGGCTTTCTTGCCCTTTATCTTTTCAATAATCTCTCTGGTTTTCATTTCTCTGTATTCTGGCACAAAAATAATACTTCAGCGTCAGAATGTAAAGTAAGAGAAAGACAGTCAGACGAGAAAAACGGTGACATTTTTGTTTCTGCATTTGCCGGCCGGGCACCGCCGATATCACCAGTACAGGTGAGGTTATTTTATATGCGAAGTGTTATTGCACTTTAATTTCAAAAAGATTAGTTTTGGAGCCATATCGCTGCATCTGATACTGCTGCGGCAAAAAAACCACAACCATTTCATACTATACAAAGATGACAACAGGTGAAGCAGCGGCCCCGATAAGCCGCAAAAATTACATCGTTGGCATGACGGTCATTGCCATATTCTTTTTCATCTTCGGGTTTGTAACATGGCTCAACGGGATACTGATACCATTCCTGAGAACAGCCTGTGAGCTGACTGACTTCCAGGCTTATTTTGTCACCACAGCCTTCTATATTTCCTACTTCGTGATGTCACTTCCCTCGTCGACAGTATTGAAGAAGACAGGTTTCAAGAATGGGATGTCCATTGGTCTTTGGATCATGGCCGTGGGAGCACTTATCTTCATTCCTGCGGCGCTGGAGAGAAACTATGCCATCTTCCTTCTCGGACTCTTTGTACAGGGTACAGGGATGGCTCTGCTTCAGACAGCATCAAATCCATATGTGACTATCATAGGTCCCCGTGAGAGCGCTGCCAAGCGTATCAGCATGATGGGCATAGCAAACAAGTTTGCAGGAGCTATAGCTCCAATAATCCTGGGAGCTCATATATTAAAGGACTCCCATGTACTGGACCGGCAGCTGGCTGAGGCTGCCGACGCTGTTGTCCGCGCAGGCATCCTTGATGAACTCGCCACAAGGGTAATCAATCCCTATATAATTATGGCAGTCATACTTGTGGCCCTGGGACTGCTCCTTCGCTTTGCGCATCTCCCTGAAGTGGATACCGATGCGGAAGAACCCTCTGTAGGGGAGACAAATGTCAACAAAACCAGTATCTGGCACTTCCCGCACATGATAGTAGGCGCCATAGCACTCTTCTTCTACGTGGGTGTGGAAGTCATCGCCGGTGACACAATAATCCGCTACGGACAGTCGCTCAGCATTGACATGTCATCAGCCAAGTACTTCACATCCCTGACCATGCTGGGCATGATCATAGGATATATATGCGGCATTATCTTCATCCCCAGGGTGCTATCCCAGGTAAATGCATTAAGGATCTCCGCAATCCTCGGAGTAATTTTTACCCTGGGCGCAATACTCACACCCGCCGGACAGCAGGTCATTATGCCATTCAGGGACCTTGTAACCTTCCAGGCTGTCACACTTACAATCCCTGTTACAGTGCTGTTCGTGGCGCTGCTCGGACTGGCCAATGCATTGATATGGCCAGCCATGTGGCCCCTGGCGCTCAACGGCGTGGGACGGTTTACAAAGACAGCTTCGGCACTGCTGGTGATGGCTGTCGTGGGCGGCGCCATCATACCTCTCATCTATGGCAAGCTGGCTGACATCTTCAACACCCAGGCTGCTTACTGGGTATGCCTCCCCTGTTATCTCATCCTTCTGTACTACTCACTCCACGGGTACAGGTTGAAGGGAAGATAAAAAGGGATTCATGGAACCCGATCTGAAAGAGATTTTTGGCCGTTTCAGGGCAGAAGGAACATTCCTTGAAGGAAGGTCATTTGGCCCCGGGCATATTCATGACACCTACCGCGTCCTGACCACGGAGAAGGAGTGTGATGACTACATCCTCCAGCGACTTAACAGCAATGTGTTCCCTGACATACCCGGACTTCAGGAAAATATGAAAAGGGTGACCGGGCACCTCCGGACCAGGATCTCCGCCAGGGACGAAAGCGATGTGAAAAGAGAATGCCTCACACTCATCCCTGACAGAAAGTCCGGCAAGTCATACCTCCAGGATGAAGAGGGACGGTACTGGAGAATGTTTATCTTCATCCGCGATCACACCTCATACGAACGGGTTGACTCACACCACAAAGCCTTCGAGGGCGGCAGGATCACCGGCAGATTCCAGGCCATGCTTGCTGACCTGCCCGGTCCGGCGCTGCATGAGACAATACCCGACTTCCACAATATTGCCTGGCGCCTGGAGACCTTTCACAAGGTGTTGACAGCAGACCTCGTGGGAAGAGCTGCATCAGTGAGCCGGGAAACGGATGAGATACTCCGCCGGGAGGAGGAGATGAAGATAATACTCAGGCTGGGCGCTGAAGGAAAAATACCTCTCAGGATAACCCATAACGATACAAAATTCAATAATATCCTCTTCGACAGGAAAACCGGCAGGGCATTGCTGATAATCGATCTTGACACCGTTATGCCCGGATATGTGCATTACGACTTCGGGGATGCCATCCGCACCGCAGCCAACAGGGCAGAGGAAGACTCTGAAGACCTTTCGGAGGTATCAATGGATACTGAAATTTTCCGGGCATACGCCGAAGGCTTCCTCACCGAAGCCGGGGATACCCTCAATGCCACTGAAATAGAATACCTGCCCTTCGCACCAAAACTTTTAACCTATATCATGGCAACACGTTTCCTTACTGACTATATTGACGGAGATAACTACTACAAGATCAAACACCCTCTGCATAACCTGCAGCGGACAAGAGCGCAACTGGCGCTGCTTCAGGACATGGAAGCACAGTATGACACTATGGTACAGATAATCAAAAACATAACGAAATGAAGAAGTTTATCCTCCTATTCATTGCCTCATTGGGCGCTACCCTGTTTGTAAATTCCCAGTCGCAGACCGTGGTCGTTGACAGCTCAAAATTTTCAGCTTACTGGTGGCACAGCAAGGATATGTATGACCATCTTCCGGATTTAAGGAATGAGATCGTGTTCCTGGGCAACAGCATTACTGACGGCGCAGAATGGTTTGAACTGCTGGGCAACAGGAAGTGCATAAACCGGGGCATCAGCGCTGACATCACTGAAGGAATCCTCCTTCGTCTTGACGCTGTCACAAAGCTGCAGCCCAAAAAACTGTTCATCATGATAGGCGTCAACGACCTGTCACGCAATATGACCCCGGATGAGGTAACTGCAAATTACAGGAAAATACTTGAGAGAGTCCGGTCCGAATCCCCGAGGACCAAGGTTTACGTCCAGAGCGTCCTGCCGGTGAATCCTGCCACCGGAATGGCCAAAAACCATACCAACAAGACTCCGCAGATCATGGAACTTAACGGTAAACTGAAGGAGCTGGCTGCGGAGTTCGGACACACTTACATTGATCTCTTCAGCGTGATGGCTGACGCTGACAACCACCTGCCCCGAAGCCACAGTGTTGACGGGCTCCATCTTACCTACAGGGCCTACAAAGACTGGGCAGACGCCATAAGGCCATATGTGAAATAATTTTTGTTCCATATTTATCTTCCTGTCTGTTAAACATTAATGACCTGTTGTCTGTTTCCGTTCGAAAATAGATTTGGATAACAGGCGTAAATTGATGACTTTTGTCATGTCATTTTCATGACGTGAGAGCCATTATTTGCCAACATTTCATCTATGGAAATAAACGGGAAGTATTTCAGATCATACACCGAGAGAGAAGAGGCACTAAAGAAGCAATACAGTGCGGAACGGATCAGGAAGCAGCATTCCAAGGGAAAGCTGACGGCACATGAGCGCATAGCCCTCCTTTTTGACGAAGGCACGTTTGAGGAGATTGATGCATATGTGACCCCGTCAGATCAGGGAGTTGAGTTCGGCAAGGTAGAGCTTGCATATGGTGACGGTGTGGTGACCGGGCATGGCAAGATTGATGGCAGGCTGGTTTTTGCCTTCGCACAGGATTTTACAATCATGGGAGGTTCGCTTGGCATTGTCCATGCCCGCAAGATAGCCAAGGTGCAGGAGATGGCGCTGAAGATGGGTGCACCATTCATTGGAATCAATGACTCGGGCGGTGCAAGGATACAGGAGGGTATTGCCAGCCTGAACGGATATGCTGCCATTTTCAACAATATTATACAATCGTCCGGCATAATCCCGCAGATCTCGGTGGTCATGGGTCCGGCTGCAGGAGGAGCTGTCTACTCACCAGCCCTTACTGACTGGGTCTTCATGACAAGCAATACGAGCTATATGTTCGTCACCGGCCCGAACGTTGTCAGGGAGGTGCTTAACGAGGAGATAAGCAGTGAGGAGCTGGGGGGAGCCGAAGTACACGCCCGGAAGAGCGGCGTAGCCAACATGATATATGATGATGAAGAAAATACAATCATAGCAGTCAGGAAGTTCCTCTCCTACCTTCCTTCAAACAACCTCGAAAACCCGCCGGTGTCTGCTTACAGTGATGACACTCCTGATTTCAATCCCAAACTGCGTGATATCATGCCGGATGACCCAAACAAGGCATATGATGTGCGAGATGTTATCAACCTTATAGTTGACCGGAACAGTTTCTTCGAGACCTCTGAACTGTTTGCCCCAAGCCTGATTACCGGTTTCGGCCGCATGAAGGGGCATACTCTGGGTATAGTGGCCAACCAGCCCAAGGTACTGGCAGGCGTGCTGGATATTGACTCATCCACCAAAGGAGCACGCTTTATCCGTTTCTGCGATGCCTTTAATATCCCGATACTGACCCTTGAGGATGTGCCGGGGTTCCTCCCGGGCAGGGACCAGGAACACTCCGGAATCATCAGACACGGGGCAAAGATGCTATTCGCCTATGCCGAAGCTACTGTGCCGCGTATTACCGTAATCCTGCGAAAAGCCTACGGCGGGGCCTATATAGTTATGAACAGCAAGGGCATGGGCGGAGATTTCAACTACGCATGGCCCTCGGCAGAGATTGCCGTTATGGGACCCGACGGCGCCGTGGCCATCCTCTACCGACGCGAGCTGGCAGAGGCCGGTGATCCGGCAGCGCTGAAGAAGGAACTGGTCAGGAAATACCGCGAGAAGGTGGCCAATCCATTCATTGCAGATGAGAAAGGTTATATTGACGAGGTGATTGATCCGGCTCAGACACGTGCCAAACTGCTTTCGGCATTTGAGGCCCTCGGCAACAAGAGCGTCAAGGTACCGTCACGGAAGCATGGCAATATACCACTTTAGGCAAGAGGCAAGAGGCAAGAGGCAGGAGTGGAATTGTCGATTGTCGATTGTCGATTTGCGATTGACGATTGTCGATTATGGCTGTAGACCATAAAGAATTGTAGAAAACCAGATGAAAAATTTGGCCGCAGGCCAACGAGAATAGTATGAAGAGAATTACCCGCATACTGATAGCCAACCGCGGCGAGATAGCCGTCAGAATAATGCGTACAGCCCGCAGTATGGGAATAGAATGCGTGGCCATACGTACTGCAGCCGAGCCTGATGCAATGTATCTCTCTATGGCTGACATCGTCCACCATGAGGAAGATGAACTGGCAGAGATACCCGTGTTCCTCGATGTGGAAAAGTTGATTGGCATAGCTCTGAAGACGGAATGTGACGCACTGCATCCGGGATACGGCTTTTTGTCCGAGAACGCATATTTTGCCGAAAAATGCCGTGACAACGCGATCATCTTCATCGGCCCCTCTCCCGATGCTATCTACAAAATGGGCAATAAACCCGTAGCCAGGCAGATAGCCCTGAAGCACAGGATACCTATGGCAATGGGTTCAACAGGCAGTGTGGCCAACGAGGATGAAGCCGTCAACCAGGCGGCAAGGATAGGTTATCCCGTGATAATCAAGGCAGCTTCGGGAGGAGGAGGACGGGGCATGCGCGTCGTACGACAGGAGTCGGACATGGAAAAAATGTTTATCCTTGCCAGCAGGGAAGCTGAGAAAGCTTTCAATGATCCCGGCGTTTTCATTGAGAAATATATAGAAAATCCCAAACATATCGAGTTCCAGATCCTGGGTGACACACACGGCAACATCATTCACCTCGGTGAAAGAGAATGTTCCATACAACGCAAGCACCAGAAGCTGCTTGAAGAGGCTCCCTCCCCCGCACTCAATGAAGAGCTCAGGGGAAGAATGGGAGAAACGGCTGTAAGAATTTCCAGGGCTGTGGGCTACTATTCTGCCGGTACCGTGGAATTCCTGCTCGACTCGGATCATAATTTCTATTTCATGGAGATGAATACCCGGATCCAGGTGGAACATCCCGTAACGGAGATGATCACGGGTATAGACCTGATTGAACAACAGATACGCATTGCTTCAGGTGAGAAACTGACAATCAGACAGGAAGATGTCAGGCTGACGGGGTGGGCCATCGAGTGCCGCATCAATGCGGAGGACGTGCAGGCAGGTTTTGCCCCTGCCCCGGGGAAAATTGAAAAGATCAGCCTGCCTGATGAACCACGGATAAGGATTGATACAGGCGTCAGGGCGGGATCATCAATAATCGCTTCATATGACTCCATGATAGCCAAACTGATAGTCACCGGCAAAGATCGCCGTGAAGCTATTATCAATACCAAGCAGGCTCTTGACAAAATCTGGATCAAGGGAACGAAGACAACACTGCCTTTCTTCAGGATGCTGATGCGCAATCCCCTTTTCCAGGCCGGCACATTCACCACCGCTTTCATTGAGAAGGACCTTGAAAAATTCTATCAGTGCAGTGAATATGAAGAGGCAATAGCTGCATGGATAGCAACAAAGCTTTTCGAGGAAGAGAACCTGAAAGACAATAGTGCAGGCATCAGCTTCGACCAGGGGCGGGAACTCACTCCATGGCTGCTAAGAAAAAGACTGACACAGTTTTAAAACGTGACCCATGACTCCTGAAAAACCAGTAATAAAGAAATTATACGCCCTCCCCAATGAGGGTCGCAAGTTTGCTTTCACCCTGCCGCTGAAGAACATCATCAGGGTGAATGGCAGAGACTATAAGGTGGAACTGAGGGAAGATGAAAGGTACGGTGTTCACGTACTCTGGAAAAACAGACGCTACCCCGTTGAGATAGTTCGCACCAGGCAGAACAGGTACGAGATTCTCTTCAATGACATAAGCCACACCTTTACAATTGAGACCCCTGTATCGCTTCAGCGTAAAAAAGTGCTCGGGAACAGGAACATGAAGAATACCGCTCTTGTGGTTAGAGCACCCATGCCCGGAAAGATCACCGATGTGATCGTACGTGAAGGTTCGGAAGTGATTCGCGGAGAAGCACTTGTAATCCTGGAAGCCATGAAAATGCAGAATGAAATTCAATCGGTGGTTAGCGGCACAATAACCAGAATCGGGGTAAAAGCGGGTCAGAATGTGATGAAAGATGATATCTTAGCAGAGATATCTGTCAAATAGCTCTGTCATGACACTGAATGGAAGCCTCTTCCTGAAACCGATGGCTGCCGTGGCAGTCATTTTGCTTATTGCATCATGTACCCGTTTTTCAGGTAACGGGTACTCTTCTGCCTGGGAAAAATACCCCGACAGCCGATGGATTGGACCCGACCTGTGGGCAAACAGGCTGGCCGACTGGGAGGTACGTGACGGCAGGCTTGTATGTAATGCCAGTCAGCCTCTGCGTACGGTTCATCTGATGACCCGCAGGATAGCCCCGGGCGAAGGTAACCTGATGACCATAGTCAACATACGGCGAGAGAAGATCTCAGGTATTGCCGGTGAAGAAGCAGCAGGCATTCTCATCGGGGCAGGACCGGCACTTGATCACCTGTCGGCTAGCCTGATCTTTCATTCATGGGGAGAAGGTGCCGGGCTTTTTATCGGTATTGACAGTGACGGCAAACTCTTCATGCGTGACCTGGAAAAGGAGAATGAGTTCCCTGCCTATGCTACAAGAGGCCACAGGAACTGGGCAGAGACAATAATCAAAATCACCGCCGAGAGAGAGGGCCAGGGCATGACAAAGATTAATGCCATGGCGGTGGATCCGGTTACCCGCCGGGTCATATCAGAGCTAGAGGACATTACCATTGACACAGAGAGGCTGACTGGCAATATAGCCCTGGTTGCTCACCATGGCAGGCAGACCCTTGCCAGCAGCACCTTCTCCTTCGACCACTGGCGGGTAAGAGGCTCGCGCATTCACAGCTTCAGGGAGAGAAATACAGGACCCATTGTCACGGCACAATATACCCTTTCCAGGGGCATACTCAAGATGACTGCACAACTGATGCCTTTGACAGCAGATCTCTGTGATTCAGTTGAACTGTATTTTACTGATGAGGACAAATGGCAGAGAGTGTCTGTGGCAGCCGTTGACACACCATCATATACTGCCAGCTTCAGACTGCAGGGGATTACCGGCAGCCATGACAGGCCCTACCGCCTGGTTGCCCGCTACAAATTCGGAAACAGGGCCATCAATACCCTTGCCGGCACAATAAGGCATGATCCCGTGGAGAAAGATAGAATTAAAGTGGCTGCGCTATCCTGCATTGAGCAGGTGATCAAGCCTGATCCGACGCGCTGGATGGGTATTGATGCCGGCTATTTTCCCTTTGACCGGTACATACTCTACCCCCATTCGCGCATGACGGCCAACCTGAAGAATCAAAAGCCTGACCTCCTGTTTTTTGCGGGAGATCAGGTTTATGAAGGGGCCTCACCCACAGCTGCCGTCTTTGGTAAGGGAGCGATGGAAGACTACCTCTATAAATGGTACCTGTGGTGCTTCACCTACCGTGACCTGACATTGAATATTCCCTCTGTTACCATTCCCGATGACCACGACGTGTACCACGGCAATCTTTGGGGATCAGGTGGCCGCCCCACCCCTCCCGGACTTAATGGAGCAGCCGCCCAGGATGCGGGCGGTTACCTCATGCACCCAGGGTTTGTAAATATGGTTCAGAAAACACAGACCAGCCACCTCCCCGACCCTGCTGATCCTGCACCTGCTGAACAGGGAATATCTGTTTACTTTACCGACTGTAATGTAGGCGGAGTCAGTTTTGCCATATTGGAAGACCGCAAGTTCAAATCGGCCCCTGCACCTCTCCTGCCTGAAGCCATGATAGTCAACGGATGGGCTCAGAACAGTCGCTGGAGGCCTGACTGGCAGTCTGAAACCGCCGGATCTTCCCTCCTCGGTGAACGACAGCATGCCTTTCTTGAAGAATGGGTCAGCGACTGGTCCGGAGGCACATGGATGAAAGCCGTGCTGTCACAGACACTCTGGTCATGTCTGGCAACCCTTCCTGACTCGGCGACGAGTGACGCAATCGTCCCCTTCCTGGAGATACCTGACTCGGGAACCTATATCCGGGGAGACAGGATAGTTGCCGATTACGATTCGGACGGCTGGCCGCAGAGCGAACGTGACCGGGCCATAAAAACAATAAGGAAGGCATTTGCACTCCATATCTGCGGTGATCAGCACCTGCCTTCAACAATCCGTTACGGTACTGACAACTGGAATGATGCCGGTTATGCCATTGTTGCACCCGCTACGGGTAACATCTTCCCTCGACGATGGTTCCCCCCTGAACCGGGACGAAACAGGGCTGAAAACTCACCGGAATATACAGGCGAGTTCAGGGACGGATTCGGGAACAGGATTACGGTCCTGGCAGTTGCCAATCCGCACAGGAGCATGGTTGAGCCAACAAGGCAGAATGAGCTTGTAACCGGCTACAGCTTAATCACCTTCAGCAGGAATGACCGGACAGTTGAAATGGCCAACTGGCCGGGATATGCTGATCCCTCAAAAGATAAACCCTTCCCCGGGTGGCCGGTGACCATCTCGCAGGCTGACAATTACGGACGAAAGATTACCGGGTGGCTTCCCGAGGTAGTTACACAGGGTCTCAATAATCCTGTCATAAGAATCATCAGCGAATACAATGGCGAGCTGGTGTATAACCTCAGGATCAAAGGCAACAGATATCAGCCGGGAGTCTTCTCCTACGGGGCTTACACCATTGAGGCAGGAGACCCTGATCGGGATTTATGGAAAAAAATTGAGGGGATCCAGGCATGGACATCCCCTCAACGTGAACCTGTCATATTGGTTTTCTGAACCGGCTCAGAAACCTCATTTATGCTTTCGGAGCATTTTTCAGGGTGGCAACCAGGAAGTTCCAGAATTTCCCTACCGATTCAATCTCAACTTTCTCATCCGGGCTGTGCGGATAGCGGATCGTCGGGCCGAAACTGATAGCATCAAGTTTCGGATACACGCCCATAATAATGCCACACTCCAGTCCTGCATGAATGGCTTTTATCTCCGGTACCCTGCCGTATAGCTTGTTATAGGTGGTCTTCATGGTCTCCAGTATGGCGCTGTCCATGTTGGGCTTCCAGCCGGGATAGTTCCCTGACAATTCCACCTCGCAGCCTGCAAGATGAAATCCGGCAGCTATCTTCCACGCTGTTGCCTCTTTGGCTGTCTCCACAGAACTTCTTGTAAGGCAGAAAGCTTCAAATTTGCCATTCCCAATCCTCACTATAGACAGATTGTTTGATGTCTCTACCGCTCCCGGCATGCTGGGACTCATTCTCTGTACCCCGTTCGGGCATACGAAGACGCCCCTGATGATACGGAACTGGTCAGCCTCATTCATCACCTTTGCAGGTGCTTCAGCCACCTTGAATATCAGCTTGATGTCCGGGTCAACTTCTTTGAACTCCGCCCGGTACATCTTCTCATACCCCTTCATGAACTTTTCAAACTGTGCCTTCTTGATGGTGGGAACCACAATGGTTGCAAATGCTTCACGGGGTATTGCATTGCGCAAATCACCGCCGGAATAATCGGCAAGACGTATTCCAAAATCATGCTCTGCCTGCTGGAAAAACCTGAACATCAGCTTATTGGCATTAGCCTTCCCGAGGTGGATATCAAGTCCTGAATGACCTCCCCTGAGGCCCTTGAGGCTCAGTTTATAGGCTGTTACGCCCGCAGGAGTCTTTTCCTGCTTATAGCTGCGGGTGGCCCCCACATCTATGCCGCCGGCACATCCTACATAGAGTTCCCCCTCATCTTCAGAATCCATGTTGACAAGGATCTCTCCCTTCAGAATACCCTTCTTTAGATTCTTGGCGCCTGTCATACCGGTCTCTTCATCAATGGTGAAGAGTCCCTCAATAGGCCCATGCACCAGTTTGGGGTCAGTCAGGACTGCCATGGCAGCAGCCACTCCCATTCCGTTATCAGCTCCCAGGGTTGTGCCTTTTGCCTTCACCCATCCCTGATCAATCCATGTCTCAATGGGATCCTTCTCGAAATCAAACTTCTTGTCTGAGTTCTTCTGGGGCACCATGTCAAGGTGAGCCTGAAGGATTATCCCCTTGCGGCTTTCCATGCCTTTGGATGCGGGCTTGCGGATGACCACATTGCCGGTTTTGTCAACGATGGTCTCAAGACCATGATCGTTGCCAAACTTCTTCATATACTCCGTCATCCTATACTCCTTTTTGGAAGGACGTGGTATCTGTGTTATTTCATAGAAATACTGCCACAGAAGCTTTGGTTCAAGTTTTTTAATCTCACTCATATTTATCTGATATTTATTGTTTATCTGCAATATTGGGCATCTCGAGGCCATAGCCTTTCCTTTTGTTCTCAGCTTTCAGCAGGAAACCGAACACAATTGCCAGGACACCGAAGGCAGTAAAGATCATCATTGGTAACGTGTAGTCATAACTGGGCACTTCCACTCCTTCAATGAGACGGGTACCTGTTTTGCAGTATTTGTCGAGAACCCATCCTATAAGGTAGGGCACTCCCATGAGACCCCAGTTCTGAACCCAGAAGATCAGGGCATATGCGGTACCAAGCTTCTGGTAGGGAATTATTTTGGGGACTGAAGGCCACATGGCTGAGGGAACAAGCGAGAAACCTATCCCTAATATGACAATCAGGAAGAATGCCATCCATGGTTTGTCAACAGCCGGAATTGAAAACATTGTATGCACGAAGATCAGAAGAAGGGCACCTATGATCATTATTGTAGCACCCTTGCCCTTGCGGTCATACAGGTTTCCGAAAAGGGGCGTGAGAAGGATGGTGCCGAATGGCATAACCGAAGGTATCAGTCCCGCGGTTTCCGGGTCCATTCCAAACTTGTTCACCATAAGGTCAGCAGCATATTTAAGGAATGGGAAGACAGCCGAATAGAAGAGAACGCACAGTATGGCAATGTACCACCATCCTCTGTTCTTGATTATGAATAATATATCTGAAAGCTTGAAGCTCTCCTCCTCTTCCTGCGGCAGCCCCTCCTTTGACAGAGCTATGGAGGCATCAAGCTTTTTGTCCATTCCGCAGTAGATGAAGAAGGCAATCAGGCCGATGCACAACAGTATAAGCGCAACGAGAATCGGCATCGACACATGTCCGAGAGCCTTTGCCAGGGGTGCCGACCCTGCAAGCGCCAACCCGGTGCCCATCCTTGCAGTGGCCATCTCAAGCCCCATCGCCAGGGCCAGCTCCTTGCCCTTGAACCATTTTACAATGATCTTTGAAACGGTGATTCCGGCAGTTTCAACACCTACCCCGAATATTGCATAGCCTAATCCTGCAATAAATACCTGCGGCTTGGCATCCCAGAAGAGAAAATGCCATGTCTGGTCTGCAAAAACATCCGTAGAGACAGCCCAGTACTTGAGAGCTGTACCTGCCACCATAAGTATTGTCGCCATTTTCCCGGTAAACCTCACGCCCATTTTGTCAAGAATGATTCCTCCGATAATAAGCATGAGCAGGAACACATTGAACCATCCGTATGCACTGGTGAATAGTCCGTACTCTTCACTGGTCCACTTCAGTTGCTGCTCAAGCATAGGTTTAAGAGGAGCCATGGCATCGGTAAGGAAGTAACCACATAACATGGTGAACGCTACAACTGCCAGGGCAGTCCACCTTGCAGTTTTCGAGTCCGCAAGGGTTTTTCTAATTTTTTCCATTTTCAGATTTCGAGTTTATAATGAATAACATGGTGCGTAAATGTATAAAAAAATCATTCCAATAAAAGAGTCAAAAAACATCAGTATGAACTTTGTTGCAATATTTTGGTTATTGGACTGATTGATTAATTTTGTGCACCGGTTTTTGTTTTAAGTTTGATAAATAATTTTCCAGGAGTGAAATGAAGAAACTGATAATTATACTGTTGTTTGCCACCTCTGCACTATTTGCCACTGCCCAGGGCAATGCCGTGAAATGGTACTCCATTGAGGAGGCCGTTGCGCTGGCCAAAACCAGTCCGAGACCTATTTTCGTAGATGCATATACTGACTGGTGCGGATGGTGCAAGAAACTGGACAAGGATACATTTTCCCATCCCATTATTGCCGAAATACTTAACACCCAATATTACGCAGTCAAGTTTGATGCGGAAGGAAAGGAGCCTGTTACTTTTCAGGGCAGGAAATTTGTCAATGACGGAAGCCTTGGGAGAACCCACCAGCTGGCATATGCCCTCCTTCAGGGCAAGCTGGGTTACCCTACAGTGGTATTCTTAACTGCAAACAGCGAACTGATCACCCCTGTCTCCGGCTACAAAACCCCCGCCCAGATAGAGCCGATGCTGCAGTACTTCGCAGGCACAAGCTGGCAGAAACAGAGCTACGAGGACTTCATGAAAACATTCGCCCCAAAGGTGAAACAATGACTCCACCCGTTGTGGGCGTGAGTTGATATGACAAGATCAAAACGAGTGCACAAATGATACCGGAACTGGCCCAGTCACCATACCAGGTGACACCACAGCTTGAGGATGCCATGGGCACCACCATAAAGTACGTCACGCGTAAGGTAAGGCCACATTCCAGAATCCTGGATGTGGGGCAAAAGAATCCATTGACCGAATTACTTGCGGAAGGGGATTTGAAGTTAAACATTGATAACACAGATGGTGATCTGGACGTGTTCACCATGAATGATGACACTAAATACGATTATATCCTTTACAGCCATACAATCGAACATCAGTTCAACCCGCTTCATACACTGCTGGAACTGAAGAAGGTAATGACTGAAAACACGCTGATGTTCATAATCCTGCCTCGCAGAGGCAAACTTCTCTGGTGCAGGGGACATTTTCATGAGATTGATGATTACAGGATGAGATTGCTGCTTGAGCGTGCAGGCCTCGACATCGTCAGCCTGGAACTACACAAGGCATGGAGACCATGGTACTTCTACCTCACCGGCTTCAAGCCAATCCTCAGGTTCTTCCTTGAGTACAATGCTTACTATGAAGTCAGGCTAACACGGTGACCCGGACCGGATGAAGGGAAAACTACTATATATATACCCTGACAATTCTACATTCATTCAAAAAGACATTGCCTTCCTTTCACGGCACTACGAGGTGGTAACACCAGGTCACACATGGAGCAACAAGAACAGGACACCATTAAATTTTATCATCCAACTGCTCTTCCTGTCAAGGCATATCCTCTCATGCAGGGCAATTTTTGTAATGTTTGGAGGGTACTGGTCATTTCTGCCTGCCCTGCTTGGGAAAATTACAGGCAAACCTGTGTATATCATTCCAGGAGGAACAGATTGCGTCTCATTTCCATCACTTGACTATGGCAGCCTTCGCAAGCCGGTAATGAGAGCCTTTATCAAATGGTCTTTCAGTCTCTGTACCAGGCTCCTGCCTGTTGATGAGTCACTGGTGGAGTCAGATTATCACTGGCTTGAAAAACCCGACTTTCCAAAGCAGGGATTCAAATATTTTTTCCCGCACCTTAAAACTCCTTACCAGGTAATACATAACGGATTTGACCCTGAATTCTTTAACAGTGATCCTTCAGCAAAGAAGAGTGACAGTTTCATTGCTCTGGCTCCGGTAACAAATATGGTACGTGTCCGGGTCAAAGGAGTAGACCTGATGATTGATCTCGCAAAGCGATTCAGCCAGTGTTCATTCACCCTGGTTGGCATCTCAGAAGCTGTAGCCGCGCAATTAGCACCATTACCGGCAAACCTGCGACTCTGCACCCTGATGCCAAAGGAAGAGTTCATTTCCCTGCTTGGCGAGAGCCAGTTTATACTTCAGCTGTCAGTCTCGGAAGGCTTTCCCAATGCCCTCTGCGAAGCCATGTTGTGCCATTGTATTCCGGTGGGCTCACCTGTTGGGGCCATACCTTCCATTATAGGTGAGACAGGATTTATTCTGGGCAGTCCGGACCGGGATTACCTCTATACACGGTTTCAGGAGATATTGACGTCAGACCCTGAGACCAGGCTTCAGCTGGGAATGAAAGCGCGGAAGAGAATAGCGGGCACGTATCACATTAAGAAAAGGGAGGCAGCGTTCGCTGAACTCCTTGAGAAGAGCCGCAGCTGCAAAGAGTGAGGCCCGGACAACAGATTTACCTTCCTATTATGAAATTTGAAGGTAGTGCCACCCTGTTGCCCAACTGGTAAACCAGCTCGCGGGCGGAGCAGACATTTCCGTTACCCATCGTGACTCTTATTTCAGCCACATCCGGCACCCTGTAGTAAAGTCTGTCCCTTGCGGCCACCTCCTTCTGCGAGGTGACTGGCCTTACAACCAGTTCAAGCTCCCTGGTCTTGCCGGAAGGGATAATTTCCATCTCAACAGGTATCCCTCCACCACCCGGATCAGTATTTACCCCGGTAGCTTCGGAAAAGAAAAAGACAGTGGTCTTCCTTCCTGCCATGGAGAGGTCAGGCGTTACCCAGATGCGAAAGCGCTTTAATTCGGTCCATGTCTTGCCTGCAAAAAGTGCCGTATATTCCCTCTCAAGCCTGTTTATCTCATCAATAGCAGCACCGTCCTGCGGGAAGATGTTTGTCTCTCCCGTAAGTATCATGTGCCTGCCCTCACGGAGTTCAAATAACCTGTCAGCTGCTTCCCTGGCTTCCTGCTCCAGTGTCATCCCCTGCTTCCTCTGAACAAGGTAGGGCACCCTGATGAATGCAGTGTCTACCTTTACAAGCCTGTAGGCGGTATCTGTCCGGGTGGAAACATATTCATACGCCCCCCTGTCAGGGAAGAGCTGCCCGGTATGATCGGTTCCGTTCTTGAGGTCACTGGAAAGAGCATTGTCATACACCTCTGGATTGATATCGAGAATAAGCCCGCTTTTCCTGAGGGCTAGCATGTTTGTCTGCATCAGGGAGGTCCCCTGGATTATGTAAAATTGTGAAGGATCCAGTTCCTCCTGCGTGCTAAGCCGAACCTCTGCCAGGCTCCAGGACTCCTTTTCTTCCACTATTACATTTTCCATTCCTGTCATCTCCCTGGCATACTGTGCATAGGGACCCGGAATCTCCACCTTTTTTTCTGCCATGACATCAAACTCAATCACGGTAAGCGGAAGCGCATAAACCATGCATCCTTCAGTCACGCGTACCTCCCCATCCAGGGGAAGAACGACTATATCAGACTGCTGTTTTGTGACAGTACAGCCGGCGGCAAGGATAAACAGAGCGGGGAGCAACAGGGCAGTTCTTTTTCTCATTGAAATATTTATAGATAGACACTAAAATTGGTAAAATGTGTTTCACGGAACGCACGTCCTATGTTCATAAGGATATCTCCTGCAATTATCGATTCTTCAGAATGGATCCGCAATGCTATATCTCCTGACAGTCCGTGCAGATAAACCCCGGCTATGGCTGCATCGGCGGGTTCATAGCCCTGTGCAAGCAGTGAGGTGATCATTCCTGTAAGCACGTCTCCGCTGCCTCCCGTTGCCATCCCCGGGTTACCGGTGCTGTTGAAGTATACATTGCCGTCAGGCAGGGCTACAGAGGTGTGAGCGCCTTTGAGAACCACCACGCAGTTGTATTTGGCGGCGAAGGCTCTCTGCTCTTCCATAAGCTGAAAATCAGCACTCTCAGTACCGGTGAGCCTCCGGAATTCTCCCGGGTGAGGAGTCAGGACCATGCGTGGTGAGAGGAGGTCAAGCCACTCCCTGTTTACGGAAAGAATATTCAGTGCATCCGCGTCAAGTACCATGGGCACCGTGGCGGTCTCCATCAATTCCTTCAGTGCTGCCCCGCTGTCAGGGTCAGTGCCCAGTCCCGGTCCAACCCCAATGGCATCAAAAGGCTCCAGGTCCGGGTTAGCGGTGACATGGCTTGTACCCGGATCGGGTGAAACCATCGCCTCCGGTAATGCTGACTGCAATGCCAGCACCGAGGAGGCCGGCGTATGGACCGTTACCAGGCCGGCTCCGGTACGCAGGGCGGCTCCGGCAGAGAGGGTGGCAGCACCCGCTTTGCCATAACTGCCGGCTATAAGCAGTGCATGCCCGAGGGTACCCTTGTGGGCAAACTTGTCACGGGTTCTGAGAAGAGGCCGTACTGTCTCACGCTGGATATAATGAAACGGGGTTGCCATTGAGGAGATGGCGTCAGCGTGCAACCCTATGTCAACAACCTCCCATACTCCCGTGTACCTGCTGGTGCCGGAAAACATAAATGCCAGCTTCGGGAACTGGAAGGTGATGGTACGTGAGGCCATCACAATAGAATCACCTTCTGACTTCAGGTTGTCATCACAGAAGAGTCCTGACGGCACATCAACCGAGATGACAAATGCTCCTGTCAGGTTTATTCGTCTTATTACACCCGCTGCAACACCCACAGGCGGTTTGCGGAGACCGGTACCAAAGATGGCATCAATGATTACCTCATCCCGTCCGATAGCAGGGAACTGTTCAGGATCAGCAAGCAGTGTTGCAATCACCCCGCTTCTCTCAAGACGGTCGGCATTAAGGCGAAACTCACCACTCTGGGTTGCTCCGGTCTCAACAAGAAAGACCCTTACAAACCATCCCTCCTCGTGCATCAGCCTGGCCAGGACCAGGCCGTCTCCTCCGTTGTTACCCGGACCGGCAAAAACACTCACTTTCCTGTCAGGAGCAACAATGTCCTTGATTCGCTGAAACATAGTGGTTGCTGCACGCTCCATCAATCCTGCAGGTGTGACAGGCTCGAGACGGATAGTGGCAGCATCCAGCTCCCGTATGTCAGCAGATTTGAAAATCTTCATAATCTTCAGCTTGTACCGTCATTACAAAAGTAGAAAAATTGAAATGCAAAATAATTTCAGCTAAGATATAATGCATATCTGCAAATAAAAAAGATTAATATATTTGTCACCGTCAGAATAAACTAAATCAACTAATACAGAAATCTATGTTCAAGAACCAACCAAAAGGACTACTTGCTGCCGCCCTTGCGAACATGGGCGAGCGCTTCGGTTTTTACACCATGATGGCCATTCTGGTTTTATTCTTGCAGGCCAAGTTTGGACTTAGCGGAACTAATGCCGGTCTGATCTATTCAATATTTTACTTCTCGATCTACATCCTTGCCTTCGTGGGCGGCCTGATAGCTGACAAGACAAGAAAATACAAGACCACCATTATTACTGGCCTGTTTTTCATGGCATTGGGATACGTTCTTATTGCTCTTCCGACCCGCACACCTGTGCCGAACAGGACCATGTTTCTGATACTGTCATGTTTCGGCCTCTTCATCATTGCCTTTGGAAATGGATTGTTTAAGGGGAACCTGCAGGCTGTGGTCGGCCAGATGTATGACAATGAGAAGTACGGGAAGCTGAGGGATACCGGCTTCCAGCTCTTCTATATGTTCATCAACGTAGGTGCATTGTTTGCCCCGCTGATTGCAATAATTATGAGAAACGGATGGCTTGCAAAGTACAATTACCAGTATAATGCTAACCTTCCTGAGTTGTGCCATGCATATCTGGCAGGGACAATCACTCCGGAGGCTTCTGAAAGACTTTCAAGTCTGGCAACTGAAGTCTCGGGAACTACCGTGACTGATATACCTGCATTTGTAAACAGTTATCTGGATGTCTTCACCAAAGGTTTCCATTATGCATTTGCCATTTCTGTATTGGCAATGCTGATTTCACTGACCATATTTCTCATGAATAAGAACCGTTTTCCGAATCCGGCACCGAGGGCAGCTAAAGCTGCTGATCCGAATGCGGTACTCATGGAAGCAAAGGAGGTCAAACAGAGACTCTATGCTCTACTGGCTGTCTTTGGAGTTGTGATTTTTTTCTGGTTCTCATTCCATCAGAATGGACTTACCTTAACCTACTTTGCCAAGGACTACACCGATCTGAGCGGAATCAAGATAAACCTGGGGGTAGTCTCAATACAGGGTGCAGAAATATTCCAGTCGATCAATCCACTATTCATTGTGCTTCTGACGCCCATAATCATGGCATTTTTTGGTTGGTTAAGGGCAAAGGGCAAGGAACCCTCAACACCCAGGAAGATAGCAATAGGAATGTTGATTGCCGCACTGGCTTATGTTGTCATGACACTTGGTTCACTGGACCTTCCCCTGAAAAAGGAAGTGCTGGCTATGGGCGGACTAGCGGATTCAGAAAGAGTGTCACCCTTCCTGCTGGTAGGTACATATTTTATCCTGACGGTGGCCGAGTTGTTCATCAGTCCCCTCGGAATCTCATTTGTATCTAAAGTGGCTCCTCCCCAATATCAGGGAATTATGCAGGGAGGCTGGCTCGGTGCAACAGCCCTGGGCAACCAGTTGTTGTTTATCGGTGCGATACTGTACGAAAACGTTCCGATATGGCTTACATGGTCAGTTTTTGTGATCGCATGTTTAATCTCAATGACGACAATGCTAATTATGCTCCGGTGGCTCGAGAGGGTTGCCAAGTGATGATTACAGAATAACCCGAGAGAGCTGCTGACGCGGCTCTCCTTTTTTACCAATAAAGTCATTATGTCAGCAACAAAAAAGGATATTAATAATATATTTGTCAGGTTAACCTGATCACAATGAACAGCAGCAAAATGTATGACAAGGTCTTCGCCATATTCGGGACAATTATGGTATTCTTCTATTTTGGCCTGGCGATCTTTATTCTGACAACAGATCTGTTTGACATAGATAAAGCCCTGAGGATTATACTGTCTGTACCTCTCTTTGTTTATGCCCTCTACAGGGTGTTCCTCTCATATGAAAAAATCAAGGAGAGTTTCTTCGGTAAGGATAATGATGAAAACTATTCCTGACCCTGCCAGGGAAGAGATATTTCATGACGGTCATATTAATTTGGCACATGCTTTGAAACATCTATTATAGAAATTAAAGGAATTTTAACCGCAATTTGAAAAACAAGATAAGCAGATAATTATTAATATTGTGGCTCATAGCGAGTTGAAAAGTGCTGAAACAATGAAGAACAAACGAAATATCATAGCAGTGATGCCGGGTATTCTCCTGGCCACCCTCCTTCTCACGTTTCCGGCATGTAAAAACAAAGGCACATCAACGCTGAAGGAGACTCCCACATCAGGAAATATCAGAATTGCCGCTGATGAGTCATTCAAGCCCATAATTGAGGCTGAGATTGACACCTTCACTGCTCTCTATAACTATGCTCACATTACCCCGGTATATCAACCGGAGAATGAACTGATAGCTTTCTTCCTAAGTGATTCGGTAAAGGTGATTGCCTCTTCATGGACTCCTTCCGATGAACAGCGGGAGGTTTTGCTGGATTTGCAGACCGTAGTGCGAAGCACAGTTGTTGCCTATGATGACATAGCACTGGTGCTCCACAAGAACAATGCGGATTCTCTCCTTACATATGAAAACGTAAAGGACATCTTCACCGGCAAGATTACGGACTGGAAGCAGATAAACGCTTCTTCCCGTCTCGGACCTGTTCATATAGTGTTTGACAACGTCCGGTCAGGAAACATACGCTATTTCAGGGAACAGTTTGATCTTCCGGAGGAACTGGCAGCAAATTTCTTTGCCGTGAAAAACAACCCGGAGGTGATTGACTATGTATCACAGAGTCCGGGAGCCATAGGCATAGTCAGTGTCAACTGGATAAGCGACGAGGATGATCCGCTTAGCTTCAGTATGCTTGGCAAGATAAAGGTAGCTGCCATATCACAGCCCTACATCGACAGATCATCCTATTATCTTCCACTCCAAGGACACATTTATGATAAATCGTATCCCTTTGTCCGTGAGGTATTTATGCATTCACGGGAATCTTTTACAGGACTTGGCTCGGGATTTGTAAGTTTTGTAGCAGGAGAAAAGGGACAAAGGATAATACTTAAATCGGGTCTCGTTCCTGCAACGATGCCGATCAGAATTATACAGACAAAGAATGAGTAACTAAATTTGATAACGATGACTAAGAGAAGCTTTAAACTCGCGTTGCTGCCCACAGCGGTATTTTGCATGGTCTTTGGCACGGGACTAAGGGCTCAGTCTCTCGATGAGGCGAGGACCTCCACCAAGAATGAACAGTATGATAAGGCAGAAGAACTGTTCCAGCAACTGATTAAGAATGAGCCATCCAACAGTACGTACTATTTTTATTATGGTGAGAACATGCTGCTGGACTATTTCGCGGATACTATTTCCAATTCGCTCAATATTGCAATGAGGCAAGCTGCGGAAGTATTCAACAAAGGTGTTGAAGCCAATCCGGCTGATCCCCTGAACTATGTCGGGCTTGCCCGTGTTGCCTTCTACAATTCCGAAGAGGCCAAGGCCGAAGAGCTGAGGGTCAAGGCCAGGGGACTTCTGCCGACATACAAAAAGGTGACAAAGATCAAGGAACCGAAGAGTTATGCCTTTACTCTTGCCAAAATTGCCGAATCTTATATCCGTTTTGAGCAGGTTGACACCAGCAAGGCTCTTCCGTTCGTCAGGGAAGCAATAACAATTGACCCGAGAAACAGCGAGGTTTATCTTATTGCTGGTGACATCTATATCCTTGTCAATGACGGATCCAGGGCTATCAAGTACTATAACCTGGCACAGGACTGGGATCTGCAGTCACCCACAGCAAACATGAAGATCGGAAGCATCTATGTCAAGGGGCGTAATCTTATGGCTGCCATTCCATACTATGAGCAGGCCATTGCCCTGGACCAGAACTATGCGCCTGCATACAGGGAGCTGGGTCAGCTGTACAGTATGGCCGGACGGTTCAACGATTCCAAGAAGTATTTTGAAAAGTATCTTGAACTGACCCAGGGAAACATCCCCGCCAAGATCAGATACGTCAATGCTCTTTTCTATGCGAAGGAATATGAAGAGGTGATCAAGAATGTTGAGGAGATTTTCGTCATTGACAATTCAAGGACCTATATGAACCGTATCGCAGGTTACTCGGCATATGAGGAAGGCAATTTTGAACTGGCCAAACAGTATATGGACAAGCTTTTCGCCAACCTTGATGCCGACCGCCTGATCAAGAAGGACTTTATCTATTATGCAAGGATCCTTGCCAGGAAAAACCAGGATTATTACAGGATGCTGATTGATGCTGATAATGATGCAGCTGATCTCAGCAAGCTGCAGGCAAGGTCTGCAACTCTTAAGGGTGCTGCGCTGGAGAAGGCTCACGCTGACATAGAAGCTCTGAAAGTAAAAATTGAGGCCGCCAGAAAAAGCCTTAAGGAATCTGAAGCTGAGCTGGCAGATGCTTTCACTGCATATGATAAAGCTATCACCTTCGATGAAAAAGAAGATCTCAACCTCATTTATGAAAAAGGGACTGTTCAATATGCTGCTCATCTATATAAGGATGCGGCAGCCACATGGTCACAGTTGCTGGAAAAAGGCAGAGACAGTGAAAATGATTATTTACAGGTAGGAAGGGCCTTCTACCAGGACAAAGCCTTTGACAAGGCTGATGAGATTTTTACCAGAATGACTGAAAAATACCCGGAGAATCTACAGGCGCACCTCTGGCGTGCCAATATAGCCGCCGCCAAGGATCCCGATTCAGAACTCGGACTCGCCAAGCCAAGATTCCAGTCGCTCCTGCAGAAGGCGGCAGTGGACTCAGTCAAGAATGTTAAGGAGATATACGATGCTCTCAGGTACCTGGGGTATGAAGCACTTCAGAACAAACGGTATGATGAGGCTAAGGCTTATTACACCAGGATGATGAATCTCTCACCTGACTACCGGATCAGGGCTCACAGCTCTCTCAGCACCATGTATATGACTATGGGAGAATACCAGAAAGCTGTTGAGGAGAACAATAAGATCCTGGCCATTGAACCGGGTAACGAGGCAGCAAAATCAGCCATACAGTATATCTCACAGCTGCAGAGGAGCGCTCAGCCAAAAGCTCATCCGAATGAGATTACGGGGGTTATCTCCGATTCCTCAGGTGAACCCATAGCCGGTGCCTCTGTCAGGGTGAAGGATACAGCAGCAGAAGCATGGACAAATGCAAGGGGTGAATACAAGTTCGTAATGCCCGAGGCATCCGAAGCCCTGATCATCAGCGCAAAAGGCTACAGATCAATTGAGGTACCTGTTACAAAGAGAAGGATTTACAATGCCACCCTGGAGAAATAACCGGCATGAATCTGATCTGTTGAATTTTCATCTATTTCATTTTGACTATTGTAAAAGAATTTGAGAATAATTATTTTTGCCAACTGTTTACTTAAACCAACTAAAGAATACTGAAATGAGTAAAAAAACCAAGTCGTCCAGCGGTGT
>JAAZAP010000245.1 GCA_012514255.1 Bacteroidales bacterium | reverse complement strand
TATTAATGCTCCCAATCCTGATCAGAAGCTTCTTCCCGGGATGACGGCAAACATTATAATTTATGCGGAGGAGAAAGAAGATGTGCTCACCATCCCTTACAGGGCAGTGAAGTTTACCCCTGAGGTTGATTATCTGGCAAAGATGGGTAAGGAAATGTTTCCCGGGGGGATGGGAGGCGGTATGCCAGGAGGTGCCGGCCGGTCCGCAGGCAACTATGGAGGCATGGGCGCCGGAATGGCACCGGGTGCAGGTGCAGGACCAGGAGGCATGACAGGCGGCGGGATGCCGGAAGGTTTTACTCTGCCGGAAGGGTTCAAAATGCCAACGATGGTATGGGTGAAGGATGAGAAGGGCATACACCCGGTAAGGGTTGAGCTTGGATCAAATGACGGTGAGAATACGGAGGTTAAATCCGGCCTTGCCGAAGGTGATGAAGTGGTGATAAAGATGACAGCATCAACATCAAAAGAAAGTAAGGAGAAGGAGGTTGCGTCCAATCCCTTCATGCCCACTCCTCCCGGAAGAAGGAGCGGTCAGGGCACATCAAGGTCAGCAACCGGCTCCTCAACAAGAAACTGAAGATGAAAACAATAATTGATATTACTGCACTGAAGAAGGACTACCATGTGGGCGAGGTCACGGTCCATGCCCTCAGAGGTGTTGATCTGAAGATACGCGAGGGTGAGTTTGTGGCAATAATGGGAGCCAGCGGCTCAGGCAAATCGACCATGCTGAACATCATCGGCTGTCTAGACAGGCCTACTGAGGGAATCTACCTGCTTGACGGAGTTAATGTGGCAGGGATGTCGAAGAATGAGCGGGCTGCAATACGGAACCTGAAGATAGGGTTCGTTTTCCAGTCTTATAACCTGCTCTCGAGGACATCTGCGCTTGAGAACGTTGAGCTGCCTCTTATGTACAACCCGAATGTGGGGTCCAGGGAGCGCAGGGAGAAGGCAATGGCAGCCCTGGAGGCTGTGGGTCTGGCTGACAGGATGGACCATATGCCCAATCAGCTCTCGGGAGGGCAGCAGCAGAGGGTGGCCATAGCCCGTTCGCTCGTCAATGACCCGGTGGTGATCCTCGCCGATGAGGCAACGGGAAACCTTGATACCCGCACATCCTATGAGATCATGTCGCTCTTCCAGGAGCTGAACACGAAGGGCAAAACAATAGTATTTGTTACCCATGAATCAGACATAGCACGTTGTATGACCAGGAGCGTTGTGTTCCGTGATGGCCATATAATCAGGGAGGAAGAGGTTAAGAGCAGGCTTAAGGCAGAAGAGATGCTGCAGGCGCTGCCGGTGGAGGAAGAATAAAAAAGTGAAAGAGAAATGAATACGGGAAATCTTATTAAAGTGGCTATAAACGCGTTGAAGAGGAACAAGATGCGTTCATTCCTGACGATGCTCGGAATTATAATAGGTGTTGCATCGGTCATTACCATGCTGGCCATAGGCCAGGGGTCCAAGAAGAGCATACAGGACCAGATAGCAAGCATGGGCTCAAATATGCTCTTCGTCATGCCAGGCAACATGAGAATGGGCGGGGTGCAGCAGGGCAGCTCGTCATCGCAGCGGCTGACCGTAAAGGATGTGGCTGCAATCAGGGCTGAATGTGATGCCGTGGTTGCCGTTTCTCCCGAGGTGCGCAGCAGCGGTCAGGCTGTCTATGGCAACGCAAACTGGCCCACCACTATCTACGGAGGTAACGAGCAGTATCTTGAGATACGCTCCTGGGGAGTGGTCAGTGGCCGTAACATCACTGACAGTGAGGCTGACGGATCAGCCAAGGTGTGCCTCGTGGGCAGGACGGTGGCGGATGAGCTTTTTGGCGAAGGTATTGATCCTACCGGCGAAACGGTAAGGTTTAAGAACATACCGTTCAGGATCATCGGTGTCCTGGAGGAGAAGGGTCAGAACAGCTTCGGGCAGGATCAGGATGATGTGATGATAGCTCCCTACACTACTGTCCAGAAGAGGATACTTGCCCAGACGCATATCCAGTCTATCCAGATGTCTGCCGGCAGCGCTGAGGAGTCAGACCTGGCTGAAGCACAGGTGGAGGAGGTGCTTCGCCGCACTCACAGGCTTCGCGAGAATGAGGACAACGACTTCGAGATAAGAAGCCAGGAGGAGCTTGCCACCACAATGACCTCTGTCACCGAGATACTGACCATACTGCTGGGCGCCATCGCAGGGATATCCCTTCTGGTGGGCGGAATCGGCATTATGAACATAATGTATGTCTCGGTAACAGAGCGGACAAGGGAGATTGGACTGAGGATGTCAATAGGAGGAAGGAGTGTCGATATACTGCTTCAGTTTCTCATTG
>JAAZAP010000244.1 GCA_012514255.1 Bacteroidales bacterium | reverse complement strand
GCACATTTACAGTCACACCTGTTAACGGAGTCATAGAGATAGTTCCTTCGGGCACCACCTACACCTGGACTGCACCGGTGATATCGCCGGCAGGATCAATAACCGGTGGCAGTGGCCAGGCGACGGGCCAGACAAGCATCAGCCAGGCACTGACCAACACCACCAATGCTTCTGCCACGGCAACCTACACAATAACACCACAGTCAGGTACCTGCACCGGTCTGACCTTTACTGTGACGGTTACAGTCAACCCCACCCCGGCGCTCGATAGTGACCTCACTCCGCCTGACGTATGCAGTAATACCTCATTTACATATAACCCCACCTCGCTGACAGCAGGGACAACATTCAGCTGGACGAGACTGGCGGCTGCAGGCATTACCACCACAGAGCCGGCAACCGGGGCAGACGGCATCAGCCATGTTCTCCGCAACTTTACCTCTGCAACCATTCCGGTTACATATGAATACCTGCTGACGGCCAACGGTTGTATCAACACCCAGCAGGTGGTGGTCAATGTCAAACCTGAGCCGGTCATCGCCGATCAGTCCGCTGCAGTCTGCTCGGGAGAGTCGCTCACACATCATATACTTCTCGACAACTTTGTCAATCCTGGCGACAACGTAACATTCACCTGGCCTGCCCCTGTACTCTCCGGAGGACTAAGTGGCGGTACTGCCAGAACGGATCCCTCGTCGGCTGACATGACCGACACCTTCGTTAACACCTCCGGACTTGCTGAGACGGCCATCTATACTGTCACTCCCGTTTACAACGGCTGTGTCGGTGAACCGAGAGAAATTGTTGTGACAGTAGGTTCACAGCCGGTTCTTGGTGACCTGGATATGTTCGCGTGCAGCGCTGTTCCCACGGGACTGGTGCTGGCAGTTGCGCCCACTTCGTCTCCTGCAGACTTCTATGATATTGCCTCCATCACTGTTCAGGCAGGGCTGGTGGCTGATGCCGACAATGCCACAGCTATGGACGGTGTCACTGATTTCAACTACCTTGCCAATGACAGTTTCACCAATGAGACAGGTCTTGACAGGACGGTCATCTACCGTGTACGGCCGGTGTTTGGAGCCACCTGTATTGGCGACTGGGTTGATGTTGTTGTTACCATCAGGCCGCAGCCGGTGATAGTTCCCGGTCAGAACCAGACAGTATGTTCCAATGTACCTGCTTCGCTGGAGATATTGCTTCTGCCCGGAAACACGCCTGCCGATAGTTATTTCAGCTGGCCTCTTCCCGTTATGTCTGACGGAACAACCCAGGGCACAGCGGGCGCCAATGTAGAGGCTGATCCCGCAGGCACGGCACATATAACCGATACCTTCGAGAATTACGGTGTTGATTTTATAACAGCGACATACACTGTAACGCCTTACAGTTCATATAACTGCGCCGGCACTCCCGTTGACGTGGTCATTACCGTCAATCCCGAGCCTGCCGCTCCGGTGATCACCGGTGATGACATGCTCTGCACAAACCAGACGAACATAATCTATACCGTGCCATTGACACCTGGATCATCCTATGCATGGGATGTCCCGGCATCTGTTGGCACGAAGGTATTTGATGCCAATTCTAATGCAATCATCATCAATGCAGCCTCATCGGCGGGCAGCGGCACAATCACCGTCATCGAGACCAACAGCTTCGGCTGCACCGGTCCTGCCGGATCATTCGATGTGGATGTTATGGCCCCCTCGCCGCAGGCGGATATTACAGGAGACGATATAGTATGTGCCCTCGAGACCGGTTTCTATTCGGTTCCGGATCATCCGGGATCAGTCTACACCTGGACTCTTCCGACGGGAGCAGCCCTCATCGGCGATCCTTCGGCGGCATCCATCACTGTCACCTTTGGTACCATCAGTGGCAACATCTCCGTGCGCGAGGTTAACGCCGCAGGATGTATCACGAACCACCACCCCCTGGCTGTCACTGTCAGGCCCCTGCCTACGGCGATCATCAGCAACAGTGGCACGATCTGTGTTGAGGACACCCATCCTGTGAACATCACGCTGACAGGCGCCGCACCGTGGAGCGTGGTCTATGCAATCAACGGTGTTGATCAGCCTGCGATCAGCGGCATCTCTGCCAGCCCGTATACACTGTATGCCACGGCTGCTGGTAATTATACAATCACAAGTGTAACTGACGACAACGGCTGTACCAATACGGGCATAGGGAATGCAACTGTATCATACTGGCCTGTTCCTTCAGCAACTATCAGCGGCACCACGGCCGTATGTGCAGGCCAGAGCGCAACGATAACCATCGCGCTCACCGGTGCGGCACCGTATACCTTTATATATACTGACGGAACGACCCCGGTGACAGTCACCGATCATCCTGTCAATATATATACATTCAGCGTAACTCCTTCGGCAGCGGTAACCTATACCCTTGTCTCTATGGAGGACAACCACGGTTGTGACGGCACCCTGTCAGGCACAGCAACGGTCACCATCAATGCTCAGCCCATACTGGCTTTTGTTGTCACCGATCTGTTATGCAATGGCGACAACAGCGGAGCGATTGATCTGACAGTGACCGGTTCTGCCTCGAACAGCTTCGCATGGCTTGGTCCTGACGGCTTCACGGCAGGCACCGAGGATATTTCCGGAGTGATGGCCGGCCTCTACAATGTGACTGTCACCAGCAGTGACGGCTGTATTGCCAGTGGTCAGGCAACCGTCACCCAGCCCGATGTGCTAACGCTCTCCTCTACAGGCAATATGGAACTGATCTGCAATGGTGATCCCACGGGCGCCGGCAGTTTCACCGTCGCCGGAGGAACGGCGCCTTACACATTCAACACGCTGGTGAACACCTCAGGGGCCACCCTCACGACGTCGGCTACGTCGGTAGCCGTCACCGATGCCGGTGGCGGTACCATCACCGTGCAGGTCACCGATGCGCACAGCTGCACGGAAGAGGCTACCATCATTGTCACCGAGCCGCCGGCTCTCAACCTGACGGCCACGGTTACCAATGTAAGCTGTTATGACGGCAGCAATGGCACCATCATTACATCTGTCACCGGTGGCACCGCACCTTATATATATGCATGGACCACCTCCGACGGCAGCGGCATCACTGCCGGCGCCCCGAACCAGGGCGGACTGACAGCAGGCACCTATGACCTTACCGTCACTGATGCTCACGGATGCGATATCAAAGGTTCATGGACCATCACACAGCCGACAGACCTGGTGGTCACTGTGACCGCTGATGACAATCTGATCGGAACATGTTCATCAGCCCAGCTGGAGGCTACCGTTACCGGCGGTGTTGAACCCGCAGGAGGATATCTCTACAGTTGGTCGCCTGCAGCAGGACTGAGTGCAGCCAATATCTCCAACCCGGTTGCAACACCGGCCTCGACCACCACCTATACCGTCACTGTCACTGACGCCAACGGATGTGTCAAGACCGGTTCGGTAACCATTGATGTTGCCCCGGTGCTCACGGCAGTGGCTTTTGCTGATGACAATCTCATCGGTGCATGCCCGTTATCGGACACACAGTTGCATGTCACCGTTAACGGTGGCGAGGCTCCTTACAGCTTCAGCTGGATGCCTGATGAGGGGCTGAGTGACGCGACCGTACAGGAGCCCATGGCGAAGCCTGTGGCTACAACCACTTATACTGTTACAGTGATTGACGCCAACGGTTGCACCGTCACCGCGAACGTGACAGTCAATGTCGCGCCCGAGCTCGATGTGACAGCCACGGTTGATGACAACCTGATAGGCACCTGTCCCACCTCAGTGGCTCATCTCAGCGCCACGGCCACCGGCGGCGAGGGAGCCTACACCTATCTATGGGATAATGCCGGCACGCTTAATGATGCCACCAGTCCCACGCCTACGGCGAAGCCTGCGGTGACCACTGTCTACACTGTCACCGTCACTGACGCCAACGGGTGTACCGATCAGGCATCTGTCACAGTTAATGTTGCGCCTGATCTTGGTGTTACTGCATCTGCGGATGATGAAATCATTGGCACATGCCCCACCTCGGTCTCGCATCTTGATGCTACCGTTATCGGCGGCGAAGGACCTTATTCTTACAGGTGGGCCCCGCTTACAGGTCTTGATGATGCCTACAGCCAGACACCCACGGCTAAGCCTGCAGTAACGACAACCTACACTGTCACCGTCACTGATGCCAACGGCTGCACGGCCACCTCGAGCATCCTTATCACCGTTCAGCCGGCACTGACACTGACGCTGGCCGTCGATGACAGCCAGATAGGCACCTGTCCGGGTTCGGAGGCACATATCACCTCCACTGCCGGTGGTGGCGAACCGGGATACACTTACCTGTGGACCCCGGCTGAGGGACTGAACAACGACACTGGTCCCAACCCAACGGCCAAGCCTGACGTCACAACAACCTACACACTCACGGTGACTGACCAGAACGACTGTACTGTCTCGAGGGATATCACAATTAACGTGGCGCCCGAGCTTACTGTCACCGCCTCAGCAGCTGATCCGCTTATAGGCACCTGTCCGGATTCGAGGACCACTCTAAATGCGGTGGCCCTTGGCGGCGAGCCGGGTTACACCTACAGCTGGCTGCCTGTTGACGGACTTGATAATCCTTCGATACAGACGCCGTTGGCCAAGCCGGCCACAACCACCACCTACATCGTTACTGTCACCGACAACAACGGCTGTACGGCCACGGCCGACGTCACCGTTACGGTAGCTCCCGAGCTTATTGCAACAGCTACCGTTGATGACAACCTGATCGGCACCTGTCCCACCTCGGTAGCTCATCTCGATGTTACCGCCACAGGCGGCGAACCCGGGTACACATATCTATGGGCTCCCGTTGCCGGACTGAGTGACCCGAACAGCAAGACGCCTACGGCCAAGCCATCAGCAACAACCCTGTACACTGTCACCGTCACTGATGCCAATGGCTGCCAGACTACTGCCAGCATAGAGGTAATGGTTGCACCGGTACTTAATGTTACCGTGGCAGCTGATGATTATAACATAGGCACATGCCCCACATCTGATGCAGAGCTTACTGCAACGGCTTCAGGCGGAGAGCCGGGATACACTTATCTCTGGTCGCCTGCCACCGGTCTCAGTGCAGAAGACGTAGCCAACCCGACAGCCAAGCCTGCAGTGACAACCACGTATACTGTTCTTGTCACTGACATCAACGGATGTACGGCCACCACCTCACTGACCATCACGGTAGCTCCAGAGCTGATGGCCACGGCCACGGTGAGTGACCCGAACATAGGCACCTGCATGTCATCAGTGACAACGCTTGATGTAATAGTCAACGGCGGAGAGACACCATATGTGTCATACAGCTGGCTGCCTGTTGAAGGACTAAGTGATCCGGCGATCAAGAGTCCGACAGCCAAACCGGATGTTACCACAACCTATACAGTTACGGTGACTGACAATAACGGCTGCCAGACCACGGCGCCTGTTACAGTGACAGTTCTTCCCGAGCTTGTTGTCACGGCCATGGCTGATGACCAGCTCATAGGTACATGTCCGACATCAAGGTCGAACCTGAGCGCAACCGTCACCGGCGGCGAGGCAGGTTACACCTATAGCTGGACGCCTGTCACGGGTCTCAATAACCCGAACGTTAGTGATCCGATTGCCAAACCCGCATCAACCACCACCTATACGGTGACTGTGACTGATGCCAACGGTTGTCAGGCATCGGATGATATTGAGATTGTTGTTGCACCTGAGCTGACCGTTTCAGCAACGGCTGACGATTATATCCTCAGCACCTGTCCCACCTCGGTGGCTCAGATCACTGCCACAGCCAACGGCGGTGAGGAGCTTGCTGGCGGCGATTATACCTGGAGCTGGGCTCCTTCAGCCGGCCTGAGTGCAACAGATATTCCCAACCCGATTGCCAAGCCCGCATCAACCACCACTTACACGGTGACCGTGACTGACGCCAACGGATGTACCGCTACCAATATCATAACCATTGAAGTGCGTCCTCCGCTGGCAGCCATAGCCACGGCTGCCGATTACCTTATCGGTGACTGTCCCGGGCAGTCGACCACCCTTGATGTGGCTGTCACCGGAGGAGAGGAGCTTTACACCTACAGCTGGGCTCCGGCGGCATCACTTGATGATCCGAATATCAAGAGTCCTGTTGCTTCACCCACGGTCAATACGACCTATACCGTCACTGTCACTGACGCCAACGGTTGTACTGTCACTGCCGATGTCACCATCAACATAGCCCCGCCGCTCACGGCTACGGCTGCCGTTGATGACGACCCGATAGGCGAATGTCCGCTCTCGGTGGCTCACCTGAGCACCACCGTCAGCGGCGGCGAGGGCGGTTATACGTATCTCTGGGACAACCCGCTGACTCTTGATGACGCCACGAAGGCCAACCCGACTGCCAAGCCGGCGGTCTCGACACTCTATACAGTTCTTGTTACCGATTCCAACGGTTGCACTACCACCGCACAGGTGCAGGTCAATGTGGCGCCGCCGCTGACAGTCACTGCCACGGCCGACGACTACATCATCGGCGCATGCCCGACGTCCGTGGCCAATCTTACGGCTGTCGGTGCCGGAGGTGAGCTGCTGTTATCAGGAGACTATACATACAACTGGACACCTGCAGCCGGGCTCAACTACACCAATGTAGCCAGTCCTACTGCCAAGCCGGCAGCCACAACAACCTATACCGTAACCATCACCGACAGGAACGGCTGTACTGCCAGTGACCAGGTGACCATCACCGTCAATCCGCCGATAGTGCTGACAACCACCCCGGTTGTCTATGCCGGCGGGTATAACATTAAATGCAACGGAGGCACTGACGGCGCCATTGACCTGGTTGTCAGCGGCGGCGAGGCTCCGTTTGCATACGAATGGACCGGTCCTGCCGGATACACAGCCATCACTGAGGATATCAGCGGTCTGGCGGCAGGCACCTACAGTGTCACTGTCACCGATGCCAACAACTGTACATCGACGACCACTGTCGTGCTTCTTGAGCCGGCAGTGCTGACTCTTGGCAAGACTCCGGATGTTGTGCTTGCATGCTTCGGCGATGCTACAGCCACCGGTTCCTTCTCGGTATCCGGCGGCACGTCGCCATATGTTCTTAGTGTCATCACCAACACTGCAGGAGCAACGGTGAATCTCACCGGCACATCGGCTTCCTTTACGGGAGGCGCCGCAGGCGAGGTTACTGTGCAGGTTATTGATGCCAACAGCTGCAACGCACAGGCTACTATCCTGATCACTCAGCCTCCGCAGCTGCTTCCGGGTTCCATTGACGGAGACCAGGAAGTGTGTTACCAGGGTGACCCGACGCCTCTCAGTGAGGTGACGGCTCCGTCAGGCGGTCCGGCTACGATACTCTTCCAGTGGGAGCGCAGTCTCGACGGCGGCATTAACTGGAGCGACGTATCAGGAGCCAACATGGCATCATACGATCCGCCCGCGGGCATACTTCAGACAACCCACTTCCGTCGCCGTGTCAACTCGGCAGCATGTGATCCCGCGTACAGTGACACCGTTGTTGTAACCGTCAATCCTCTGCCGGTGGCATCAATAGCAGGAACAGGATTCGTCTGCCCGGGTGACGCCGCCACGGTGACCGTGACAATCACTACCGGTGAGGCACCCTTCACGGTGGTCCTCAGCGACGGAACAACAGTAAACAACTATGCCAGCGGCGACCCGATAACGGTCAACCCGATGGTCACAACCACCTATACAATCACCTCGGTGACTGATAACAACGGGTGTACCGTTGCGGCGCCTCATGCTGATCTTACCGGCTCGGCAACCATTGACGTCAAAACGGTTCCCGAGATTGTTGTCCAGCCTGTCAGCCTGACTGTCTGCGAGGATGATGTGGCAACCTTCGTCACCGACGCCGGTGGCACCACCAATCCGCTTTACCAGTGGTTTGTTGACACCGGCAGCGGCATGACGCTCATGCCGGGTGAGACCGCAGCCACACTCAGTGTGACAGCAGTCAGTGCCATGAACGGTTACCTGTACCAGGCTGAGATCTCGGGCGATTGTCCCGTGCCGGTGCTGTCGGATATAGTTACTCTCACCGTCAATGAGAAGCCTGAGATCATTGCGCAGCCTGCTGATGTCACATTATGCTCGGGTGAGGATGCTGTCTTCACTGTAGATGCAGGTGTCACAACAAGCCCGCTTTACCAGTGGTTTGTTGATACCGGCAGCGGCTGGAATCCGGCTACCGGGGCCCGCTACCAGGGTGCCAACACTGCCACGCTCACCGTGGTCAGCGCGCTGGAGATGATGTCAGGATACCAGTATATGGTCAGAGTATCAGGAACATGTACTCCTTATATTGAATCTGATCCTGTCACTCTTACCGTGACGCGTCAGGCGGAGATTACGCAGCATCCTGCCAGCCTCACCCTCTGCGAGGGCGAGACGGCCACCTTCACCGTTGATGCCGGTCTGACGACGAACCCGTCGTACCAGTGGGAGCGCAGCCTTGACGGAGGCGCAACCTGGACGCCGCTCACAGGTGAGACAGCATCGACATACACAATTGCCGCAGTGGCCACGGCTGACAACAATACGGCCTACAGGGCTGTGGTCAGCAGCACCTGCGGATCAAGCCTGACCTCGATGCCGGCCTTCCTGACAGTGAACGAGCTGCCGGAGATTGTTGACCAGCCTGATGACGTGGTGATCTGTGAGTACGGCATAGCTGACTTCATAGTTGATGCCGGTGTCACTACCGGTGCGATCTACAGGTGGCAGCGCAGTATTGACGGAGGCACCAACTGGAACAACCTCCCCGAGACGGCCACCTACTTCGGTGTCTCGACGATGAATCTCAAGGTCAACGGCACACACCGCACCATGAGCGGGGACATGTTCAGGGTGATAGTAAGCGGCACATGCCTGCCTCCTGACACCTCTGCGGCTGCCCTGCTGACGGTCGACACCGCGCCTGAGATACTTGCACAGCCTGTTGCTGCAACAATATGCGAGAACACAAATACCTCGTTCACCGTGTCGGCACAGGGCACTGTCCTTACGTACCAGTGGTACGTTGATAAGGGCGATGGCCTCGGTTTTGACGCTATCACTGACGACGGAGTCTATTCCGGTGCCACCACGAACCTGCTGACGCTGACAGCCGTGCCTCGCACCTATGACAACTACCGTTACCGTGTAGAGATTGAAGGCACATGTACGCCCAAAGCCGTCTCTCAGACGGTGCAGCTGGATGTCTCCATTGAGACTCTCATCACGCAACAGCCTGCTGACTCGGCCATATGCGAGTTCATGACCGCGAGCTTCACAGCACTTGCCGACGGTGCCAATCTGAGTTACCAGTGGCAGGCCTTCGACGGCACCACATGGGATAACCTGACCAATAGTGGTATCTATATGGGAGTTCAGACGCCCACGCTGATGGTCTTCGGCCCGTCGCGTACCATGGATGGCACCCGGTACAGGGTTATCATCGGCGGCGACTGCTCGGCAGACCTGGTCTCTGACGAGGCTGCTCTCACCGTATACACTGCACCTGAGCTCTCTGATCATCCTGATGAGTTCAGGGGTTGTCCCGGCGGCAGCGCCACCTTCAGCGCACTTGCTGCAGGCACCACCGTGGCCTACCAGTGGCAGGTGAACAGTGGCTCCGGCTTCGTCGACGTGACGGATGGTGCAACCTATTCAGGAACCACCACCCCCGATCTTACAATCAATAACCTTGATCTGTCGATGAACGGTTATCTTGTAAGGGTGGTTGTGTCAGGTACCTGTCAGCCTCCTGTCACCAGCTCGTTTGCTCCTCTCAGGGTTTACGCGGAGCCTTCAATCATATCTGAGCCGGCTGATGCAGAGGTGTGTGACCAGGCCGGAGCGGTCTTCTTCTCGCAGGTGTTCAACACCGGTGCCGGAGAGACCACGATATGGCAGGTGAACGAAGGTTCGGGATGGAATAACCTGGGTGACGGCGCCCTCTACCAGGGCACACAGACCCCACAGCTGGTGATCATGAGTGCCACCACCGCCATGAACGGATGGCACTACCGGCTCGAGATCACCGGTCCGTGCGGGCTCTACTACACCCGGGAGGCACTGCTGACAGTCAATGAATGGCCCACGGCGCAGATCGAACCTGTTGATACCCTGCTTGTCTGTGGTGGCGTGCCCACGCAGCTGCACGGTAACCCGGCAGGAGGATCAGGTGTTTACAGCGCCCACAGGTGGTTTGGCGATGTTGGACCGCTGAGTCAGTACAACATAGAGAACCCGGTGTTCAACACCTCGATGGAGGGCTATTACAGGCTGATCTACCAGGTGACCGACAGCAAGGGTTGTGTTGGCCTCGATACACTTGTGGTACAGGTTGAGAAACCGGTGGCTATGTTCACCGTGGATGCTCCTTCCGGATGCCAGCCGCTGACAGTCAACTTCACCAACGGCTCCACGGGGTACACCTCCGTGTTGTGGGACTTTGGCGACACACAGACCTCGACGGAAGTCAATACGTCACATACTTATCCCAATACAACCGCATCGCTGGCTTACTACACCGTAAGGCTGGAGGTAACCTCGGCCAACGGATGCGTCTCTTCTATGGAACAGAATATCACCGTTTACCCGGAGATACTCTCTGACTTCGTTATAAGTGATGACACAATCTGTTCGGGTGAGAGTGTGATGTTCTCAACCCTGCCGGGTGCGTTCAGGTATGACTGGACCTATGGCGACGGCAACATGGAATCAGGATCGAACGTGATCAGCCATGTCTACTACAATACAGGCACTGATCTGGTGACGTACGATGTTACGCTGAGGACGGAGTCGTTCTTCGGCTGTATCAGTGAGACGACAATGCCGCTGGTGGTTTATCCCACCCCGGTGCCTGCCTTCACTGCCATCCCGGCCTCGCAGGTTTATCCTGATGCCACCGTCAGCTTCACCAACAACACCAATGCCGGCAACTGGACCTGGTTGTGGGACTTCGCTGACGGCGACACCTCAACGGATGAGGCACCGGTGCATACCTATGCTGCTCCCGGCGACTTCGGCGTAAGCCTGACAGTGAGCAACGGCGTCTGTACCGAATCGGTTGTTAACACGGTAAGGGTACTGCCCACGCCTCCGATAGCCGCCTTTGACTCCATACCGTCAGGTTGTCAGCCGTGGAATGTTTCAGTCAACAACACCTCGCTCTATGCCACCAGCTATTACTGGGACTTTGGTGACGGACATACGTCGAACGCCATGAATCCGAACTACACCTATGTGCAGGCAGGAACCTACCTGGTTACGCTGTATGTCACCGGTCCCGGCGGCACAGACTCTGAGTCGCAGGTGGTTAATGTCTATCCCTCGCCAAGGGCTTACTTTGATGTCTCGCCGCCGAAGGTATATGTCAATGACGAGGAGGTAAGGCTGTTCAACCTCACCGAAGGCGGTGACACCTTTATCTGGGAGTTTGGTGACGGTGACACTTCGCATCTGCGCGATCCGTACCACCGGTACACCACGGAGGGTATCTATGACATCACGCTGCACGCGTACTCGGCGAACGGTTGTTATGACACCTATGTAATGTCGCCTGGAGTGACTGTTGAGCCCTTCGGCGACCTGGTGTTTGCGTCGGTCTTCAAGCCAAATCTTGAAGGTCCGATAGAGATAGACGAGCTGCCCAACAGTGGTGAAGCGATGGATATGTTCTTCTTCCCGCCCATCAGGGAGACGGTGCTTGAGTATCACATGCAGATCTTCAACAGGTGGGGTACGCTGATCTTCGAGACGTTTGACATCAACAAGCCGTGGAACGGTTACTACAAGGGCAAGCTATGCCAGCAGGGAGTCTATGTATGGCTCGTGGATGGCAAGTATGCCAACGGGCGGCCGTTCAAGAAGGCAGGTGATATCACGTTGCTGCACTGACAAAGCACCGCAGGGCGAAGCATAAAGCACCGCAGGGCGAAGCATAAAGCGCCGCAGGGCGAAGCAAATAGCAGATTCAGGGACAGGTCGCGTGACCTGTCCCTGTCATTTCAGGGAGCTGGCAGGGGGGTATGGCCAATGGCATCAGATGCCGGAGGATGCTTAACGCGAAGAGAGGCGGCGGGCCTGGTTACAGGAGAGGCCTGAATGCAAAGCGAGCCCCTGGGCCTGGTTACTTGTGAGGCCTGAATGCAAAGCGAGCCCCCTGACCTGGTTACAGGGAGGCTTGAATAGAAAGAGAGGCTTGCGGGCCTCTCCTGTGTTATCTAACTGAATGGTTTGTCGGAGAAGGGTGAGGAGAACGGGCTGTCAGGTTGGCTGTCGCCCCCTCTTCTCCTGCCTGGAGGATGAGGCGGTGCGGCGGTCATCATGACCAGGGAGACAGAGTTGTCAAGCTCAATGCGTATAACTGCAGGCCTGACGTATCTTCTCTTCTTTCCCCTCATTGATTCTGATCTGTTGCGGCTCAAATATAATCTCTTTGATCTTTACCAGCTTAAACATTTTTCAACCGTCATTGTTTCGTTATCCACATTAACGGTCACCTTGACAGCACTACCTTTTCAAGGTATCTTTTATCTCCTGCGGTCACCTCAACAATAAGGAGGTTTCCGGAATCACCGGGGTAAAATTCTTTCAGTTCCCCTGAGTTAAAACGCTCATATTCGGATACTAGTATAATTCTTCCGGTTATATCGAATATCCTGACCTTTCCCCTGACACCATCCCAGTCGTTTCCCTGCGGCAGGATACATACCCTTCCCTGGGCGGCATAGATCTTAAGCAGGTTGACATCATCTGTCTCAGGTGTCTCTGCCGGGGCAGCGGCCACACTCTTCTCTGCAGGGATAATGGTCAGGGCAAACCGGCCTGTGATTGTTCCCTGAAGCGCAGAAAATGTGTAGGAGTCGGTTGCAGTCAGGTCAATACTGCTGCCGGTGAGGTGATCAGTAAGAAAGATTCCGGTTTCGCCAGTGTTCTGCAGTTGGCTCCGGGTAATATTATATGTCCCTGCTTCAGGAGTATGGAGGACGAGAGGGATTCTCGTCTTTGTTGATGGCCAGGGGATTGTATTGATTGAATAATCCTCACCTTTCATCAATGAATAAATCTTCAGTTGCCCTGTCTGGTGGCTGAATGGTTTACCTGCATCAAGAAGGCCGTCGAAGCTAAAGGTGGCTTCCGGTTCAAACCGTATTACCATCTCATCACGAGCTGCGGCTGATGAAAGGGCAAGTCTGACCAGGGAAATCTGGTCTGCTGATTTGAATCTCGGGGCAGCATTGTGTTCGCGGGCGTTGAGAGGGATTGTGATATAGGTTCCTGTTGCTCTTGTGCGCACGAAAAACCCCTGCAAGGGAGCTATGTGGGCTGTGGCACCGTTGGTTCCCACACCGTCGACATAAGAAGCCTCCTCACCTGATGCTGTTCTGACATAGTAGGCGTGCCTGATCAAGGTATGATCATGCGAGTAGGTTACCCTGTCCCAGTTAATACCACATGTTAGTGAGTTACCGAGGAGAGAATATCCGTAAATGGTTGTATCACCGCCGGATCCGCTGAATGGCAGGTTAATAGTACCCAGGGTGGTAAGCATTGATTTGAGGTTCCTGAAGGTCATTGTCACATCAGTCGCAACACTCACATCATAACCCTCCTTTGCTTTCAGTTCACTGAAGGGGGTAGTGCCACCGTAACCGTCATGCCACTGCCAGCCGTCAACAACATCAGTAATTACCCTGGTTTCGTCATAACGTGCCAGCATTTCCGGTTCGATATCCGTGAAGACCGTTTTTGACATTGTAATGGGGGTTGTGATGTAATGCCACCAGTCGATGCCTGCCGGGCCTGCTGTCAGGTGTAAGTCGATGTTTAGGTTGCCTGACAAACCTGTGTATCTGTCAACGATCATTGAAGAGATGCCTGTGGCATCAGAGAGCAGGTCTATCCTGCCGTTATTAAAGAGAAAGTTGAAGGTTACTTTTGCTCCGGGATACAGTATCATTTCCAATCCTGAATTAAGGATGAAATTAGGACCCGGCGAATTGGTCGGATAAGTAGGCATACCCGAAGGGATAATTATACTGGTTGACCCGGGTGTAATCCCTGCATCCCAGTTGGAGGGATCACTCCATGAGATGTTCCCTCCGTGCCAACGGCTGTATAACATCTCATAGGCTCCCCTGTCAATAACGCCCACCCGGCCGCGTCCCAGGATATCAAGTTCCGGTATCTCCAATCCCGGGTAACTTTCTGTACCGGAATCGCGCATCGGAGAGGCAAATGCCAGAGAAAAATCGCCGCTGGCGGGATCTGTGAAATTTGGGCCGTCAGGATCGGTATTGATACTGCTGAGGGTGAGACACCCGGAGTATGATACGCCCTCTATGGCACAGAGGTCAAATACTGTTGAAGGAGTACCTGAAAGTCCGATATGGGATGAACCTCCCCAGATGACCGTATTTACAATTTTTGCACTAGGTGAGTTCTCAAGGTAAAAGGTAGTTCCGTCAGCCGCAGCAGACTGATTATTTGTAAAAGTACAGTTAACAACAACAGGAGATGACGATAATGAGGTGATTGCCCCTCCCTTGAGAGTGGCTGACTGCGCCTGGTTGTTGTAGAACAGACAGGAAGTGATCACCGGGGCAGAACCTGGTTCAAGGAACAACGCACCTCCCTGCTCATAGGCTCTGTTGTTCTCGAAAAAAGTCTGTGATATATTAATTGTTGCAGCAGGCAGCATGTAGATGCCCCCACCCTTGAAGGCATAGCAGTTCCTGATAGTGGTGTTGGATATATTCAGTGTGCCTGAGGTGGCATATATTCCTCCACCCAATATGCCGAAACGTACCCGACGTCCGTTTTCGATGATGGCGTGATTGATAGTGTTCTGTCCGGTTGAGTTAAGCTGAATATTTCCCCAGAATTCACTGCTTTCCCCTATGATACCATCCTGGTCGGGGTCTGCAGAAATAGTTACTGGACTGGCTTCTGAACCATTTATAACCAACGCTCCTGTTCCACTGATAATTATGCATGCGATCCTGTTAATGCTTATCAGTACGGAACCCGGTGTAAGCTCCAGTGTTCCGGATGAAACGCCGATATTAGCATTGAAATATTTGATGCCGCTTATTGTGAAGTTGCCGGAATTAATACCGTGATACGGATCAGTGAGAGTACCACTACCACTTATCTGTGCCTGTATCTCGGTCACAATGAGCAATAAAACTATCAATAGCAGACGGGTCCTTTTCATGACAGGTATTTTAATTGATCTAACGCCCTATGTATTCAAAGGTTTCGAATTCCAACTATTTAAACGGAGGAAAGACACTATTAATCACAAAAGTAAGAATAAAGTGCATCATGTCAATGACGATATTGCATTTATAAGATTTTGTCTATTCAGGATTTTGATGACTCTTCTTGTTATCTTTGTGTATATCACCGCTGAATGACATCACAGAATAACATCTTGAGGCGGGCCCTGGGGCTGTTGGCAGACAGCTCACGCAGGGAGACGGTAATGACCGCTGCCATACTTATTGTCAGGGCTTTTTTGCCCCTGGTGGCAGTGCTCCTGATCGGACACTATGTTGACCTGGTAACCGGGGTGACTGATCCTGGCGTAGGAGTAAGTGAGTCAATAGCCGGTGTGGCCGATGGCGGGGGCGCCAACAGCCTCTCCGGAGACAGAGGCACTGACGGCCTTTCCTCCGGAGGTAGAATACCCGGCAGCGGCCCTTTACCGCTTGCTTTTATCTGGCTCACGGTGGCTATTGTGTTGGCATTGCTGGCCGACGACCTTATGGCCGCTGCTGGCAGGTACCTGACAAGAAAACACTCTTATCTTCTGGAAGGGCACATCTCCTCACTGATACATGCTCACGCAGGCAGACTGGGACTGAGGTTCTTTGAGGATCCGCTGTTCCACGACAGGCTTGAGAGGGCTGCCAGGGACATTTCGTGGAGGCCCTCTGCAATGGTATCTGACTTCATACTGTTGCTCAGGGGGGTGATCTCTTTTCTTGCCATGGCCTATGTGCTGAGGAATTTCGGGCTCATACCGCTGATAATAGTGATCCTGGTATTTATTCCCGTCATGCTTGTCAGGGTGCGCAATTCACGAAGGATGTATGAGACAAGGAAAGCGGTCACATCCGACTCGCGGAGAGCATCCTATTTCAGCTGGCTCCTCACAGGCGAGAAGCCGGCCAGGGAGGTGAAGCTCTTTGATCTAGGAGGATACTTTGACAGGCTCTTCAGGAAGCATTTCCGTGCTTCGCGCGAACCAGAACTGAGGACGGAGAAGAGAAACATCCTGCCTGAAGGCCTGGCCTCCCTGCTCAAGGTAGCGGCTTTTGCCGGGGTGATCATCTATGCCACTTCCGGGTATCTCAGATCATCAATCACTGCCGGGGAGCTTGCAATGTGCCTGGTAGCCTTCAGGCAGGCAATGGTGTATCTGCGCGATGCTGTCAGCGGTTACTCGGGACTGGCGGAGAACAGCATTTTCCTGCGCGATCTCTTCACCTTCCTTGACCTGGAGCCGGATATGACAGGTGAGCTGCGGGCGCCTGAGGCGGACTCGTTCAGCGAGATTGCCACAGAGAAGCTGTCATTCACTTATCCCGGTGCCGTCCGCCCGGCGCTGCAGGATATCACTCTTCGTATCACACAGGGAGAGAAGGTGGCTATTGTGGGGCCCAACGGCTCGGGCAAGACCACGCTGGTCAAGCTGCTCTGCAGGCTGTATGACCCTGACGATGGGCGTGTCATGGTCAACGGTACGGATGTCACCACCGTTGACCCGGCCTCATACCGAAGGCTTTTTTCAGTGGTGTTCCAGAATTTCATGCTCTATTATTTGAGCGCCGGGGATAATATAAGGCTCGGGAGCAGTGATGACGGCGCTGATGGCGGCGGTGATGGAGGTGATCGCGGTGATGGAGGTGATCGCAGTGATCGCGCAGGGCGACCAGGGAGTAACAGTTCCGCGAAAGAAGCAGAACAACCCGTAAATGACAGTTCCCCTAATGTCTCGGACGAGTTAAGAAAAGCTGCTGTAACAACAGGTTTGCGGGAGCTGCTGGAGGCTCTCCCGGAGGGATATGATACTCAGCTGGGTCATCACACCGAAGGCGGGCGCGAGCTGAGCTGGGGCGAGTGGCAGAGGATAGCCATAGCTCGGGCAGTCTATCGCCAGTCACCCGTGCTGATACTCGATGAGCCTTCCTCATCACTTGATGCCGATTCAGAAGACGAGATCTTCTCTGATCTCAGTAACATCACCGGGGGACGTACCTGTATCTTCATCAGCCACAGGCTGTCAAATGTGCGCGATGCCGATAGGATCATCGTTCTTGACGGCGGCAGGATCGCAGAGGCCGGCACATATGATGAGCTGATGGCAGCAGGAGGCAAATATTACGATATGTACACCAGGCAGAAATCGATGTACAGATGAATGAACCTGCGGAGATACTGTTGACTGAAGATAACGTTGAGTTGTTGAAGGTGGTCAGGTTACTTCTGCTGCTTGGCAGGACAGACTTTTCCGCCGGGGAAAGGCAGAGGATCAGCCGGGAGTTTGAGTCATTCACCTCATGGCAGCTCTTTGCCTCTCTGGCGGTCAGGCACGGTGTGGCAGCCCTGGTGTGGCAGAATATCTCTGATCTTGGACTGAAGGACCGGGTGCAGGAGACAGAAAGGACAATGCTGGAAGCGTTACGGTTCAAATCGATTGCCAGGGTGGCGTGGATCACAGAGGCTGCTACTGCCGTGTGCGGTCTGCTGGAGCGGGAGGGGATCAGGGTGGTGGCGCTGAAGGGTCTTGCCCTGGAACACACTGTTTACGGTTCCAGAGGATTGCGCCAGATGAGTGACGCCGATCTGCTGGTAGCTCCCTCTGATGCACTGAGAGCCAGAGATATACTTGTCAGGGATGGGTTCAGGTCGATGCGCCTGAAATCTCCCCTCTACAAACACATCATCCTTGATCTTGGCAACCATCTGCCCGAGCTGCACCGGGGAGGTGTCTCCGTGGATTTGCACTACAGGCTCTTCGGTCCGGAGGCGGAGGAGATGGTTGTAAGGGCAATAGCTGACTCGGAGACAGTCACCGCCGGAAAGGGTACGTTGCGGGTACTGCCTCCAATGATTGCTTTCCTCGCGCTGGTGGGCCATATCTACAAGCACGGTATCAAGGGTGAGTTCCAGATGAGGCTGTGGACGGATATTTACCTGCTGCTTGCAAGGCATGGAGACAGGGTGCTTACGCCGGAGCTTCCCGCTGCTGCGCAGGAAGCTGGTATTGCCGAGGAGACCGGGACCGTGCTTACCGTTATGGAGAAGGTATGGGGAGTGAAGATGCCCTCAGTGATCAGATCACTTTTGGATGGCCCGGGGCGAGGCGATGACACACCGGGGGAAAGCCGGATAAGTGAATCAGATGCACATGACACGACCGCAATTGAAAGCGGTGAAGCTGTTGTTGCCGGGTTCATGAATGACCTGATGTATCCCGGGGCCATAGAATCGATCAGCCAGCGGGAGATGTTCACCCGTAACCTGGAAGCGCTCAGGAGCCCTGGCAAGAAGCTGATATTCATTCTCGGGGATATCTTCCCCTCCGTAGGGTTCATGAAGCGCAGGTACGGCTGCAGGTCGGCCCTGAGAGCAGTGCTTTTCTATCCTCACAGGCTGGGTAAGCTGGGATGGATTTTAGGTCTTCGCGGAAGCAAAAGCCGGGAAGATTGATATTTCGTCAAAATTATTACTAAAAATCTTCAATTTTATTTGGAGACTAACCATATATTTTGTTAAATTTATATCAGTCAAAAATTTTGTCCTGGTCGATGTCGCAATTGGGGTTTATTTAGATGAATGGTTTTTTAATGTTACGGAGATGGAAACTACGTGTCTGAAAGCATAGATGAATTAGAGTATAATGGGCAAAAAGCGCTTCAGTAGCGCAGTCTCGCTGCATGATGCCTCGCTTTTTGCGATTGTCGCCGGACTTCTCCCGGCGGCGCTGCCCCGGGGGTTATCCCCCGGGGCTTTTACAATTCTTGATGGCCTACGGCCATCCCTTACACATGAACGCAATGTTCTACAATGCTTTATGCCCTACGGGCAATGTATAGGATGTAATCTGCAGGTAAGCTACCTCGCAGAGGTGGAAGAATTGTACATGGATGTCCGGAACCCCCACCCACCTCGTAGAGGTGGTAGAATTGTACAACCTGACCTGCGGCCATAAATCGGCAATCACAAATCGCAGATCGCAAATCCTGCCAGTTGCCTCCTTTCGCCGGCCGCCACGCTGCGAGGCCCTTGATGGTTTTGTGACACCATTATGCTCTAAAAGCATTACTTTTGCACAAACGGCCTCAGAAATGAAAAGTGCACTTTATCTATACAATACCCTTTCACGCAGGAAGGAGCTGTTTGAACCACTGTCCCCGCCATTCGCGGGCATGTATGTATGCGGCCCCACGGTCTATAGTGAGGCCCACCTGGGTCATGCCCGTCCGGCTGTCACCTTCGACGTGCTCTACAGGTACCTGATGCACCTGGGCTACAGGGTTCGCTATGTGCGCAACATCACCGACGTGGGCCACCTGGAGAATGAAGCCGAAGAGAGCGGTGAGGACAAGATCAGCAGACGCGCCAGGCAGGAGCACCTTGAGCCGATGGAGATAGTGCAGAAGTACATGAACAGCTATCATCATGCCATGGAGAAGCTGAACACCCTGCCGCCATCCATTGAGCCTCGTGCCACCGGTCATATCATCGAGCAGCAGCAGATGGTGGAACGACTTATCGGGAGCGGATATGCATATGAGGTGAACGGCTCCGTCTATTTCGATGTGGAGAAGTATGACAGGGAGCACAACTACGGCACCCTGTCGGGAAGGATCCTGGAGGATATGCGTGCCAACAGTCGCACCCTGGAGGGACAGGATGAGAAGCGGGGACAGTTCGATTTCGCCCTGTGGAAGAAAGCCTCACCGGGACATATAATGAGATGGCCGTCGAAGTGGAGCGAGGGTTTTCCGGGGTGGCACCTCGAGTGTTCGGTGATGAGCACAAAATATTTAGGTGAGACCTTTGATATCCATGGCGGGGGCATGGACCTGATCTTCCCGCACCATGAGTGCGAGATAGCGCAGAGCACCGCCGCACAGGGCCACGCGCCGGTACGTTACTGGGTGCATAACAACATGGTGACAATCAACGGGCAGAAGATGGCGCGGTCACTGGGCAACTTCATCACCCTGGAGGAGATGTACAGCGGATCACATGAGTTGCTGGCAAGAGCTTACTCGCCCATGACTATCCGCTTCTTCATGCTGCAGGCACACTACCGCAGCACACTCGACTTCAGCAATGAGGCCCTGCTGGCAGCCTCGCTGGGACTGCAAAAGCTGATGAACGCGGAGAAGACCCTGGCAGGACTGACCCCTTCAGGGAGCTCCACGGCTGACGTCAGCGGCATCGCCGCGAAGTGCCGCGAGGCAATGAGCGACGACCTCAACACTCCCGTGGCCATAGCGCAGCTCTTTGACGCCGTGAGGATAATCAACCTGGTCAACGACGGCAAGGAGAAGCTGATGAAGGCGGATATCGAGTCCCTGCAGGAGCTCTTCAGGGTCTTTATTCATGACCTGTTCGGTCTCCGGGCTGAGGAATCGGCCGGTACGGAAAGGCTTGACGGGGTGCTGAAGCTTTTGCTCGATATCAGGCAGGAGGCCAAGGCGAGGAAGGAGTGGAGCGTCTCTGACCGCATACGCGACAGGCTTGCAGAGCTTGGTATCACCGTCAAGGACCGCAAGGACGGGTACGACTGGGAGATAACGGCATGAGCGGCAGTGCCCGGAGCCACAGATGAACAGCTCGGGAAAGATCTCATCATGGAAGCCCACCGGCACTGCAATGACTTAATAAAATGAAAGTCACGAAATACAAATCTGATATAATTAGCGTTGGCACCCTCACCATGGGCGGCGACCTGCCTGTGCGCGTTCAGAGCATGACCAATACCGATACTCTGGACACAGCAGCCAGCGTCAGCCAGTGCATACGGATAATTGAAGCGGGAGGGGAGCTGGTGCGGCTGACGGCGCAGGGAGTACGTGAGGCGGAGAACCTTGCGGCCATTAAGAGCGGTCTGCGGGCGGCAGGATTTAACACGCCGCTGTGTGCTGACATTCATTTCAATCCTGCTGCTGCTGAAACGGCGGCGCGCATCGTGGAGAAGGTACGCATTAACCCGGGCAACTACGCTGACAAACGGGCTTCATTCATCAGGCAGGAGCTGACTGAAACTGAGTGGATGGCCGAGCTGGAGCGCACCAGGGAGCGACTGCTGCCGCTGATAAAGATTTGTACGGAATACGGCACTGCGGTGCGCATTGGGGTGAACCACGGATCGCTCTCTGACCGCATCATGACCCGCTACGGGAATACACCCGAAGGGATGGCTGTCTCGGCTATAGAGTTCCTGAAGATATTCAGGGGAGAAGGATTCAGGAGAATTGTGGTCTCAATGAAATCGTCAGACACCCTCACAATGGTCATGGCTAACAGGCTGCTGGTGAAGATGATGGCTGAAGAGGGAATGTTTTTCCCGGTACACCTGGGCATCACCGAGGCAGGTGAGGGTGAGGACGGCCGTATCATCTCCGCCGCCGGCACCGGCACGCTGCTGGCAGAGGGTATAGGTGACACGGTAAGGGTCTCGCTGTCAGAACCGCCCGAGGCAGAGATATCTGTGGCACATGCTATTATAAACGCTATAGCCGGGGAGAAAGGGAGGGTGATGGATCCCGTTCTGCCCCTGGAGCAGCAGAGAGCCGGTGAACGCTGGATCCCGCAGGTATTTGCTTTAGTTGCGGGGCAGACTCCCGGGGAGTTATCCGAAAGTAGTCGGTCATGGGATAATCCCGGGGATAAGAGCCTGCCCGAAGAAAGCAGTGCTTACAGGAACCTGGACGGGGAGATTCATATGAAATTTTTAGATGAGTCTGGCGCAGCTTTCACCGGTGAGGCCCTGATAGTTTCACCAGTTGAGCTCCGTACTAAGGCAGGCATGCAGGCCTATGACAAACTTCTCAATCCGGTCTTCAGCTGTGATGATGCAGAGCAGCTGGCAACAGAGGCGGCCACCCTTCTTGGCAGATTCTTTATTGCACGGCATCCGGCAGGACTCTGTATAAGTAATAAAGGGGCCGTTCAGGGCGAAGCTCTTCGCAGGCTGGCTTTCTCCATTCTTCAGGCAACGGAAGCACGCATCACCCGCACCAGGTACATCTCATGCCCCACCTGCGGGAGAACGAAGTTCAACCTGCAGGAGGCTGTGCAGAAGGTCAAGGCTGCCACCGCCCACCTGACGGGGATGAAGATAGCTGTCATGGGATGCGTTGTCAACGGTCCCGGCGAGATGGCGGGAGCCGATTATGGCTATGTGGGCGCCGCTGAAGGGAAAGTGCACATCTATCGCGGCACCGAGCCGGTATATAAAAATGTTCCCGAGGCCGAGGCGCTGGACAGGCTGCTGGAACTGATCAGCAGTGACCAGGCCGGCAGGAAATCCAGCTAATTCTCATCAGGCGGGTTGGAAGGCCGCGACTTCTGATTTGTCTCAGACGAGTCGGCAGACAAGAGATTCGGTTAATCCTCTTCAGACGAGTCGGCAAGCCTGTAATCCAATTGCCGCTTCTGCAGGTCGGCCTTCACCACCTCAACGCTGACCTTGTCGCCCAGCATATATACCTTGCCTGAGTGCCTTCCGCGGATGCAATAGTTCTCCTCGTCGTACTCGAAGTAGTCGTCCTGCAGCTCCCTGATGGCAACCATTCCCTCGCACTGGTTCTCAATGATCTCAACGTAGATGCCCCATTCGGTCACGCCCGAGATGACTCCCTCAAAAACCTTCCCTATCTTGTCGCTCATGAACTCCACCTGCTTGTATTTGATTGATGCCCTCTCCGCATCGGTAGCCAGGCGTTCCATCCTTGAGGAGTGCTCGCACAGCTTTACATACTTGTCATTGTCGCGTGCCGGCTGTTTGTCAAGGTATTTTGTCAGCAGGCGGTGCACCATCATGTCAGGATAGCGGCGTATGGGTGAGGTGAAATGGGTGTAGTGGCTGAAAGCGAGGCCGTAATGACCAATATTATCCGTTGAATAAACCGCCTTGGCCATTGAGCGCAGGGCGAGGGTCTCAACAATATTCTGTTCCTTCTTGCCGGCCACTTCGTCCATCAATTTGTTCATGGCGGCCGGGAGGCCCTTTACGTTCTCTGTATCAAGCTCATAGCCGAACCGCTTGATGAAGTAGCTGAATGAACTGAGTTTCTCGGGATCGGGCTTGTCATGGATACGGTAGACGAATGTTTTTCCCTTCAGTTTCCTGCCTACAAATTCCGCCACCCGCTTGTTGGCCAGGAGCATGAACTCCTCTATCAGCTGGTTGGCTGTGCCGAACTCACGGAAGAGGATGCCCAGGGGTACGCCCTTCTCGCTGAGATTGAACTTGACCTCCAGTCGTTCAAAGGCGAATGAGCCTGCGGCGAAGCGTTTACTACGAAGGAGCTGGGCCAGGTTATGGAGGGTCAGCAGCTGCTCCTTCATCTCGCCCTCGCCGGTGTCGATTACCTGCTGGGCTTCGGAGTAGGAGAAGCGCATGTCTGAGTTGATGATTGTTCGCCCGAACCATTCGCTGATGACGTTGGCTTTAGCATCGAGCTCAAAGACGGCAGAATAGGTGAGTTTGTCCTCACCTGGATTAAGGGAGCAGATATGGTTTGACAGTCTCTCCGGCAGCATGGGTATGGTACGGTCAACGAGGTAGACCGAGGTAGCCCTCTCCTGGGCAACCTTTTCTATGGCTGAGCCGGGCCTGACATAGTGGGTCACATCTGCAATGTGGACACCTACCTCCATATTGCCGTTGGGCAGTTTGACAACCGACAGGGCGTCGTCAAAGTCCTTCGCGTCCTCAGGGTCAATGGTGAAGGTAGGTACTTCGCGTAAGTCACGCCTCGCGGCGATATCCTCAGCGGTTATCTCAGCGGGAATCTTTTCAGCAGCTGCTTCGATCTCCGGCTCGAACCTGTTGGGCAGGCCGAACTCTGCCAGGATGGCGTGCATCTCGGTGTCATTCTCTCCCGGGTTGCCTAGTACCTCAACAATCTCGCCCACGGGGTTTCGCGAACGCTGATCCCACTCCACGATCCGTGCCACCGCTTTTTGTCCCTGTTTGGCCCCGTTGAGTTTGGAGAGGGGTATGAAGAGGTCGAAGGGCATGTTCTTGTTGTCAGGGATGAGGAACGCGAATTGCTTTGTCAGTTCGATGGTTCCGACGAAGGTGGCGCGTGACCGACTGATGATCTCAACCACCTCGCCCTCGGGGCGTTTGCCCTTGTGGCGCGCATAGAGCAGCACCTTCACCTGGTCACCGTGGAGTGCGGTGTTAAGGTTTCGCGCTGCGATAAAGACATCATCTTCCATCTCATCAGTTATAACGAAGGCGTAGCCGAACTTGGTGAGATCAATGGTGCCTGTGATATAACCGCCGACGGCTTTAAGGATATACTTGCCGTGGCCCCGCTCCTCGGCGGTGCCGTCCTTCTTCATCCTCAGGAGGGCATCGGAGAGGGCCCTCTTCTCCTCTTTCTCAGTGAACTGAAGGCGTGAGGCTATCTGTTTGTAGTTAAGTGGTTGCCTGGGATTCTTTGCCATCACCTTGATGATGAGCTCAATAAGTTTCTTCTGATCAATTCCGTTTTTAGCGGGTTGTTTTTTTCTTGACATTTCTGGTCTTTAATTTAGATTTCCAAAGATAGGCCGAAATTGGCTATCTTTGAGTTGATTGAATGATTATGATTACTCTCTCTTCCATACCTTCCCATTCGCCGGCGGTTGTTTATCGCAGGATCAACGACGAGTATCTGCTGATACCGCTGACCGGCAATATAGCCGATATGGATTCACTATACAGGCTTACTGAGACCGGTGCATTTATCTGGGAGAAAATTGACGGGAAGCGAGCCATCAGTGATATAACGTCAAAGATAGTGGAAGAGTTCGACGTTGAACCTGATGTTGCCGAAAAAGATGCGCTGGAGTTCTTCAGGGAGATAAAGGAATTTCTTCAGTTCCGCGAGCCGTGACTGTTGATCTCGTCATAGCCGGGAGGAGGATCAGGCTCTGTTCGCGGGAGGATGTGGCCATCCGGCCTGATGAGCGTTTCAGGGCTTTTGAGGTACCATCTGATGACCGGCACATTATGTTTATTGATGCCGCTCCGGGCATTTTTACCGATGCTGATACCGGGATGATTGACACGGGCATTCCCTTTTGGACTGCCGGGGCCGTGTCTGACCCGGCGGCAGGAACAGAGTCTTATCTGGCTGCTGAGGCTGACCTGGTTGTGGAGGTCGAGCCGGGAGCGGGTGAGATACCTGACGGGGTGGAAAAGGTGTTTGATGCTCAGATGATGGAGGAGGTGCCGGGCGGGGTGCGTAACTCGGGTGAGCCCTTCTGGGAGGTGTTCTCAGGCGAGGGGGTGACCTGTGCACGGGTGTTCCTGAGGGAACCGGAGAGGATGGCCCTGCTTGTAATGCCTCACGGCGAAAAACGGTGGAAGATCTTTTCAGACACCCCGCACGGCAAGCCGGATTCAGGTTCCAGGCCCGGGCTTGACGCTGAAGATACTCTGCCAGGGCCTGACGTTGAAGATACTCTGCCAGGGCCTGACGCTACAGATGATCAGCCTCAGGATTCATGTGGTGATAAACCAGGAGTAAATTCGCATACCGGCCCTATCCCTGACAGGTACGCTCCTGATCTTTCCGCTGATAATAGCAACGCCCGCACATCCGGCATTACCGTAGATCCTCTTCCCTGGCCGCTTGACGGCCTTCTTCTGTACTTTCTTTTCTCCCGGGCCGGAGAGATTATGATTCATGGCTCCGGGGTGTTGTGTGGCGGCAGGGGATGGCTCTTCACGGGCCGCTCCGGCAGCGGCAAAACCACCCTGGCGAGGATCTTTGACAGGGTGGGCGACAGGGTCATACACGACGACAGGCTGGTGCTGCGCCTTGAGGATGGCAGCTGGGTGATGCATAACACCCCAGTATACCGCAATGATGAACCCCGCTCGGCCCCCCTTGACCACCTGTGGGTCATCAGGCATGGCGCCGCCAACGTGTCCGAGCCTGTTGCCGGGGCGGAGGCGGTGGCAATGATACTATCCAACTGCATCCAGCAGAACTGGGACAGGGAGGTCGCGTCAAGGCTGGCGGCGGCGGCGGATGACCTGGCAGCCACGGTGAGGGTGAGCAGGCTTTCGTTCCTGCCTGATGATACCATACGCGATTACCTTATGTTGCGTGAGACGGAAGAGAAGCAGCTTGCCGCTGCAACTGTCATCGGGATGCTTGGCGAGGGGCGCACTGTGGCTGTCACTGCCGGGGGCTTCAGCATGTGGCCCGCCATCAGGCCGGGCGACATGGTGGTGATCAGCCCGCATGGTGCGGGGCAGGCGGCGGCGGGGCAGATAGTTGCGTTGCGGCGCGACGGCGGCTTCGTTCTGCACAGGATCATTAAGGTGATGAAAGTTTCCGGTCGCAAGCGTATTGTCACCTGCGGTGACGCCGCCGTGCGCGCCGATGAGCCTGCCGGCCGGGAGACAATAATTGGCATGGTGCTGTCAGTGACCCGCTCGGGCCGGCAGCTCCCTGCTCCCCGCCGCCGCCTGCCCCGGTGGATCAACAGGATGGGAGCGATGGTCGCCGGGTGGGTCAGGAGGAGACAGGCCTAGCGGGTCCAGTCGAACCAGTCAGTATGAATATCAGCTGTGGCTTTTACTCCGTTACCGGGTTTAAGCCGGTATGAATAATGCAGGGAGCGCTGGTTGATGACCGAATAGGTATAATCAAGGTTGGTGATGACAGCAAAAACCACATCATTGGCCGGCCTGAGTTCTCTGGTAACAATGGTGCAATCACCTCCGGTAACCGGATCACAATAGACAGCCTTGCCGTCAGCAGTACGGTAGCAGAGCTGCAGGGACATATTGTTATTCATGGCATCAAAGGTCACAGTCACGCTCTCACCCTCAACTTTCAACGGAACAATGTTGGCACCTGTCCATCCGGGAAGAGTCCTCTCTTCGGGGATAAGCCAGCCATCATCATCACGGATTGTTGCTGCATAGGGTGTGGCGGTCCAGTCTTCTGCCGGTGCGGTGCTGAACTCCGAATAGATGCGCACTCCCATATTGTCATTGTACATCCTCATCACCGCAGCCTCGTATCGACCCAGGTCAGCAAGGCAGAGCCTGGCACGGTACTCCTGTATGAGCCGTCTCATCTGTTCCTCCCCCATAACGGTTCCCATACCTGAGAGTACCATGCCCCGGCAATTCTGCCATATCCACGGGATGCTGTAATAGCCAAGGTATTCAGCAAGAAATGTGGGGAATACCTCACTGTACTGCACTCCTCCCAGTATGCGGCGGGTATTGTCATTCAGGCCTTCATAGTTCGGTCCTCCGAAAGATCCGTCTGCCAGCCAGCCGCCATAGCATTCAATGGGAATGAAAGGAGCAATGATGCTTCCTGCGGCCAGCCATCCGAATTTCAATCCGCTGTAATCGGTCAGTCCGGAGCGGTCAAGCTCCATGGTGGCCTGCAGCCAGCAGTTACTGCCCTCATGAAACCAGGCTTTGTTATTCCTTCCGGGCATGGATGAGAACATGGTATGGATGCCCTCATGAACCACGGCATCAGTCTGAAATTCAATATCCTGGTAATTGCAATCCGGGTCAAAGCAGTAGATCGGATAATAAGATATAAGGATTACCGGCCAGTCAGTATTGTTTATTGAGACCCAGCTCTGCCATCCTCCTGTTTCAGTATTTGAGGCATCATCAGTACTGAGCCCTGACCCGTACAGGAACACGGCGCTCCTGTACCCATTCTGCACTGCCATATCAGGAGGCCAGCCCATCACGTCACGTATATAGGCAAAGTCAGTGTTCAGGCGTTCAAGCATAGGCTGCACTGCCTCTTCCGTCACCAGCGGGTTGGCGTTTGTCCCTGCAAAGAATGACCACCAGCCGTCGTGCATGGTCCAGTCGAGGTTCCTTCCCGTATATGGAAGATTCCTTGTTGGCATCTCATAATCAGGATAGTCATCGCTGAATTTATAGGAGATAACCGGATCATAGGCGGGCCATTCGGTAAACATATTTTCAGCCAGTCCGTTTTCATCTGTCTCAATTAAGGGCAGATCCGGTTCAGGCTCCGTACATGCGAAGAATGAGAGCAGGGTTGCGAGCAGTATTGTCAGGCGGATTCTCATGAGAAGTAAATAAAAAGAGCTTACCGGCCGCAGCCGGTAAGCTCAGAAGTACTTATTAATTATCAGTCAACAATATTAATTGTTACGTTCCATTCCAATGTGCCATTCAGGATGGATTTGGAGGTGCCTGTAGTGCCGGGGGCATTGTAGGTCACATCACCAAAGTTACCGAAGAGCATCAGGTTGGGTATTGCATGATCATGTGTGGCAACCGCATAGTACTGCCAGAAGTTGCCCCATGAGTCATAGCCCCAGTCCCATGGATTACCATCGGCGCCGAACCACATGCCCGGAGCATAGCTGGTCCATTTTTCCAGTCGCGTACCCTCTGAGTCGACCGGATAGAATCCGTCAGTGGCGTCTGTAGCCTGGCCTGATTCAATTGCTCCGGCGAGATCATCAATAGTAATATCATAGTAGTTGTTGATATAGATCTCGTTGAGCGGGAATCCGAACCAGTTCCATGAATCATCGGTCAGGGCTGCGGAGCAGTTTGCAACTATGTTCACACCTGTCTCGGTAAGGGCCCATGTATATGTATGTGCTCCCACGTTACCCGAGCCGCTGGTGGGATAGGTGTTGTGGTATTTGACCGATACTATCCAGTCCTTGCCAAAGAATTTTGCCTTTGATACTACGGTCTGGCCGTCGAGGTCAGCAATATTTTCCGGGTTTGTACCGATCAGGAGCAATCCTTCGGTGCTGTGGCCATCATAGTAGGTGCCTCCTACCTGGTATTGCCAGAACATAGCCCCGCCGCTCCAGTCGGTTGCTGAGCCGTCTGCTGCCACCCACTGTCCGGGAGCATAAGATGTCCATTCGGTTCCTTCGGTGCCGGAGGGCTCAACAGGATAGAAGGTGGAGATATCCCATGTGCCTGCCTCAATTCCAAAGGCTGTCTGAAGCTCTTCAGGATTGATAACGAAGCCCATGATTTCCCAGGCGCCCGCATCTATTACTGTAGGTGAATAAATGTCAGCGAAGATATAAATGCCATTCTCATCAGTGTACCAGCTGAACTGGTTTGCTTCTGACACTCCGGCGCTATAGGGGAACGGATAGCCTGATCCTGTAAGCGGCACATCAGGGAAGTTCTCGGCGGGCACTGCCCCTTCGCCATAATTAACCGTCACCTTAAAGTTGTAGGTTTGATCTCCGACAACAAACTTTGCATTGGATACAACTGATGTACCTGAGAGTGATGCTGCATTACCCGGATTGGCGCCCAGCAGGAAGTATCCTTCATTGCCCTCAAGATCATAGTCATATTCGGTTGTCGCATACAGATACCATTGCCAGTACATTGCTCCGCTTGAGTTGTCGGCAGCGGTACCATCAGCAGTAACCCATTGTCCGGGTGCATAGGATGTCCATGCCGTTCCTGCCGTGCCGGAAGGTTCAACAGGGTAGAAGTTGGTAATGGTAGTGGTCTCAAAATCAGTCCCATAATACTCATTGATAGCCTCGAGGTCGATTTTAAATCCTCCTATCTGCCACTCTTCGCTGTCTATGAATTCCTGCAGGTTTACCTCAAATGTCAGGTCTATGCCCTCCTCATCGGCAAGCAACTTATAGGAGCTTCCGGTCTCCACTGCTGTATCTCCCATTCCGAGCATCAGCATTCCTTCATCTTCCAGCTTCTCGGATATTTCACCGGCGTAGGTGACATTTACAATCCAGTCATAAGTAACATCTCCGACCACTATCTTTGCCTTTGAGGTAACTGTCTTACCTGCCTGGGCAGCCACATTTGACGGATTGCTGCCGATCATGAACAAACCAGTTGTGTTCCCGTAGTCTTCGGAGCTGTAGTCATATCCTATAACATCACCGTCCTTGTCGGTTTTGCCCTCCCATATATACCATTGCCAGTACATGGCGCTTGTTGAATATCCTCCTGAGTAACCCTCGCCATCGACCCACATTCCGGGTTTATATGAGGTCATTTCCTCCACAACTGTCCCGTCAGGCTCAACTGCATAAAAAGTAGTCTCATCAAGTTCCGAAACAAAAATCCCGGTGAATTCATTCACCGCTGCTGGCGGAAGTATGAAATTGCCAATCTCCCATGCGCCCCCAGCGATGACTTCATCGCCATTCACATACTGATCAATATCAACAGTAAAATCAAACTGCATTGTTGTCTCGCTGAGCGTCCATGTGTAAGTGTGCTTTGTTGTCAGGGCATCATCCCCGAATCCCACCTTCAGTGAGCCGCTTCCTGACAGGTCTACTGCCTTGGGCTCAACCCAGGGTACATCAGGGTTCTCATCATACTTGATACAGCCGGTCAGGGCAAATGACATCATGATAACAATCAGAAGATTTCCATAAATCTTTTTCATCATTTTATTTTTTGGATTTAACTTTTGTTTTCCGGATGATTCATTGATATAAAAGTAGATGCTATTTTGAAAACCGACCGGTAACAATTGTCCGAAAAACTATACCAATAATCCAAATATGAATTTGGACAAACGTGCCAGTACAGTGATATAAGGCGACTGAAAACTTTTTTCAATTGTTGGACAATTTTGTCAGCATTAAGGACAATGCTGCTACCCCGGCTTACTCTTGTTCCATACCTTTGAGTTGCTACAATTAGTTCCACTGAATATTATGCATGTCAAAGCAATTCATCTTTTTCTTTTTCCCGTTCTTGCCGGGTTCTCACTCCTGTGCTCATGCAATGGAGAGGCAGATATTCAGCCGATCAGAGAGGTATCATTCACCAATGTCCGGCTGACTGACAGCTTCTGGGCTCCCAGAATAGAGATCAATCGCACGGTAAGTATCCCTTCTGCATTTCGTCAGTGTGAAGTGAACGGCAGGTTTGACAATTTCGCCCTGGCTGCAGGGCTTATTGAGGGAGAGCATCAGGGCGACTTCTCATTTGATGACACTGATCCCTACAAGATAATTGAAGGAGCTTCATATTCACTGGCTGCTCATTATGATCCCATGCTTGACAGCTATCTTGACAGCATTATCGGGTTGATTGCCGCAGCGCAGGAGCCTGATGGCTATCTCACCACCTGCGTTACGAACAGGTGTGAACGCCTGTCAGGGTGGTGGGGTTCCTCAAGATGGGAAAGAATCAACAGTCACGAGTTATATAATTCCGGGCATCTGTATGAGGCAGCCGTTGCGCACTATCAGGCCACCGGCAAACGCAGCCTGCTGGATGTGGCCAGAAAGAATGCCGATCTGATCTGCGAGGTGTTCGGCCCCGGTGAGGGACAGAAGCATGTTCCTTCGGGCCATCCTATCGTAGAGATGGCACTGAGCAAGCTTTATAAGGTCACCGGCGAACAGAGATATCTTGACCTGGCACAGTACTTCATTGAGGAGACAGGTCGCGGAACTGACGGGCACAAACTGAGTGAATACAGTCAGGACCATATGCCCATCCTGGAACAGAAGGAGATTGTTGGGCATGCCGTTCGTGCAGGATACCTCTATTCCGGAGTGGCTGATGTGGCAATGCTCACCGCCGATCATGATTACCTGAGGGCCATCACACGGTTATGGGAGAATATGGCAGGCAGGAAACTATACATTACCGGGGGAATAGGTTCGCGCCCGCAGGGCGAAGGGTTTGGGCCTGACTATGAGCTCCATAATATGGAAAATTACTGTGAGACCTGTGCCTCGATAGCCAATGTATACTGGAATTACAGGATGTTCCTTGCCACGGGCGATGCAAAGTATGTTGACGTATATGAGAGAGCCATGTACAACGGAGTCATCTCCGGGGTCTCACTCAGCGGTGATCTGTTTTTCTATGACAATCCGCTGGAATCAATGGGGCAGCATGAACGTCAGCCATGGTTCGGATGTGCCTGTTGCCCGGGAAATGTAACCCGCTTCATGGCATCAGTCCCGGGATATATTTATGCTGTAAGGGGGGATGATATATATGTTAATATGTATGCGCGGGGTCGTGCAACAATAGAGACAGACAACAACAGGATAGACGTAGTGCAGACTACCAGATATCCATGGGACGGTGGCGTTACAATGGCTGTCACCCCGGAAAAGCCAGGAAGGTTTGCAGTCAAATTCCGTATTCCGGGATGGACACGCAATAACCCGGTGGGGACCGATCTTTATACCTATACTGATGGTGCTAAGTCTGTAACCATAAGTGTTAACGGTAAGAAATTCAGAGGCAGGCAGAAGGATGGCTATGTGACTATAGAAAGAAACTGGACCGCAGGTGACCTGGTTGAACTGAATCTGCCGATGGAGGTGAGAAGAGTCAGGGCACATGACAATGTAAAGGCTGATGCGGGAAAGCTGGCAATTGAACGGGGACCAGTTGTCTATTGCCTTGAAGGTTGTGATCAGCCTGACGGCATGGTCTTCAACAAATACATACCTGAAGACACGGAGTTTGAAGCTATATATGATAAGGATTTCTTAAATGGGGTAATCAGGTTGGTTGGAATTGCAGGGCAGGTTGATAAAGAAGGTAGTGTAACAGAAGACACCTGCACTGCAATTCCATATTCTACATGGTGCAACAGGGGAGCGGGTCAGATGATCGTATGGCTCCCCACCAGCGCTGACGGAGCCTATCCTTCCCCGGAATCCACCATTGCATCAAGGGCACGTGCCCTGGAGCCGGATGAAAAGGAGAACGGGTGGCCGGGCTTCAACAGTGCGGCACTCTATCAGAGTGCAGGTACCGATCTGCCCGGCATCCCTGTCTGGGGAGTGAATGACCAGTGGGAGCCCGCGAGCTCATCTGATATAGGCAAGCCCTACTATTGCTGGTTTGGCAACAGAGGTCAGGATGAAAGTGTGGCTTACCTCTTTGACACAGTGGAGACAGTCTCGGAAACAGAGGTTTATTGGCTCGATTTTGATCACTATGATGTTAACTACCGGGTACCGCAATCCTGGGAACTCTTTTACCTAACCGGGGAGGGCCGGTGGCAACCAGTTGATAACGAAGGGGATTACACGGCAGAGAAGGACAGATATAACGTGGTGAAGTTTAAGCCGGTGACTACTGCAGGTCTGAAGATAACCGCCCGCCCGCAACAGGGAGCTTCAGGCGGCATCATTGAATGGAAAGTGAAATAATCATGGAAACCATAATAATATAACCTAATAAATGTTGAGAAATATGAATGTATTCCTGCAATTAAAAAAAGAGAAAACCGGCAGAAGGCTGCTAAGTGGAGCACTCTGCATTCTCCTGTTCATCTGTACCGGGGATTATGTCAGTGCGTCGCAGGGCGAAGCTATGGCCCCGTCTGTCAGAATTACCGGTACCGTTGTTGACGAGGCTGGGGAGCCTGTAATAAGCGCGAACGTTATTGAGAAGGGAACAGTGAATGGCACTGTCACCGACCTCAACGGAAGGTTCTCTCTTGAGGTCGCCGGACCGGAGTCAGTGATAGTTATATCTTACCTCGGCTATGGCACCCGGGAGGTGACTGTTGGCAGCACAAGAGATTTCCGGATCGTTCTTGAGGAGGATGTTTCGGTACTGGATGAGATTGTTGTTATCGGCTATGGAACCCAGAAGAGGGCTGATGTGACCAGTTCCGTGGCCAGTGTCAAGACCGAAGCATTCAACAAGGGGGCCATCCTTGATGCCGGGCAACTGGTCCAGGGTAAGGTGGCAGGACTTCAGATCAGTCTTCCTTCGGGTAACCCCACGGCAACCACATCAGTACTGCTTCGTGGTTTTTCCACCATTACGGGAACAACCGATCCCCTGATCCTGGTGGATGGCGTTCCCGGATCATTCGGGACCGTTGCTCCGGAAGATATTGTATCAATTGATGTTCTGAAAGACGGGTCCTCAACTGCTATTTATGGTACCCGAGGCACCAACGGTGTGATTATCATCACCACCAAGGGACTGCAGAAAGATCAGGCGCCCACTATAGAATACAATGGATACATCTCTACCTCATCATGGCTGAAGAGGCCTGATTTTATGAGTGCCACACAGCTGCGCGAGAAGTGGGCTGAGGGTATGTCGTGGTCAGGCGCCAACGAGGCTGATCTCGGGGCGGATGTCAACTGGCTGGATGAGATCAGCCGTACAGCCATTTCACATGTGAGTAACCTGACACTCAGGGGAGGCTCAACCCAGACCGGATACCTGGCTACGCTGACCTATGATCAGAAACAGGGCACAATGAAGACATCGGGAACAGATAATATCCGCGCTCGTCTTCAGGTTGCCCATTCAATGTTTGATGACAAGCTGAGCGCCAACTTCTCCCTTATAGCCAATGAGGCGAAGACAGACATGCCCAACAATTATGATTACATCTATCGCATGGCCTGTATTCAGAATCCCACGCAGCCCGTATATGATGCTGACGGCAATTACGTTGAAAGGTCGGTATATTTCTATGACAATCCGGTATCATACCTGAATGAACGCATAGGCATGACCCGTTCGAGGAACCTGCGTGCAACCGGGGGACTGGAATACAAACCCACGGAAGCTCTGACATTCAAGGCTATGTACACCCGCAAGGGCCAGAGTTATCTCTCGGGCTACTATTACACCAAGAAGGATGTAAGCAATACCGAAGGTGGTGACAACGGCTATGCTTCACGCTATACCTCGGATTTTATCTATGACATGGCCGAGCTGAGCGCAAACTGGAGCAAAACACTGGGTGGCAATCATCATATTACTACTATTGTGGGTTATAACTATGAGAACAGCACATGGGAGAGTTTCGGTGGTTCAAACAAGAACTTCCCGAGTGACAGTTATACCTATAACTCACTGGGTCGGGGCCTGGGAATAAAGGAAGGTCTTGGTTCGGTCTCCTCCTCCAAGTCCAATACCAGGCTTATCGGGTTGTTTGCCCGTGCCACCTATAATTTTGATGACCGTTATCTGCTGATGGCTTCATTCCGCAGGGAGGGTTCATCCAAGTTCGGGGCCAACAACAAATGGGGTAACTTCCCGGGTATTTCCGTGGGCTGGCGTATAAATAATGAGGATTTTATGAGTGATGTGACCTGGCTTGACAACCTCAAGCTGCGTGCAGGCTTTGGTATAACCGGTATTGATGCATCATCCAACTATGAGTCGCTTGCATCACTTGACTACAGCCAGTATTTCTTCTATAATGGTGATTACATCCAAACGCTGGAACCCGTTCGCAATGCGAACCCTAACCTCCGCTGGGAAAGGAAGAACGAGTACAATGTGGGGTTCGATTTCAGTGTGCTGAACAACAGGCTGAACGGTTCAGTGGATGTGTATCAGCGGGACACCAAGGACGGCATTTACTACTATGAAGTGCCTTCTCCTCCCTATCAGTACAAGTACATGTATGCCAACGTGTGTGAGATACGTAACCGTGGACTGGAGGTTATGCTCAACGCCATACCTGTTCAGACTGCTGACTTCAACTGGAACACCAGCCTGACTTATTCCTCGAACCAGAACAAGCTTCTGTCATTGCAGAACGAGGAATTCCAGCTCACCACTGACTATTTTGACACAGGCCACACCGGTGAGCCCATACAAACCTCAACCCATCGTGTAAAGGAAGGCTGGGCGCTTGGCAACTTCTATGGTCTGAGATCAGTTGGTCTCAATGCCGGAGGCTACTGGCTGGTTGAGCGCTACAATTATGAAGATGGCGTTCCGGTAAGCAAGTATTATGACCTGGCTGAGAATGCCGGGCAGGAGGACTGGCAGATTCTCGGCAACGGTGTTCCCAAGTACTTCCTCAACTGGAACAACAACTTCCAGTACAAGGGTCTTGATCTGGCAGTCAGCATGAGAGGAGCATTTGCTTTCCAGATTTTGAACTACCAGAAGATGTACTACGGCAATCCCACTATTCAGTATAACCTGCTTAACAGCGCTTTTGACGAGATTGACATTGTTGATCCGAAGACCGGTCAAAAAACCGGGGAGAAAACCACGATCAGTGACTCACAGCGTTATCTGAGCTATTATATAGAAGACGGCGACTACTGGAAGGTGGACAATGTGACTCTTGGTTATACATTCAATACTTCAAATATCAGGAGCATACAGAATCTCAGGATTTATGCGTCCGTATACAATGTGGCAACCCTTACCGGTTACACGGGTCTTGACCCTGAAGTAAGAATGACTTACGGATCAGGCGGTGCCATTGACCCCGGAACGGATGCACGTGACAAATATCCTACCGTACGCTCATTTACGTTCGGTGTGAACATGACTTTCTAAAACTGACCGCAATATGAAAAAATTTAAGATAGGATTATTGATTATGACAGCAGCAGCAGTGTTCTGCTGCACAGGCTGTTTCAACCTGGATGAAGAGGTTTACTCCGAGATAACCGAGGAGTCATTCACTGCATCACAGGAAGATATTGTTGCCCTTATGGGAGGTGCATATGTACCACTTCAGTTTATAATGGACTGGCAGGGCTTGTTTGATTGCCAGGAAGAACCCGGGGATATTATCATCACCCCCGTACGCCCCAACGGATGGGATGACGGCGGTACTTACCAGCGTATGCATAAGCACACCTGGACCTCCGAGCAGTGGCAGCCACAGAATACGTATGAGACCTGTTTCTTTGGCATTAACAGGGCCAACAGCGTCAAGGACGAGATTGAGGCAGGAAAGTATGAGATGGAGGAGGAGCTTAAGGCCGCCACGATTGATGAGCTACGTGCAATACGCGCCCTCTGGTATTCTATACTGCTTGACACTCATGGGAATGTGCCTATTGTGACCAACTTCAATGATGAACTGCCTCTTCAGGCCACCCGTCAGCAGGTATATGATTTTGTTGTATCTGAATTCACTGATATCCTTGCCGCTGAGCGTCTGAGCAAGAGTGCGGACATGCTCTCATACGGACGCCTCAACCACTGGGGTGTGATGATGGCACTGATGCGTGTTTATATGAACGCAGAAGTCTATACGGGTACCGCTCAGTGGAGGGCAGCTCTCGATTGTGCCAATGCAGTACTTACTTCAGGTGTTTACAGCCTGGCTGCCGACTACTCTGATAACTTCAAGGTAGAGCTTGGTCCTTCCAATCCCGAGGTGATTTTTGCAGTTCCCTATGACGGGAAGTATTATTCAAGGACCTTCTGCCAGAGTGCAAAATGGTATCCTCCCGTTGCCAAGAACCATTTCGGATGGGATTATCAGACATGGGGCGGAAGCTGCGCCAATCCTCAGTTTATCAAGAGCTATGCTGAAGGCGATCCCCGTCTGGAAAAAACCTGGATGATAGGCCCGCAGATGGGCAAAGATGATCCCACCGAACTAATATGGACACCCATCAATTATCTGCCTTCACTTACCTGCAAGAATGATGCTGGTGAGTCCATGACAAGCATTGATTTTGGTTACAGGGTCAATAAATTCGAGCAGGATCTGGAGACAGAGTTTTACTGGAGCAATGATTTCCCATATTTCCGTCTTGCAGAGGCTTACCTGAGCAAGGCTGAGTGCCTGCTCCGCCTCGGGGAGGATGAGGGTGACGCCGTCATAGCTGTCAATACAGTGCGCCAGCGTGCTGTTGATCCGGCACCGCCTGTCACTCTTGCTGATCTGACGGGAGATACAAGGATCAGTTATGGGAAGCTGGGCTGGGGGTCCCTGACACTCCAGCAGTGGAGGGATATCAAGGACGGCGTCATAACCTGGGCTGACCTGCCTGACCTGGAGAATTCACAGCCTCTGTCACAGAGCGGGACTGATGCTTCATCAGTGACCCTTGGAGGTCTGTATGACGAGTGGGGCTGGGAGTTTGCGTGTGAAGGTCAGCGTCGTTTCCAGATGATACGCTTCGGAACATATTCCACAAAAAGCTGGTTCAACCATGATGCTGTCCCCGACGGACATACCCAGCTGTTCCCCATCCCGATGAATGCACTGAACTCCAATGCAAACCTTCAGCAGAACCCGGGCTACTAAGAACAGGAACCCGGTAATTATAAAGAAATGAATTCGTGTAAGAGGGTGTCTCAAAAGGGCACCCTCCTGCTGTTTCCGGGTTGCTCAGGAAGTTGTACCTTGTACCCCTTTATTTGAAATAGTTAGTTGTGCGGGACGAGCTGCTGAAAAAGAATATTAACAACCATGAACTGATGACTGATTCCCCCGGGAGACAGGCAACAGGCCTGTCGCAGTCGAAGGTATTGATCCTCATCATCCTCACTGCCACATTTCTTATATCTGAATTGCCAGGCACGGCGGCAGAAAGACCCGAGCCCATACGTTTCAGGCACTTCACCTCTGCAGATGGACTGGGATCAAATTCGATAGCAAGCATATGTGTGGATAAAAGCGGTTGTATATGGGCCGGGACAAGGGACGGGATATACCGGTACTGCGGTGACCGGTTTGAACGGCTCCGTACGCCGGCCGGCAGCGAGTTCAGAATCTCGGATGTGAACTATATGATCATTGATGAGAACAATGACCTGTGGATTGCAGCCAATGCCGGCATATTTAGTTATAGTATTGAGAGGCAGAGATATACCGCAATAAGCCTGATAGTTGAAGACGGAACGCGCATAACCTCCTCAATAAATACGGTGGCTGAAGACAGGGATGGGAACAAATGGTTCTCAACCTATGGTGACGGAGTATTAAAATATGATGTTAAAACAGCCACCATGAAAAGATTTTCTTTTGAAGGCACCTCAGATTTTGTTGACAAGGTTTTTGTGGATTCGGATAATATTGTCTGGGCTGCTGTCAGGGAGAAGGGGAAGAGGCTGGCGCGCCTGAATAAAACTACTGGCAGGTTTGAGTATGTCAGGATAAAGTATGATAATCCCCTGGGCGATGATGACATCATGACCATCTTTGAGGACAGCAGCAGGCGGTTGTGGCTGGGTACCTGGCTGATGGGTGTCCAGGAGTTTGACAAGCATTCGGGGAGTGTCAGGACGTGTTTCAATCCCACAGGTGAGCCTGTCATGCACATCCATTCAATCTCCGAATACAGACCGGGTAAACTGTTTGTGGGAACTGATGAAGGAATGATCCTGTTTGATATTCTGTCAGGCAGATACGAGTATTATATTCCTGATTACAGTGATCCCGCATCAATCAGTGACAAGTTTGTCTATCCAATAACAATGGACAGGGAGGGGGGCTTCTGGATCGGGACCTATTATGGAGGGATAAATTATATATCACCGTATGACGGGCTGTTCCATGGCAATAGCTGTTCTCAGTTCACAGGATCAAAATCCGGAAACATTGTAAGCTGCATCAGCGAAGGTAAGGATGGAGATATATGGATAGGAACCGATGATAAAGGATTGATCAGATACAGGCCTTCTGATGGCAGTCACAGGCATTATATGCCTGTTCCCGGGCAGAACAGCATATCATTCCACAATATTCATGCTCTCTGTTTCGACGGTGATGAACTATGGATAGGCACCTACACCGGGGGTATCAATATTTACAATACACGTACCGGCAGGTTCAAGGTCTACCGGGGCAGTAATTACGGGGGTCTTGAAAATATGAGTGCGTACTCAATATTCAAAGACCGTGATTCAACCATGTGGATTGGAACAATGGGCGGGATTAATGTCTATGACCGTGACAACGATCGTTTTACTGAGGTCAGGGAGACGGGTGTTACGGTGGTTGATATCTGCCAGGACCAGGAGGGCTTTATCTGGTTTGCAACACTGGGCAGAGGGCTTCAGAGATACAATCCGGAAAAGGATGAATGGAAGGAGTACCTTCCCCGAAGAACCGGTGCGTATAATCCGGAGGAAATCGTCAACTCTCTGTTCACGGACGAGAATAAGACACTATGGGCAGGAACTTCCAGGGGATTATACCGGTATAACCGCATAAATGACATCTTTGAGTATGTGGCTGTTCGCGAGGAGGATGATCACATATGCTGTGTAGAGGGTGATAACCATATACTTTGGCTCTCCACCACTAACGGGTTGCTCCGCTTTGATCCTGTCACTGGCGAATGTACGGCATATGGACAGTCAGATGGTTTGCAAAGTGATCATTTCATTGCCTCATCAGGATATAAAGCAAGTGATGGCCGTATCTATTTCGGATCAGTGAACGGTTTCAATTCCTTCATGCCGCACAGGATCATTATTGACAAGAATATTCCGGATGTGGTGCTTACGGGATTGCTCGTGAACAATGAAAAGGTGCCGGTGGATGAAAAATCCATTCTGCAGAAGGATATCAATTTCCAGGAAAGAATAGAATTGAATCCTGACCAGAACAATATAATCATTTCATACTCTGCCATCTCCTACTATGCTCCGGAAAAGATCAGTTACTCCTACAGGCTGGAAGGTTATGATGAGGAATGGAATTATGTTTCCAACGACAGGACAGCTACCTATACGAACCTGTCTCCGGGAAGTTATGAATTCCAGGTACGTTCATCAAATGGCAACGGCAAGTGGGGGGATGACCACAAGAGCATTCAGATCTATGTTTACCCGCCGCTGATGCTTTCACCTTTCTTCATCCTGCTCTATGTTGTACTGGTGGTACTGCTTCTTATACTGCTGTTTGTTTATCTCATTCGCAGGTCGGAACGGAAGCACCGGCAGAAGATGGAGTTGTCGAATCAACAGAGGGAGAAGGAGATATATGACGATAAAATCAGATTCTTTACCGTTATTGCTCACGAGATACGCACCCCGCTGTCACTTATCACAGCACCTGTGGAACGGATCCTCATGAAGCCAGACAGTCGGGTGACGAAGATACGTGATGATCTGAATACAATTGACCGTAACAGCCGTCGGCTCCTCTCCCTTGTGAACCAGCTGCTGGATTTCAGGAAAATGGACCAGGACTCTGACATCAGCCTTTATTTCACCCGGCGCAATATACCCGGCCTCCTTAATTCGATAGTGGAAACCTATGTACCATATATGGCCCAGCATAATGTGGAGGTCAGTGTGGCAGAAATGGAGGATTTTGAGGCTGAGGTTGATCTTGAGGCAATTACCAAGATAATGAGCAACCTGCTGACCAATGCTGCCAAGTACGCCCAAAGCCGGATTGAGCTTAAATGTGTTGTTGATCAGGCCGGGCAAAATTTCCGCATGATTGTCAGTGATGACGGGTGCGGTATACCTGAAAGCGAGATAGAAAACATCTTCAAACCCTTCTATCGTATATCAGAAAACAAGTCAGGCACTGGTATCGGGCTGAGTATTGTAAAAAGTCTTGTAAGCCTGCATAACGGATCGGTAACAGTAGACTCCGATCCGGGTCAGGGCAGCAGGTTCACGGTTACACTACCGCTGAGCCAGCCGGAGAAAAAGGAGGGAGACAGGCCAGACAGCCTGGAAGATATACTGCACGATGAGTCAGCACACAGCTGTTCAGATGGACGGTGTTCACTTCTGATCGTGGAAGACAATATGGAGATGATGGTCTTTCTGTACGATACCCTGTCAGGCGATTATAATGTACTTACCGCAAGGAATGGGGCCGAAGCCCTGGAGGTAATGAAGACCAATGATATATCAATACTTGTGTGTGACTGGATGATGCCGGTGATGGATGGAATAGAACTCTGTAAGGCCATCCGGGGCAATCTGTATATAAGCCATATTCCCTTTGTGATGCTGACTGCAAAAACAGATACCAGGGCCAAGATAGAGGGAATGGAAGCCGGAGTTGATATCTTCATCGAGAAGCCTTTCTCAGTAAAGTATCTGAGTGCCTGCATTAAAAACCTCCTGGATATGCGCAAGGCCATGATAGAGAAATTCTCCAGGATGCCACTTGTGCCTCTCAGCGGTGTTGCCCCAAACTCCTCCAATGAGGAGTTCCTGATGAAGGTCAACAGCATAATTGAAGAGAACATCTCCAACACTGATCTCTCTGTTGATTTTATCGTCAGGCAAATGTTTATCAGCAGGTCTGGCTTTTTCGCCAAGATCAAGACCCTTGTTGATGTGACTCCCAACGAGCTGATACAGATAATCCGGCTCAAGAAAGCGGCGGCACTGATGTTGGAGAACCGCTTTCTTGTAAGCGAGGTATGTTATATGGTGGGTTTCCGCAATCCCTCATACTTCTCCAAATGTTTCCAGAAACAGTTTGGCATGACCCCTGTTGAGTTCATAAAGAGCCATACCAGGGCTGCCGGGGAAGCCGGGGGAAACGGTGGCGAAAGATGAGACCTTCCGGCTTTTCGACTTTCTTTCATATCTCGTCACTTTAGGTTAGTTTTGCTGAACTAAAACAGCCAGACATTGAAAAGATCCGTCAGAGAGGCACTTGCCGGGAGGATACTTGTCCTTGACGGCGCCATGGGCACCATGATACAGCGCCACCGGCTGACCGAGGAGCAGTACCGCGGAACACAGTATGCTGCCCATCCCCGGTCGCTGAAGGGGAATAACGACCTTCTTTCGATCACGCAGCCGGGGATCATCAGGGATATTCACCTTGCATACCTGAGGGCCGGCGCTGATATCATCACCACCAACTCCTTCAATGCCAACAGGATATCCATGGCCGAATACGGTATGGAGCTGCTTGTGTATGATATGAACGTGGCTGCTGCCCGCCTGGCGCAGGAAGCGGCGGAGCAGTACTGCAACGAAACGGGCCGCGAGGCCTGGGTGGCAGGCTCCGTTGGTCCCACCAACCGCACTGCTTCAATGTCACCTGACGTGAATGATCCCGGAGCACGCACTGTAACATTTGCCGATCTTGCAGAGGCATACGGTGAACAGGTACGCGGACTGATTGATGGCGGCGTTGATATCATTCTGGTGGAGACTGTCTTTGACGGTCTAAACGCCAAGGCGGCGCTCTTTGCCATCAGCGGGATCATGGAGGAGAAGGGTGTTGACCTGCCCGTGATGGTCTCAGGCACAATCACCGACGCCAGCGGCCGTACCCTGACAGGGCAGACGCTGGAGGCCTTCCTCATAACCATGTCGCACTATCCGCTGTTGAGCATAGGATTGAACTGCGCCCTCGGCGCTGAACAGCTCAGGCCGTTCATCGGGGAGCTGGCGGCAAAAGCGCCCTTCTTCGTCTCGGCGCACCCCAATGCCGGGCTGCCTAACGAGTTCGCCGAATACGACCAATCGGCCGAATACATGGGCAGCATCATAAAGAGCTTCATTCATAATGGCTGGGTGAACATCATTGGCGGCTGCTGCGGCACCACTCCTGACCATATCAGTGTCATCGCCTCACTGGCGGAAGGGCAGAAGCCTAGGATCGTGCCGGAGAAGAAGCACATCACAGCCCTGGCAGGCCTCGAGCCGCTGGTGATCCGTCGCAACAGCAACTTTGTCAACATAGGTGAGCGTACCAACGTTGCCGGCTCGCTGAAGTTTGCCCGGCTGATACGCGAAGGAAATTTCGCGGCGGCGCTTGATGTGGCGCGCAACCAGGTGGAGGGCGGCGCACAGGTGATAGACATATGCATGGATGATGCAATGATTGATGGCATCGCGGCAATGAAGAAGTTCATCAATATCCTGATGAGCGAGCCTGACATTGCGAAGCTGCCTATCATGGTTGACTCGTCAAAGTGGGAGGTGCTGGAGGCCGGGCTGCAGTGCATACAGGGTAAGCCGGTGGTCAACTCCATCAGCCTGAAAGAGGGAGAGGAGGATTTCCTGAAGAAGGCGCGGCTGGTGCGCCGTTATGGCGCCGCCGCCGTGGTGATGCTCTTTGATGAGGCGGGCCAGGCGGCAACCATCGAAAGAAGAAGAAAAGTAGCTGAAAGGTCATACCGCCTGCTGACAGAGAAGGCAGGTTTCCCTCCGGAAGATATCTTCATTGACCCGAATATCCTTGCCATAGCCACAGGGATAGAGGAGCACAACAACTACGCAGTAGACTATATTAAATGCACTGAATATATAAAGACCAGCCTGCCCTATGCAAGGGTGAGCGGAGGGGTTAGCAACCTGTCGTTCTCTTTCCGCGGGAATGACCCGGTAAGGGAAGCGATGCACGCCGTCTTCCTCTATCATGCCATCAAAGCCGGCATGGATATGGGTATAGTCAACCCTGGGTTGCTCCGGGTATATACATCCATTGAGCCGGAGCTGCTGCAACTGACGGAGGATGTGGTCCTTAACCGCAGGAAAGATGCCACTGACAGGCTGCTACAGTATGCTTCAACGATGAAAGGCGCGAAGCTGGAAGAGGGAACAAAACATCTCGAGTGGCGTGACGGCGACGTGGTGAGCCGCATAAAACATGCGCTGGTTAACGGCATTGATACATATATCGAAGATGATGTTGAGGAGGCACGGCCGCTCTATGAGAGGGCCCTGGGGATTATTGAAGGTCCGCTGATGGATGGCATGAACGAAGTGGGCGACCTGTTCGGGTCGGGACGCATGTTCCTGCCCCAGGTGGTCAAGAGCGCCAGGGTGATGAAGAGGGCGGTGGCACAACTGACACCGTACATAGAGGCGGAGATGCAGGGCGGCGAAGCCTCATCCGCCGGAAAGGTGTTGCTGGCCACCGTCAAGGGGGACGTGCATGATATAGGAAAGAACATTGTGGGCGTCATCCTCTCATGCAATAATTATGAAGTGATTGACCTGGGTGTGATGGTGCCTGCAGAAAAGATACTTGACACTGCGGTAAAGGAGAAGGTTGACTTCATCGGGCTGTCGGGACTGATAACCCCGTCGCTCGAGGAGATGGTGCATATAGCGTCACTGATGGAGGAGAGGGGCATGAAGATACCCCTTCTGATCGGCGGAGCAACCACCTCTGAGATACACACGGCGGTCAGGATAGCACCGGTCTATTCATATAATACTATTTATGTGAAGGATGCATCGCGGGCTGTGCCTGTGATGTCAGGACTGACAGCGGCTGACGGCGCACTGGCCGGCAGCATCAGGGAGAAGTATGAGAAGCTGCGGGGTGATCATGAGACTTCGCGCAGGCAGAAGAGGCTGATTACGCTGGCGGCCGCAAGGGCCAACGGCCTGAAGACCGGGCAGCCTATGCCTGCACCTGCCATGCCGGGAGTGCTCAACTCCGGGCCGGTAAGCCTGCGGACTCTGGCTGAATATATAGACTGGACCTTTTTCTTCTTCGCGTGGAAGATCAACGGCAAGTATCCGGATATCTTCAATGATCCCGTCAAGGGCGCAGAGGCGAAGAAGCTGTATGATGATGCTCTGGAGATGATTGAGCTCATAATTGCTGACGGCCTGATGGTGGCCGAGGCTCTCTCGGGGATCTTCCCGGCAGAGCGCCACGGGGATGATGTGAGGCTGATTACGGGTGGCGGCATGGGCAGGTCAGAATCAGGCGGGTCAGCCATTCCCGGAGGCATGCCCGTAGAGACAATCCCCGGCAACATGGCCCAACAGACAATCCCCGGCAACATGGCCCAACAGACAATCCCTGGTTCTGGCATGAACGCTGTCACAGGAACCGCCGCCGGCGAAGCCAGGCTTCGCTTCCTGCGCAACCAGGAAGAGAAGGAGCCCGGGCAGTACAACCTCTGCCTGGCCGATTTCGTGGCAGAGAAGGATGATCACGCAGGCCTCTTCGTGGTGTCAGTGAAGACAGTTGACCCGTTACCGGCAGACATCGCGGGAGATGACTATAGTACGATCATGGTAAGGATACTTGCCGACCGCTTCGCCGAGGCGGCAGCCGAATGGCTTCACCGCGAGATAAGGGTCAGGCACTGGGGCTATGCTGCTGATGAGAAGCTCACGGCAATGGAGATGTTCAAAGTGAAGTACCAGGGCATCAGGCCGGCACCTGGTTATCCGGCCTGTCCTGACCATACAGGCAAGCAGGTGATCTTTGACATCCTCAGGGTGCCGGAGACGATTGGCGTTACGCTGACGGAAGGTTATGTGATGGTGCCTGTTTCCTCGGTTTGCGGTTATATATTTGCATCGCCCGGATCATCATATTTCAATGTAGGAACAATAGGGAGGGATCAGCTTGAGGACTATGCCTCCAGGTGCGGCATCACTGCTGAGGAAGCCGCCAGATGGCTGGCCCCGAATCTTTAGATTTGTATAATGGAGAAAACGACAGTAATTGATCTTATCAGGAACTCGGAAAAGCCGCTGTTCACCTTTGAGCTGTTGCCGCCGCTGAAGGGGCACAGCATAGAACGCATATACAGGACTATTGAGTCGTTGCTGGAGTATGAGCCAGCCTATATCAATTTCACCTCGCACCGCAATGAGGAGGTGCTCATGGAGAGGCCTGACGGGCTGCTGGAGAGGCGTGTCACGCGCAAGCGTCCGGGTACCATCGCCCTGGCTGCTGCGGTGAAGTATAAGTATAATGTCAACGTGGTACCGCATATCCTCTGCGGCGGGTTCACAAGGGAAGAGACGGAGAATGCCCTGATAGAGATGAATTTTCTGGGTATCAATGATGTGCTGGCTCTGCGCGGCGATCCGCCCCGCGGCAGCCGTGTCTTTATTCCCAATACCGGGGGCCACCGCAACACCAACGAGCTGGTGCAGCAGATAACTGACATGAACCAGGGGCGTTATCTTGATCCTGATCTGAAAAACAGTTCGGCTACATCCTTTTGCATAGGTGTTGCCGCCTATCCGGAGAAACATTTTGAGGCTCCGAACATGACCAGTGATATGGCCAGCCTGAAGCGCAAGGTGGATGCGGGGGCCAGCTACATTGTCACCCAGATGTTTTTTGACAATGCGAAGTTCTACGCGTTCCGTGATGCAATAAGGGCTATGGGTATCACCGTGCCTCTCATTCCCGGCATCAAGCCGGTCTCTGCCATGACCGATGTGAACCTGCTGCCCCAGACTTTCCATATTGACATGCCCGAGCAGCTGGTGCATGAGCTCTCAAAATGCCGCACTGATGAGGATGCGAGGGAGGTGGGTATAGAATGGACTGCAGCGCAGAGCCGCGATCTCCTTAAAAACGAAGTGCCGGGGATACATTACTATACCCTTGGCAGATCGGATAACATTGCACGGATTGTGAAAGCATCATTCTAGAGGCTGTCAGCAAGCGTGTTGCATTTTGTATCAAAAACTCATTCCAGAGGCAGGACTTTAACAGGGAGTTTACACCCGGTTCTGTACCATACGAATGGCGGCCTACCCGGCACCTGTTACCGGGAAAGTCTTTAAAGACCAAAAGCCTTCTTAATGGCGTTTACCTTATTAAGTTCCTCCCACTTGAAGAGGCTGACTTTCATTTTCTTGTCAGGCATGCCGTTGAATGATCTGAATGTTTTCTCAACGGTGCGTGGTTCGCGGCCCATGTGTCCGTAGGCGGCAGTCTCACTGTAGATGGGCTTGCGCAGGCTGTACTCCTTCTCTATCATCGCAGGGCGAAGATCAAACATCTTCCCGATGATCCTGGCAATCTCACTGTCGCTCTGCTTCACCTTCGAGGTGCCGAAGGTATTCACGAAGATGCCCACCGGTTCGGCCACGCCGATGGCGTATGAGACCTGCACCAGCATCTCGTGTGCCACGCCGGCAGCAACCATGTTCTTGGCAATATGGCGTGCTGCATAGGCTGCCGAACGATCTACCTTTGAGGGGTCCTTGCCCGAGAAGGCGCCACCGCCATGGGCTCCGCGACCGCCATAGGTGTCTACGATGATCTTGCGTCCTGTCAGGCCGCTGTCGCCGTGAGGCCCGCCGATCACGAACTTGCCGGTGGGGTTGACATGGTATTTGATCTTGCCATCAAAGAGCTTCTGTACCTCTTTGCCGAACTGCGCCTTAACCCTTGGAACGAGGATATTGATAACATCTTTTTTAATGGTCTCCAGCATCTTTTTTTCGTCCCTGTCAAAGTCGTCGTGCTGGGTGGAAACGACTATTGTATGTACTCTCTTTGGTGTGCCGTTGTCATTGTATTCAATGGTGACCTGGCTCTTGGAGTCGGGCCTCAGGTATTTCATTTGTTTTCCTTCGCGGCGTATCTCGGCCAACTGGTAGACAAGCTCATGAGCAATATCGAGTGAGAGGGGGAGGTAGTTTTTTGTCTCATTGATGGCATAGCCGAACATCATCCCCTGGTCGCCCGCGCCCTGTTCCTCCTTCTTCATGCGTTCCACGCCCATGGTGATGTCAGGCGATTGTTCATGTATTGCCGAGAAGATGCCACAGGAGTTGCCATCAAACATGTATTCGGCTTTTGTGTAGCCGATGCGGTTGATGACCTCGCGAATTATTGTCTGAACGTCAACATAGGTTCTTGTTTTGACCTCGCCGGCAACAACAACCTGGCCG
>JAAZAP010000243.1 GCA_012514255.1 Bacteroidales bacterium | reverse complement strand
GTCAGTTTGATGTCCAGCGCGTCATTGACGGCATTGACTATATTCATTGCTTTCATTTGCGTGCGTTTTTCCATTGTAAGAATTTCTCATGTTCAATCTGCTGGTCGCGGAGATCCTGCGGCATCTCTGCATAGGTGTATTTGATGGCATCCTCAAGGGGATACTGCACCGTCTCCTCGGTCTCGATGAACTGGCGGTCTATCTCCTTCTCGTATTCATCAACCAGCTTCTTCTCCTGGTCGTCTGACCACAGTTTCTTCTTTTCCAGGAAGAGCTTCATGCGACGCAGCGGGTCCTTCTTGTCCCACTCCTTCTCCTCATCCGTTGTACGGTATTTTGTGGGATCATCTGAGGTGGTATGAGCACCCTTGCGGTATGTCACTGCCTCTATCAGCACAGCCTGGCTCTCCTTGCGGGCATATTCAAGCGCATATCTGAATGCTGTCAGCATGGCGAAGAGGTCATTGCCGTCTACCTTAATCCCTTTAATGCCATACGCCTTTGATTTAATGGCGATATTGACACTTGCGGTCTGCATTTTCACGGGCACCGAAATAGCGTACTGGTTATTCTGCACCACGAAGATCACAGGCACCTTCCATACTCCGGCGAAGTTGAGCGCTTCGTGGAAGTCGCCCTCTGACGTTCCGCCGTCGCCCACGAAAGCCATTGCCACCTCATCCTTCTTCTGGTATTTTATAGCGTATCCTATGCCTGATGCATGCAGAAGCTGGGAGGCTATCGGCACGGAAGAGGGAAGCATATGATTCGCGCCGGCGAACCTGGTACCCTCCTCGAATCCCATGTTGAACATGAAGACATCTTTCATTGTAGCGCCCTTGGCAAGCCAGGCTCCCAGCTCGCGGAAGGCCGGCACCAGCCAGTCTTCGTGCCTCAGCACTGCACCGGCAGCCACACCGATTGCCTCCTGACCGTAGTTGGGAGGGTAGGTATAGACGCGGCCCTGACGCTGGTAGGATACTATCATGTGGTCAAGCGTCCTGACAAACAGCATATCCTTATATAGTTTAAGCATCTCGTCATCCGAGAGCTTGGGCATCAGCTCCTTGCTGATCACCTTTCCGTGGTTGTCAATCACCTGCAGCATCTTGTCCTCTGCAGGGTCAAACTGGTCGAACATATCTTGTTTTGTTTAACGTTTCTTGCATAAAAGACAAACAAGTCCTTAATTTGTTCAATCTGTTTGTTAGCATTTTGAACAGGAAGGTGATCAGGATTCAGGCGGAATGGAGGGACAGGAGACTGATCAGGTCAATGGTATTCCGAACCCTGTGCACTCATTTCCCCGCCGGGCTATGATAAGGTAAGAGCAATGGAGCTCAATTGCCCGGGCCGGAGCTGTAATCAAGTTTCCAGGAAATCTCACCAGCGTCATCATTCAGCAAGGTTATCCTTCTGACGGCTCCCTTTTTTGTTACTGAGATAAGTTTACCGCCGGTGATGTCGATTCCGGATGATCCGTATCCGGCAGGCTCATGGATCATCAGGGTATATTCTTCAGATGGTACAGGTCTGCTGGTACCTGAGAGGACTCCATTATCCCATGCCACGCCTGACAGGTCAGTTGCGCCGCAGCTGATATGTCTTGAGGTGGCAAGCACCTGTGGGTTCTGCCGGCCTGGTCTGATACAGTAGAGCTGGCAGTTATAGGCAGGGTCAATGGGGCAGAAGATGATTGTATCTGATACGGTTCCCAGGAAGGTTTCGGACCAGTATTCATAGATCAGGTATGGCCTTCCGGATTCAAGGCCAAGGTCGGTCAGGCTAACCTGTTTCTCCTTTTCCCCGAGGCGGCCAAGGACGCACCATCTCTCCCAGGGCAGGTTCAGTTCGAGCATGAAAAGGTCAAAGGGCGAGGTGCGGCTTCCGTCGCTCTCCCTCTCTCCGGAGCCACTCATCTCGGTGGTGGTCCGGTCAAGGAAAGCGGATCGGGAGGGATCGAGGTCAAACACCTGGCCGGGAAGGGTGAAGAGTACGGGAAGTGATTTGCGGGCAGGGGTGATAAGACCTGTACGGTAGATGTCCGGTTTGTCTGTAACCATGAAGAGCGAGCCGGTCAGTGAGGTAGCCATGCATGAGCGCCAAGCCTCCTGCGGTGTCAGCTCTATATGATCCGGGTCATTTCTCCATACAACGTTATTAAAGGAGTTATACTGGGCCAGGGCGGTATATCCATATCCGTCGTTGCCTATACGGCATCCGTCGGCCAGACCGACCACTCCCGGCAGTACGCCCCAGCATGCCAGCAGGAAGTTATCGCGTCCGGTCTCTTCGCGTACGCGGCGAACCACACTCCTGAACGCCTCCTCGCGCTCAGCATAACCGGCCCTGAAGAAGCTGCTGTGGCTGTTATACCCCTCGAAGAGGAGATGACGGAGAGCATCAAGCTTGAAGTATCTCCATCCATCCTGTCTTAACCGGCTGTAGACGGGTGAGATGACCGAGTCAAGCATCTCCTTTTCCGTCCCGTCGAGTATGTAACCGATCCATCTCCCTGAGGCCGGCTTGCCGTCTTCATTGCTGACGAACCAGTTGCGGTGTGCGAAAACCCAGGCTGAATCATGCACCGCCACGTTGGTCCAGATACCGGGCTTGAGTCCCTTCGAGCTGATATAGGCTGCCAGGCTGTCAAGTCCTGACGGGAACTTTTCATTTGGGTTGATCCATGATGCCGGCGCACCTCCAAACCGCTGGTAGCCATCGTCAATCTGAATGTATTCCAATCCGTAAGGCTTCATTGTTTCAGCGAGAATATCAGCGGCTTCACGGACGTTTTCTTCAGTAATACCTGTCCTGTAGGCAAACCATGAGCACCAGCCTGCCACAGGCTCTTTCCAGACCTGGTAGGTCCAGGGCTCATAGTAGCTCAGTTCCCTGTGTTTCTGATAATACCTGGGTCTGAACCTGAAGGTAACCTCGTTGCCGGTCATGCTGAGATCATATGCTATTCCTGAACTGTCGGCCTGTGCGGGTACTATTCTCAGTGAGGCCGATGTATAGGATTGGTCTGCCGAGAGCAGCCAGTCAGAGTCTCTGTCATAGACGGCCCTGTTCAGCAGGCTATGGCTCAGTCCGTATGTATGCCTTACAACCTGTGTTCCCTCTATTCGACGGTCAGCCTCGCAGGTGAACGATTCCCTGCCGGCGTGGATCTGTCCTGTGATGTTCATCCTTCCGCCGTCAGCCGTGGAGATGGTAAATAGGTGTGAGACCTTTCCGTCGCGTTCCTCCTTAAGTTCCTTCACAGTGAATGAGGACCGTGGGAGGTCAGTCTCAAGAGTCATGATCTCATTTCCATTATAACTGAGGCTGATGGTGGTGCCTTCAACTGACACTTCCCCCGGAGCGTTGGGTGGAACTGTTACGGGCATCTCCGGTCTGCACATTGGGAGAGATGCCAAAAAGATTATTGCGGCTGTTGGAATGAAGCGGTTCATGAGCGTTACTGATGGTTCAGCCAAATTTATTCAAAAAGTAAAACCTGTATGCTGTTATTCGGCATCAGGTTTACCCGGGAATGTGAAGAAATGTTAACGGCCGTCAACGGTAACATTATTAATTCATAAATTAGCTTATTATTATGCAATCAGTTAACCCTATTATTAGAACCATGAAAAACTCAGTCAAAGCAATTTTGATCGTGACAATCCTTGCATTTGCCTCCTGCCAGCAGAAGGCTGACAGTGAGTTGTCAATTCCTTTTGAGAAGTATGAGCTTGGAAACGGGCTGGATGTGATCCTGCATGAGGATCACTCAGATCCCATTGTTTCAGTTGCCATCTACTATCATGTGGGCAGCAACCGTGAAGTACCCGGGCGTACAGGTTTTGCCCACCTGTTTGAGCACATGATGTTCCAGCAGAGCGAAAATGTGCCTGAGGATCAGTATTTCAGGCTGGTACAGAGTGCCGGGGGGACCCTCAACGGTTCCACCAGCCAGGATAGAACCAACTATTACGAAACAGTGCCGAAGAACGCACTGGAGATGGTCCTCTGGATGGAGTCAGACCGTATGGGTTATCTCACCAACACCATCACGCAGCAGGCTTTTGCCATTCAGCAGAACGTGGTTCAGAATGAAAAGCGCCAGAACTATGACAACAGGCCTTACGGTCATTCATCTACAGTGATGGCCAGGGCGTTGTTCCCCGAGGGTCATCCCTACAGCTGGACCACCATCGGTGAGATGAAGGATCTCTTCAATGCCACAATTGATGATGTGAAGGAGTTTCATGGCAAGTATTACATACCCAATAATGCCACACTGTCAATTGCGGGCGACTTCAATCCGGAAGAAGTGAAAGCTCTTGTTGAGAAATACTTCGGGGAGATACCAG
>JAAZAP010000242.1 GCA_012514255.1 Bacteroidales bacterium | reverse complement strand
TTACACTGCCTTAAATGTTATCCGCGATCCTGAATCACTTCGTTGAAAAAACGAAGGAAAACGTTATGGATCTGATCGCGTATCCTGACATATTCACTGTGAATGAACTCTGGTGTTCCGGTGGCATTTGAGGGATCCTCGAATCCAAGATGGAGCCGGTGCTGCACCTTACCCAGGAATGCCGGGCATGTCTCATTTGCATGATCACAGACAGTGATCACATACTCCCACTCCTCATCCAGGTATTCATCAACAAGGTGCGGGGTGTGGTTGCTTATGTCAATACCCAGGTCAGCCATTACCTCCACCGCCTTTGGATTGATCCTGGATGCCGGCTCCGTTCCGCCGGACCTGACATAAAGATTTTCATCAAACGACTGCAGGAAGCCGTGAGCCATCTGGCTCCTGCAACTATTACCTGTGCAGAGAATTAGTATTTTCATTGTGTACCTCATTTTCAACTTCGTTGTCTGAATGTCTCAGGTCTTAAGGACTGTTACTTCGGTCCGTCGTACAGTTATGCGGTCATGCAGTCGTGACGTGATATTAGCTAAAATAATCCCCCATAGATCAATCCGGATAGCATTGCCATCACAACCACAAGGCACACATATACAATAGTCTTCTGTGTGCCTATTATACCTCTTATAACCAGCATATTGGGCAGAGAGAGAGATGGACCTGCAAGCAGCAGTGCCAGGGCAGGGCCCTTCCCCATTCCTGATGCTATCAGTCCCTGCAGAATTGGAACCTCGGTAAGAGTGGCAAAGTACATGAAGGCTCCTACAATGGAGGCGAAAAAGTTGGAGAATACTGAATTGCCTCCCACCAGTTTCGCGATCCATTCATTGGGGATAATGCCGGCTATGCTCTGCCCGTCATGCGTTGAACCAAGGAGGAAACCCGCTATTACAACACCGATTGCCAGAAGCGGAATAATCTGCTTGGCAAACCCCCAGGCAGAAAGTGTCCACTCGCGATTCTCATCATCCTGCTTATCAAGAAGTGTAATTACGCTGAGTGCGGCTATGCCCACTACCATCGGCACCAATGGTCTCAGCTTCGCACTTTCAATTATAGAGTTCGACAACAGCACGGATATTACAGTAGCAACTGTCGCTGCCACTACCCACTGCCATTTTATCTTAAGTATCTTTACAAGTGACCATGCTAGCACCAGGCTGAAAAATCCCGTTATGTACCATTTGTAAGAAAAGATATGATACCAGGCACTTGATGCATCATTGGCAGTCGGGCTTCCCCAGTTGGCAAATACAAGTATCAGCACCAAGGTAAAGAAATGTGTCAATGTCTGCCACACAGGCCTCTTCTCCGGTTCAACCAAAATGTTCATCTGGTCCTCTCTCTTCTGCTGCTCTTCCTTGCGGTAAACAAGTGACATCAACACCCCTATAACTACACTGAAAACCACCGCTCCAATTATTCGGGCAATCCCCATCTCAAACCCCAGTATTCGTGCTGTCAGAATGATCGCCAGGATATTGATCGCCGGCCCTGAATAGAGGAAGGCAATTGCCGGACCAAGGCCTGCACCACGCTTGTGAATGCTTGAGAAGAGCGGAAGGATTGTGCAGGAGCAAACCGCCAGTATAGTCCCCGAGACGGCAGCAACAGAGTATGCAAGCCATTTCTTTGCATTGGCTCCGAAATACTTTATTACCGATCCCTGGCTGACAAAAACCGAAATAACACCGGCAATAAAAAAAGCAGGAAGAAGACATAAGATAACATGCTCCCTTGCATACCACTTCACAAGATCAAAAGTTGCTGCAACAGCAGTGTTAAACCGGG
>JAAZAP010000241.1 GCA_012514255.1 Bacteroidales bacterium | reverse complement strand
TCTTTTCCATGATGCTAATTATTGACAACTGAAAGTATATCTGCAAATATACCCGCTGCAGTAACATCTGCACCAGCACCTGCGCCTTTTATTATAAGCCCCTGGTCAGAATACCTCTCTGAATATACTGACACAATGTTGTCATTCCCCTCCACGCAATAAAAGGGATGCTCCGCACTGACCCTTACAGGCCTGACAGAAGCCCTTCCTGACTCATAACCCGCAATGATCCTTATCTTCTCATTGCGGTAAGACAGATCAGCCCTCTGCCGTTCGAAAAAATCATCAAAATCCCTCATTTGTAAAGGGAACGCCGCACTATCATATCTCTCCGGAACAGGTCCCGGAAGATAATCTTCAAATGCTATATCAGAAGCCTCCAGCGGGAAGCCGGACTCACGTACCAGGATCAGCAGCTTCCTTGCTATATCCATTCCCCTGAGGTCTGTCAGGGGATCAGGCTCTGTGTACCCGTTTTCCAGGGCCAGCAGAACCGCTTCACTGAATCTCATTCCGTTGGAGTAGCTGTTGAATATGTAGTTAAGACTGCCAGAGAGTACAGCATCAATCCTCAGGATCTTGTCTCCTGTCTTTACCATGTTCTGAATGGTGTGAATGACAGGAAGCCCGGCCCCGACATTGCTCCCGAACCTGAACTGCACCCTCTTGCTTACGGCTGTTCGCTTAAGCCTGCTGTAGTTCTCAAATGATGAGGAGGCTGCCAGCTTGTTCGAGGTAACTATTGAGATGCTTTTCTCAAGAATTCTTTCATAGAGGACGCTCACATCGCTGCTTGATGTGTTGTCAATAAAAATAGTATTTGGAAGGTTGAGTGAGAACATCTGTTCTATAAAGTTCTCAAGATTGCTCATTTGCTCACTGGCCATCATCACCGACTTCCAGTCGGATCCCGTGATGCCCTCTTTCCTGATTATCATCTTCCTTGTGTTTGCCAGGCCTGTTATCCTGAACTCGATCTGATATTCTCCCTCAAACCAGGCTGAGCGGTCCATAACCTGTTTTACCAATGCAGAACCAACGTTTCCCGTCCCGACCACGAAGATGTTGATTACCTTTTTCGCTGAGCGGAAGAACTCCTGGTGAATTGCATTGACAGCCTTGGGGACATCTGTCTCCTTAACCACAACAGATACATTCAACTCCGAAGAGCCCTGCGCTATGGCATGAATATTAATACCGTTCCTGCCCAGTGCCGCAAAGGCCTGACCACTTATGCCTACCGAATGTTTCATTCCCTCTCCTATCATTGCAACTATAGCAAAGCCGTCCTCACGGAGGGCAGGCTTCACCCTGCCTGCTTCAATCTCTGATTCAAAGCCGGCGTTGATGGCATCACATGCTCTCTCTCCATCTTTCTGATCTACAGCAATACAAATTGACTGCTCTGACGAGGCCTGGGTAATAAGAATCACGTCTATGTTGTTTTTTGCCAGTGCGGTGAAGAGCCTTGCTGCAATACCCACCACTCCTGCCATTCCGCTGCCGGCAAGGGAGACAAGGCAGACAGATCCTGCCGCGGTGACAGCCTTGATTGCACTGCCATTGGGCGTTGGCACTGATGAAATACGAGTCCCCTTCTCTGCAGGCGCAAAGGTATTCCTGATTGAGACCGGGATCTCTCTTTTCATCACCGGTTCAATTGATGGAGGATAGATGACCCTGGCACCGAAATGACTTATCTCCAGTGCCTCGGCATAGGTCAACCCGGCGATGGGGCTGGCATCCGGAGCAATTGCCGGATTTGCCGTGTAAATACCGCTGACATCAGTCCATATCTCCAGCAGCTCCGCCCCTACTGCAGCTGCAATTATAGATGCCGTATGATCCGATCCTCCCCTCCCAAGCGTGGAGGGATAGCCTTTCACGGAGGTGGAAATGAATCCTGAGGTGATCACAATCTTATTGTTTCCCGGAAGCTTCTCCCTTATGGCCTTTTCGCTCACATCATAGTCTACCCGCTCTGAGCCATTGAAAGGCCTGGTATAAATCATCTCCCTGGCATCAACCCGCAACACATAGGCACCACACTCCTCCAGGACGGGCTCTAGCAGGTCAAGCGACATCAGCTCGCCAAAACTCAAAACCAGATCGGTTGATCTGCATGTTGACTCACCCAGCCTGAAGATACTGTCCAGCACTCCGTCCATCCGAGAAATATGACCGGTAATCTTGCGGGCAAAGTCATTATATCGGCCCTTATCAAGCAACTCAGTGGCAACAGCCAGGTGGTGCTGCTCAATTTCCCGGACAACAGAATGATACTCCAAGTTACTATCCGAAGCAAGAAGAAGGGCCATAGTCAGCCTGTCAGTTACCCCGGATAAGGCTGAGAAAACAACTGCTACCTGATCCTCCTGGCTCTGCAGTATCCCGGCAACAGTACGTATGGCTTCGGCACTTCCCACAGAGGTGCCTCCAAATTTCAAAACTTTCATAGAAGGGTAAAGATTGAATAATAAAAAGAGATTGTTCTTTCCGGCTCAGCCGGATTTGCGGACTGCAGTCCGCCAGGGGATCATATGAATATAACTACTCCCTTGCCGGGAGTGGTCATGGTGATTGATGTGACGGTTAGCATTGCAGCCTGCATACTGCCGGGTGCAATGTACATCATTCTGACTTCTATGGCTGGATTGTCAATCAATCTGCAAGCATTAAAGGTCCAAAGATATAAATTATTTATCGATATCCCCAATTTGTCAAATTTTTATTTCTTCCGGAAGCTGCCGCCATCCTCGCTGCCATATCAATACCTCCGGCTGAAGATAGCATCAGCCACAGCAAAAGAATTCATAGGATATGCCTGAACACTCAGTTTCAGCACAATTATATTATTTTTGGTCCCTATGCGGGGATGCATCAGCAGACATATCACTCTAAATGCCATATTGTTCCTGCTCGTGTCGATACAGCTTACAGGACAGGGGCTTACCGACAGCAATCTGCCCATCTTGATAATCAACACTGACGGCAGCCTGGCCATCCCTGATGAGCCCAAGATCAAGGCTACTATGAAGATTGTTGACCGGGGACCGGGGCAACGCAACTACGTCTCAGACCAAAATAATCCGCTCTATCTCAACTACAACGGAAGAATAGGCATCGAACTGAGAGGCTCCTCCTCACAGGAATCGCCCAAGAAAAACTACGGCTTCACCACCCGAATGGCTGATGATGCCACCAACAACAATGTGAGCCTGCTGGGGATGCCTGAGGAGAATGACTGGATCCTGGGTGGAATGGTATTTGACACTGCCTTCATTCGTGATTACTTCTGCCACAGCCTGTACCGTCAGTTGGGTAATTACGGCTCCCGCGCAGCATATTGCGAGGTGATTGTAAACAATGTTTACATGGGTCTTTACATGCTCCAGGAGAAACTGAAGGCTGATGATAACAGGATAGATGTAATTAAAATTGGCAAGAATGACAATAGCCTGCCTTCGCTTACCGGCGGTTATATCTCAAAGGCAGACAAGAGAACAGGAGGTGATCCGCTTGCCTGGAGGA
>JAAZAP010000240.1 GCA_012514255.1 Bacteroidales bacterium | reverse complement strand
GTTTTAGTTAATAATTTGTTACAAAAAATTTCCGCTAAGTTATTAATTGGTTAACCTGCGAACTCTCCTCCGGGTAAAAGATATCAACATGCAAAAACTGCCTGATAATACCTGGTTTTCAATTTCATAACCTGCCTGAGCCTGAGTTATTCACAACCTGTTTGCAGGCAGGGAAACTGATACCTGGATTTTGAGGCGCAAACATAAATCAAATTCTTATATGTGGGTATCTTTCAGCCATTATTTTCAAATTATTTTCAATCATCCGGGCACGCTGAACTGCACACAGTTGAGTGCGTCCCGCATCTTCCGGAGTATTCATCACATAATCAATCAATTTCTCCAATGTGGTTGTTGCCACGTGCATCCTTGTATCTGAGCTGGCGTAATAAACAAAGACCGTGCCATCGTCATCGGCTATCCAGCCGTTGCTGAAGACCACATTTGACACATCGCCGACCCGTTCTTCGCCGAGAGGCTCAAGAAAATGTCCTGATGGTCTCTTTATCACTCTCCAGGGTTCCTCCAGTGACGTAAGGAAGAGGTAGAGGGTATAACGCAGTCCGGCGGCGGTTCTTCTTACCCCGTGGGCCAGATGGATCCATCCGTGAGGTGTTTTCAGGGGTGCGGGGCCCTGGCCGTTTTTAACCTCCTTTACAGTATGGTACTGGCGGGGATCAACAAGGATCTCCTTGCCCAGCATGGCATGCTCCATGGAGTCACAGAACCCGGCAGAGATTCCGCTGTCACCGGTCTCAATGAAGCCTGACTGGGGCCTGGTGTAGATCATATACCTGCCGTTTACAAATTCGGGGTGCAGCACACAATTGCGCTGCTGTGCGGCAGACGATTTCAGGTCATCGAGCCTCTCCCAGTGATCCAGGTCCCTTGTGCGCGCTATCCCGCAGTTTGCCAGGGCAGCAGATGAGTCGTCAGGCTTGCTCTTATCCTTTCGCTCTGCGCAGAAGAGGCCGTAAATCCATCCATCCTCATGTTTTGTAAGTCGAATGTCATAGACATTCATCTCCGGGTCATCAGTGACGGGCATCACAACAGGGTGGTTGCGGAAGCGCCACTGGTCTATGCCGTTGGGACTCTCGGCAATGGCAAAAAATGATTTGACATCAAAGCCTTCAGTACGCAGGGCAAGGCAGTATCTGCCTTCATGCTTTATGGCACCGGCATTGAAGGTGGTGTTGATGCCAAGCCTGGTCATCAGGTGCGGATTGTTGCGAAAATCGAGATCATACCTCCAGAAGACCGGTGTATGGTCTCTTGTGATTACAGGATAGAGGTATCTGTCAAAGACTCCGTTACCGTTTTCCTGTTTAATGTTGGGCCTTCTGATGAGCTTTTCGTGTTCATCAAACAGCCTGTTTACCTGCTTGTCAAATTCCTTTTCTGTCATCGGTCCTGTTGTTATTCCAGGAACAAATATAACGGATAACGCAAATGGTAATGTGCGATTGCATTCACTATTCCAAATTGTTAAAACTTTCCTAAATTGCCGGTGCAAAAAAACTCTGAACCTATGAAAAAACTCCTGTTGCCAATTCTCTGCATTATGCTTCTCGGTGCCACATCGTGCGGGACCGGGAATGCAGGGAAGGATTACATGGTGGTTGCCTATGTGGCCGGATACCGAAACTTCGATTTCTCGCAAATCGAAGCTTCGAAACTAACACATATCAATTACGCCTTCGCGAACATCATTGACGGGGAGGTTATGTTTGGCACTGAAGGCATTGACGATACTGAGATGAATGTGGAGGATATCCGCACTCTCATCTCACTCAGGGATATCAATCCAGACCTGAAGATCCTCGTGTCAGTTGGCGGATGGGGCTGGTCAGGCAACTTCTCTGATGCCGCACTGACGGACTCCTCACGTAACCGTTTTGCCGCAAGCGCTGCCCGGTTTGTGGAGGAACACCAACTTGACGGAATTGACCTCGACTGGGAGTATCCCAATCATCCGGGGGCCGGCAATACCTACAGGCCTGAGGATGTGCACAACTTTACTCTCATGCTGGAGTGTGTGAGGAAACATCTTGACTCACTGGCGGTTAAGGAGGGCAGGAAGGAGAAGTACCTGCTTACAATTGCCACGGGCGCCACCGAGCTGTACGCGGCAAATACCGAGCTGGGATTGCTGTCACAGTATCTCGATTTCATCAACATCATGACCTATGATTTCCATCATGGAGCAAGCTACCAGACAGGCCATCACGCCAACCTTTATCTTTCATCCCTGGATACGCCTGACGGTGATGCCACAGACAGGGCAATGGAAATTCATATAAGGGATGGCGTTCCACCTGCAAAGCTGAATATTGGCATCCCCTTCTACGGCAGGGTATGGCGGGGCGTGGAGCCGGTAGACAACGGTCTTTACAGGGATGCGGCAACCACAGGGGCAGGCATGTCTTATTCAGATGTACTAAAGGCTCTGGCTGATCCGGCATTCACGAGGTATTACGACTCATCAGCCGCTTCGCCGTTCCTCTGGAATGCCGGGGATTCAGTTTTTATCTCATATGAAGATGCAGGATCCGTTGCGGAGAGGATGAAGTTCATTAAGGAGCGCGGGCTGGGCGGGGTTATGTTCTGGGAATACTCCGAGGATGTTGACGGCATGCTTCTCAATGCCATCACGGACGGACTGAAGGCAAAATAATCAGATAAAGAAGAAGGCCACACCTGCCACGCTGATGATTGCGCCGGCAATCTCCACGGCAGTGATTTTCTCTTTGTATATCCATGCTGACGGTGCCAGGATAAGAACGGGCACTATGGCCATTATTGTTGATGCTATCCCTGTCTGGGTATGTTTTACCGCCAGCAGCGAGAAGGAGATGCCAAGGAACGGGCCGAAGATGGCGCCAAGCACCATTGCCTTCATGGCGGGCGGATTTCTCAGTGCAACGTAAACATTGCCCCACCGCCTGAGTATAGTGATCAGGAATGCAAAACCTGCAATGCCCGCAATGATTCGTATCTGGGTTGATGCGAAGGCATCATAGCCCTGCATGCCATACTTGCTCAGCACGATGCCCAATCCCTGCCCGAGTGCACCAATGAATGCAAAGAGCAGGCCCGCGGGCGATATCTTTATAGAGAGTTTTTCTCCCCTTACCGGTCTGTTGAATATCGCCAGACTGATACCAAAGATTACAATGATCATGCCGGCCATCTGAAGGAGATTGAGCGACTCCCCCAGCATAAAGTAACCAAAAATGGCAGCCAGCGGCGGAGCCAATGTCATTATAAGCATTGCGAACCGTGATCCGATAAGAGAGTATGAGCGAAAAAGAAAATAGTCGCCCAGCACAAGTCCTACAATTCCCGAGAGAGCCAGCCAAATCCAGTTGTGGCTTGATGCGTCAACAGGCAGGAAGTGGCCGCGTGAGACCAGAGTATAAAATCCTATAAAGAAAAATGCCAGGGATAGTCTCACGATGTTGACGGTGAGAGAACCCACCTTGCGGCTGGCCGATTCGAATGCAAGCGCGGTAATAGTCCAGAAGATTGCCACAGCCAGGGCGGCAAATTCTCCTGTATGAGTGGTGATGTAATTCATTCCCGGGAAAATATAAGCGCACAAAAATAGACATTCGTACGAACCCTTTTTTCATTTTACATAGTTTAACCATGTTTTTTTCAGAATCTCTTTTCAACAAATGCATTTATGCCTATTTTTGAATAAACCTAAACTGACGGACTATGGACGCAAAGGGAAAAGCAATCATTTCACACATTTTCATTATAGGCTGGATAATAGCCATTGTATTAAATTCAAGTAAGAAGGAAGAGTATGCCAGTTATTACCTGAGACAGAACCTGGGATTGATAATCTTCGGGTTTGCACTCAGGATTCTTCATGTTATCCCGCTTCTTGGCCCGGTACTCTCGGTCATCGGAGGCATCCTCCTCTTTGTGGGATGGCTTATGAGCCTTATCTGGTCTATCCAGGGAGAGATGAAACCGGTACCCTGGCTTGGCGAACAGTTCCAGTCATGGTTCAGGGGAATCTGATAAAATGGTCAGCAGGCGACTACTTTATCTCATAACGGTTCTTTCCGGCATTGCCCTGTTACTGTCAGGATGTGTGGGGCCGGAGAAGGATAAGCCCAATATCATCCTCATCATTGCCGACGATCTCGGATACGCTGACACAGCATCCCTGCTGGCAGTTTATTGTCAGGATCCGGGAGATCATCCTGGAAGAGCATCGGCCATCCCTTAATCCCCAATGGAAATTCAGCCTTCCGGGTGAGTAAATGACAATGTAATATTGTTCTGTGTGGCGCCGTTATAGATTATTGTGCCGGCACGGTTATACGGACTTTCAGCCACCGAAAAGTCTGCTATCTTTGCACGGGCTTCAATTTCACAGATTGTCACAGATAGCGGAAATACTAAAGGACTTTGACCCGGTCGGACTTGACTGCATCTCTTCAGTCCGGTACATGAACCGGATAGATACCAAGTATCTCTTTTCTGCCGGGAAGCTGCCCGAGCTGCTCCGGATAGTTAAACCGTACTATATGACCCTCGAGATAGAGAAGTTGAGAGAGTTTCCCTATAAGACCGTCTATTTTGACACTCCTGACCTGCTTTTTTACAACCAGCATGTCACCGGCAGGCTCAACAGGACAAAGGTCCGAATCAGGACTTATGAGTCGAACGGACTGACCTTCCTGGAGGTAAAGCGCAAGTCAAACAAGGGCCGTACCAATAAGTCACGACTGGAGAAAGAGCCCAATGACATGAATCATATCAGGCAATCACAAGAATTTCTTGAGGAGCTGATCTCACAGTCGGCCGAATCCCTGAAACCGGTTATAACCACCTCCTTTACGCGGATAACGCTGGTCTGTCTTGAACGGTCGGAAAGGATAACCATTGACTACAACCTGCGCTGGACCAATCTGAGGGGCGACTGTCTGACCATGCCTTTCCTTGCAATTGCCGAGATAAAAAGTGAAAAGTCAACCTCCCTTTCGCCATTCTTTAGCAGGCTGAAGGAGCTTGGCATACGAAGGAGCGGATTCAGCAAATATGCTGTCGGCATGGCCCTGGTGAACAGAATACCCAGGCAGAATTATCTCAAGCCGAAATTTTTACTTCTAAACAGGATAAAGAATGAATATTACAGGAATGACACTCCCGGTCAGCAGCGGGGAGATAACTGATCAGGGAATGTTCAGTTTCGCCGGTATCCCGGAATTGCTTTTACGTTTTGGTATCAACCTGGTAGTTGTGCTCATTCTTGTGCGATGGCTCTATTATACCACCACCCGGAGAAAAGACTACCTCTTTACATATATTCTCATCTCCAGCGTGGTTTTTCTTCTTTGCTACCTTCTTGAGAATGTCAGCCTTCAGATAGGATTTGCCCTTGGCCTGTTTGCCATATTCGGCATTATCAGATACCGGACCAATCCCATGCCTATAAAGGAGATGACGTACCTTTTCCTTGTGATCGGCATCTCTGTAATCAATGCCCTTACCGCCGGCACTTCCATGACTGAGATAATCTTTGCCAACCTGGCGGTGATACTTATTACCATGGGCCTGGAGAAGGTGTGGCTGCTGAGGCATGTTTCATCAAAGTCGATTATCTATGAAAAGATCAACCTGATTGTTCCGGAAAAATACAACGAACTGATAGCTGACCTCCAGGAGCGCACGGGAATAAAAGAGATCAAAAAGGTTGAGATCGGTGCCATCAATTTCCTGAAGGACACATGCAGGATGATTATCTATTATGAGGACAAGGGGCGGTCAGTCAACCTTGCAGACCAGAATGGCTTCATCAAAACGGATGATAACGATGATGACTAGGTCCGGGTATATCCTCCTGTTCATGGCTTGCCTGCTATCAGTCTCAGCAAAGGCACAGAAGACTGATTATGGTATCTGGTATGAGGCCAAGGCCGAAAAGAACCTCTGGAAGGGGCTGAGGGTTGATCTTGAAGGCAGCATCCGTACAAACGAAAATGCAGGGAATATAGAGAAGTTTTATATCGAGCCGGGTGTGAGGTACAAGTTCAATGATTATTTCAATGCCGGGGTTTATTACAGGTTCATAGATCAGAAGGAAAAGGATGGCCTTTATCATCCCAGGCACAGGTGGTATGTGCAGATGAAGGGAACAGCACCTTCTTTTGCCCGCTTCACCCTGGCAGTAAGATACCGGGCGCAGCAGCAATTCAAGACCTTCATTGAAGATCCTGAGGATGAAGTACCGCAATGGTATCAGAGAGTCAGGCTTGAACTTGACTACGATGTCAGGGGCATCCCGCTTAAGCCTTACATAAACGCGGAGATGCATATGCTGCTTTCCGGACCAAACGATTACACGGCTGACAAGTGGAGATCAATGATAGGCGTCGAGTACACTCTTAATAAAAGGCATACCTTCGGGCTGGAATACATATATAATGACAGCAGGGTGACAAAACCGCCTTATGAGAATCTGCTTGGCATAACCTATTCCGTTAAACTGTAGCGTCAGGTTTGCTTTCCTCCGGGTTTTGAAGGATTCCTCTGGCAGGGAAAAGTGATTTCAGTTATATTTGCGGAGAATTTCAGCCCCGGGCTGTTCTTTTTTTTATAAAGGACTGATATGAGCAGATGGACTAATGACCTTATAGTTGATCTTACAGGAAAAAGAATAATTATCACTGGTGCAACTCACGGTATCGGTTTTGCCGCTGCGGAGGCACTTGCAGTGAAGGGTGCCGACCTTGTTATGGCAGTGCGGAATACTGATGTGGGTGAGAAGGCAGCCGGCAAGATCAGAGAAAAGAGCCCTGCAGCCTCAGTTACAGTAATGCATCTTGATCTGACCCACCTTGATGTTGTGAAGCAGTTTGCCGCCGGATATGCCGAACGCTTTGACAGGCTGGATGTGCTTATCAACAATGCAGGTGTGATGGTACCTCCCCATAGTATTACCAGGAGCGGGGTCGAGCTGCAGTTCGGAACGAACCATCTCGGTCACTTTGCACTTACGGCTCACCTTCTTCCTTTGCTGATGGCCACACCACTGTCACGGGTTGTGTCAACAAGCAGTATAGCCGCACGCAGGGCGAAGATACACTTTGACAACCTCGATGGCAGGAACGGGTACAATCCGATGACTTTCTACCGCCAGAGCAAGCTTGCCAATCTCCTTTTTGCCATGGATCTTCAACACAGGCTGGAGAGGGCCGGTTCGTCAACCATCAGCGTTGCCTGTCATCCGGGAATAACTGTCACGAACCTTCTGTCACGAGGCTCGGGCAAAGAGACAGGCAGGATAATGAAGACGCTCATGAGGATAGTGGCCCAGCCTGCATCAATGGGATCGCTGCCCACCCTCTATGCCGCCACTCATCCCGACCTGCGAGGAGGTGAATATATCGGCCCTGACGGTCCGGGAAACACCAAAGGCTACCCGATTCTTACCGATGATCCGGCCAGGTTGTATAAACCTGAACTCGCCGCCAGGCTCTGGGAGGTGTCAGAGGAACTGACAGGGGTGAGGTATATTATCTGAAGTCAGCAGTTGGCAGTTGGCAGTCAGCAGTACCAGTCAGCAGTTGGCAGTCGTCCATGCGGTTGTAGGGCAGGCCATTCAGAATTGGCGATTTACGATTTGCGATTGGCGATTTCCGAATGTCGATTATGGCCGTAGGCCATTAAGAATTGTAGATTTTCGATTTACGATTTGCGATTGTCGATTATGGCCGTAGGCCATTAAGAATTGTAGATTTTCGATTTACGATTTGCGATTGTCGATTATGGCCGTAGGCCATAAAGAATTGTAAATTGCCAATGTGCGATGTTCAATTGTTGATCATGGCCGTAGGCCATAAAGAATTGTAGATCAGGTATGTACCATCCCTCCATCCCCCCCGCATCCACCCATGGTATGCAACGATACATTTGCAGCCTGATAATCAGTCATATAGATAATCCACAATTTGTTTTGTGCACTCTGCATTGAACAAACGGCGTTGCTTGTTGTTATGTTTTCATTAAGAACAGATGTTAAACAATACAACAAATAATTATATGAAAACAACGAAATGGATTATAGATCCCGCGCACAGTGAGATACAGTTCAAGGTCAAGCATATGATGATCACCACTGTTACAGGCAGCTTTAAAGAGTTCAGCTCTGAGGTTGAGACGGAAGGAGAAGATTTCTCAACCGCACGTATCAGGTTTGAAGCAGCTACGGCCTCAATCTTTACAAATGCTGAGCAGCGAGACGCTCATCTTCGCAGCGCTGACTTTTTTGATGCAGATAATTTCCCGGTTATGAGTTTTGTGTCATCGAAGCTGGAGAAGACTGATGATGACAACTGGCAGCTCACAGGAGATCTGACAATAAAAGATGTTACGAAGCCTGTTAAGCTGGATGTGGAGTTCGGTGGTGTAGGCAAGGACCCGTGGGG
>JAAZAP010000239.1 GCA_012514255.1 Bacteroidales bacterium | reverse complement strand
TCGGCCGGACAACAGGGCTCGACTGGCATGCCATCTCTTCTGCGGCTTCGCCGAAGCTGCATTCATTCAACGACTGGATAAAGACTGACGGTTATGAGCTCTTCGGACTCTTCTTTGTGATGATGCTCTTCAAGGGCATCCTCGTCTCAGCTGCCGGTCCGGCACCCAACTATGACATGCAGCGCATCCTTGCAACCAAAAACCCTAAGGAAGCCTCGAAGATGAGCTCACTGGTGAGTGTTGTGCTCAACCCCACACGATACTTCATGGTAGCCGGACTGACCATCCTCGCCCTGGTGAACTTTGATAAGCTCTACACCGGCTCTCTCACCGATCCCGACTTCGAAAGCATCCTCCCTGAGGTACTGGCAACCTATGTGCCCGTGGGGCTGCTGGGGTTCCTGCTGGCAGGCCTGATAGCCGCCTTCATGAGCAACTTCGCTGCCACGGTGAACGCTGCCCCGGCTTACCTGGTAAATGATATCTACAAAAGGTACATCAACCCTCATGCAAGTGAGAAGACCTACGTGCGTATGAGCTACGCCGCCTCACTGCTGATAGTGGTGATTGGCATAGCGGTAGGCTTCCTGGTCACATCCATCAATGACGTGGTGCTCTGGCTCACCGCCGCACTGTGGGGTGGATATACCGCCCCCAACTTCCTTAAATGGTATTGGTGGAGATTCAATGGTTACGGCTACTTCTGGGGTATGCTCTCAGGCATCGCGGCTGCACTCCTGCTGCCCGCTCTGAACCTTGACATGCTTCAGAACTGGCCCCTGACAGAAAACTTCAGCATGAACGCCTTCCCTGTCATCTTCCTCATCTCTCTTATTGGCAGTATCCTCGGATCACTCCTGACAAAAAGGGAAGATGACAAGACACTGAAAAAATTCTACAGGCAGGTGCGCCCGTGGGGTTTCTGGAAACCGGTGGAGAGAATGGTTATGGCTGAGGATCCGTCCTTCATGCCGAACCGCGATTTCTGGCGCGATATGTTCAACATCGTGGTGGGCATCGTCTGGCAGCTCTCACTGATGGCATTCCCTGTCTTCCTTGTAATAAGGGAATGGAAACAGTTTTACGTGGCTGTGGCAGTAATGATAGTCACCACGGTCATCCTTAAGTATACCTGGTGGGATAAACTCAAAGACTGACATGATCCGGCAACCAGCGAAAAGTTACCTGTACAGCCGGGCCCGATTGACTGAATGAACTCAAAACTGACCTGACAATGAAATACGGATACTTCGATGACTCCTCGAGAGAGTATGTAATAACAGATTACAGAACCCCGTGGCCATGGATAAACTACCTGGGCAACAGGGATTTCTTTTCAATAGTCTCCAACACGGCAGGAGGCTACAGCTTCTACCGTGATGCCCGGCTCCGGAGGATCACCCGCTACCGGTACAACAACGTGCCGGCGGACGACGGGGGAAAATATTTCTATATTAATGATAACGGTTCGGTATGGTCGCCCGGATGGAAGCCTGTTAAGGCTGACATTGAAGACTACTCATGCCGTCACGGTATGGGCTATACGCGTATAGGGGCGGAGAAGAACGGTCTGAGAGCGGACCTCCTGTTCTTCGTGCCTGTGGGTGATACCTGCGAGGTTCAACGTGTCACCCTCCGCAACAACAGCAGGATGCATAAGCGCATCCGCCTCTTCTCCTTCGTGGAGTGGTGCCTGTGGAATGCCCTGGATGACCAGACCAACTTCCAGCGTAACTTCTCCACCGGTGAGGTAGAAGTGGAAGAGGGGGTCATCTATCACAAAACCGAATACCGGGAACGCAGAAACCACTATGCATTCCACTCGGTCAACCAGCCCGCAGTCGGATTTGATACTGACAGGGAGACGTTCCTTGGCCCCTACAACGGCTTTGACCATCCGGATACGGTCTTTGCCGGCCGGCCGCAGAACAGTATTGCCCACGGCTGGTCACCAGTAGCCTCACACTGTCTTGTGACAGACCTGCAACCGGGAGAGACGAAGGATATCATCTTCGTCCTTGGCTATATAGAAAACCCGGACGAAGAGAAATTCATCACCCCTAAGGTGATCAACAAGACGAGGGCCAGGGCCATGATGGCCAGGTATGATATTGTTACAAAGGTTGATGCTGCCTTCGCGGAGCTGAGAAAACACTGGGACAACCATCTGTCAGTGATGACACTGACCCATCCTGATCCGCGCCTTGAGCGAATGATCAATATCTGGAACCCGTATCAATGCATGGCTACTTACAACTTCTCTCGCAGCGCCTCCTATTTCGAATCAGGCATCGGGCGGGGGATGGGGTTCCGTGACTCCAATCAGGATCTTGCGGGGTACGTTCAGATGATCGCGCCGCAGGCGCGCGAGAGGATAATTGACATAGCCTCCACCCAGCTGCCTGACGGAAGCGCATACCACCAGTACCAACCGCTTACAAAAAGAGGTAACGCGGAGATAGGCGGCAACTTCAATGATGACCCGCTGTGGCTCATCTTCGGGGTGGCAACATACCTCAAGGAGACGGGTGACTGGTCAATCCTTGACGAGACGGTGCCATTCAACAATGACCCTAATGATGCGGCCAGCCTGTTCGAGCACCTCCGCCGCTCATTCATGCACGTGGTGAATAACCTCGGACCTCACGGACTGCCGCTGATAGGGCGGGCCGACTGGAATGACTGCCTCAATCTCAACTGCTTCTCCTCTAATCCCGACGAGAGCTTCCAGACAACGGAGAACCAGAAGGGAGGGGTGGCTGAGTCTATCTTTATAGCTGCAATGTTCATCCTCTATGGGGCTGATTTTGTGACCATTGCCAAC
>JAAZAP010000238.1 GCA_012514255.1 Bacteroidales bacterium | reverse complement strand
CTCCTGTGGCTGATCTTTCGCAACCTGCTTACCACGGGTGAACTGATCACCATGCAGTTTATCTCCACCCGTATTCTCTTTCCCCTTCAGGACCTGGGAAGTATTATTCTCGCATACCGCGAAGCCGAGGCCTCCCTGGAGATTTTCAATGAGCTGATGCAGAAGGAGCCGGAATACCGGCCCGAGGAACCGGTGGAGATCGGCGATATCGAAAAACTTTGCTTCGACAAAGTTACATTCCGGTATAAAAAGGCTGAGACTGATGCCATTGAGAATCTCTCCTTCAGGGCTGTCAGGGGCGACTCGATAGCCTTTGTGGGACCATCAGGTTGTGGCAAGTCAACCCTGGTGAAGCTCCTGGTGGGATTGTACACGCCGACACAGGGGACGATCTATTATGATGATGTACCGGCTAAAGATATCAGGTTCAACCAGATGCGCCGGCAGCTGGGGTTTGTGACCCAGGACACGCAGCTCTTTTCGGGCACCATTCGTGAGAATCTCCAGTTTGTCAAGGCGGACGCCACTGATGAAGAGATCTATGATGCCCTGCAGAGAGCTTCTGCCATTAAGCTTGTTGAGAGCTCCCCGAACGGCCTTGATACGCTTCTTGGTGAGGGAGGAAAGATGGTCTCGGGAGGTGAGAAGCAGCGACTGGCTATTGCCAGGGCGCTGATCCGCAATCCGAGGATTCTCATCTTTGACGAAGCAACCTCGGCGCTTGACTCAATCACCGAGGAAGAGATCACCGGCACCCTGCGCGAGGTCTCTGCCGGGAAGCAGCAGATAACGCTCATGATAGCCCACCGGCTTTCTACAATCATGCATGCTGACCGTATCTATGTGCTTGAGAAGGGTAAGATTATTGAGGAGGGGACGCATGATGTCCTGCTGGAGAGGAAGGGACTCTATTATGCTATGTGGAGGCAGCAGATAGGAGAGAGGACCACCGTTCCGCGGGCCGAGCGCAAAAGGGAGCAGCTCATCACGGAGAGGCTGGATAACGGAGACCACGAGTACACTATGAATGATCAGTGAGGCCGGGGAAGAGGGGAAATGTCCGGAGATGAGGGGGAATGGCTGGGGAAGGGAGGAATTGTTTGGGGAAGCGGGAGATTGTCCGGGGAAGACGTGGCAAGGCCGGGAGCATAGGGTGATGGGCCGGAAAAGGCAGCTAATATGCCGGCCAGTCAGGTTCCACCTGCCAGCTTCTGCCCGCACCGCTTTTCCCGTTCAGATTTTTCGGGAGCTTTTCCACAGACCGCTTCTGGCAGGCAGTTTCATTGCAGACGAATCAGCTGTTCTTCATGCTGAGCGGCTGGCCAGTAGCCTCGAGCACGTTCCACCACAGCTCACCTTTGATATCAATTTTCTTGCGTTTTGCCACAGTCACAGGTATGGGCATAAGTGTAAACCGGTCATTCCAGAATCCTGCCACGAAATCAGTCTTTCCTGCCATGGCGGCATGCACGGCATTCTGTGCCAGCAGGCTGCAGAACTTGCTGTCGTTGGCAATGGCAGGGGCGCTGCGGATGATATAGCTCGGGTCAATGTACTTTATTGAATGGGGGAAGCCGGCTGCAGTGAACTCCTCCCTGATCTTCTGCTTCAGGAAGACGCCTATGTCCATCAGCTTTAGATTCCCCGACGCATCCTTCTCCCTGTTCTCCTTCTCGAACAGGTCCTGTCCCGCTCCTTCGGCCACCACCACTACGGCATGGTGTCTCTCCTCCAGCCGTCGGCGCAGCACGCTCAGGAATCCCATGGGACCGTCCAGGTCAAAAGGCAGCTCCGGTACCAGCACGAAGTTGACCTCTTGGATAGCCAGTGCTGCGCTGGCTGCTATAAAGCCCGACTCGCGCCCCATCAGTTTGACCAGTGCAATACCGTTATAGGCGCCGGCAGCTTCGTTATGAGCATGTCTGATGACATCATTGGCAATGGAGAAGGCAGTCTCAAATCCGAACGATTTCTGTATCAGGTCTATATCATTGTCAATTGTTTTCGGGATGCCGGCCACCGCAATCTTCAGATTCCTTTTCCTAATTTCCTCGTGGATGGCATGTGCGCCGCGCAGTGTGCCGTCGCCTCCAATGCAGAAGAGGATATTCAGGTTCATTATCTCTATTGTGTCAACCATCTTGCTGACATCCTGGTGCCCGCGTGAACTCCCGAGAATGGTTCCACCGGTAAGGTGGATATAGTTCACCATCTGGGGTGTGAGTTCGATGACCGGGTGATTATAATCGCAGATGAGTCCCTCGTAGCCGTACCTGATGCCCACTATCCTTGACACTCCATACCTGTACCATAACTGGTTAAAGAGGCTGCGTATGACGTTGTTGAGTCCCGGGCAGAGACCTCCGCAGGTCACAATGCCCACCTTCGTTTTTGCCGGTTCAAAGAAGATCATCTCCTTGGGTCCGGCCTTCTCGAAAGATATGGGTGCCTGGCCATTCTGGCTGTATTTATTGAAGCTCTCCAGGGAGACGTCGTAGAGTACTCTTTCATCATCACTGACGAACTTATACACCGGGCTGCCGGGTTTGCGGTTCTGTCTCAGAGGAGAGATCACATTGCACTTGCCGAGAGTCTGGACGAGGAAATCTTCGTATTTCATTGCCATCTGGTTATTGAGTGATGAGTTATTAAGCAGGCATATTGAGTGTTTCAGTCACTCAAATATAGTTAAATCTCCGGGTTACAGGGGCAGTCAGAGTTCAATCAACCGGAGATTGTGTGGGGGTGAACAAAAAATGTTTGCAAGAAAAGTATGTTCCAGTTCAATTGTTTAACTTCGAATGAGAATCAGACTGTTTGTCTCTTTGTTTACCGGGTTTGTTGGCAGGAGCTGTTGTTGAGGGGGGGATAACAATGGGACTGACGGGGCCGTGCATTAAGCAGACCGGAGTAATGAAGGCTTTCGCAGTCATGCTTCCCGGCGGTTGGAGACATAAAAGGCATTGCCGGTAAGTATTATTTACTTTTCGTCAACATATATCTGTGTTAGGGCAAATTATTGGCTACGACTATAACATCGAAATTTATTCTTAATTGATAAAATAGCCAAGATACAAATCGACTTAAATAAATATGAAAAAGCAAATTAAGGTTTCGATTTCATTTTTTCTTCTCATTTCATATTCTGTATTTGGACAAGAGAATAATAACATTTCTGAGACAAAAATTGGGTATGGATATTACCAAGGTTTTAACATTGGGCTAAATTACTTTTATACTGAGAAACTTAAAATCGGAGTTGGATTAGGAAGTTATCTAGGCTTGCCACCATTAGAGAATGAAAAACATTTTAATTTTCAAATAGAAAACACCTTAT
>JAAZAP010000237.1 GCA_012514255.1 Bacteroidales bacterium | reverse complement strand
AGGCCAGTATCTCCACCACCGTTGCCGTACCAAGGATGGCTATGGCGGTCCATGATGAGAGCCACAGGAAGCTTTCGTTGAGTGGAAGCACGCCGGTTTTGGCTGCTATTGCAGCTACAAGCATCGGTACAAACACCCTGAAGCCGGCGCTGGCAGCCAGTCCGATACCTATGGCTACAGCTGTTATAAGTTCAGCATTCATTATTTCTCCGTAATTCATTCTCTGATAATTTTATGTCTGGTAGTCTCCCCGCCAGCGGTTATTTCAAGCAGGTATACGCCTCGTTCCATAGGAGCCATATCTATGAAAAGCTCATTTGTCCGGTTACAAACCAGCCGGCCATTAAGGTCAAAGAGCCTGGCTGAGAAATCTGTTTCGCTGATAATATGGAGGATGTCACTGACAGGATTGGGGTAGATCATTATTGCATCCTGTCCGGTCTCCGCAACCGCTGAGGCTGCCGATATGATGATGTAGCCATTCCTGGTGTTGGTGTTGCTGCCCTGGTTATTGGTAGCAGCAAGGGAGACTTTGAATGTGCCAGGGGTATTATAACTGATGACAGGATTCTGTTCAGTTGAAGATGCAGGCGTTCCTCCTTCAAAAGTCCACGCCCACGAGGAGGGCTGATTGGCAGAAAGGTCAAAGAATTTCACTTGCAGAGGCGCATTTCCGGTCTTGATGTCAACAGTGAAGTCTGCCACGGGCGGCAGTGCCAGGTCCCTGGCACCGGTGGCAAAGAAAACGGGCCATTTGGCATCCGCTATCATCCGTGATGCAGTTCCAACGGGAGATATTTTATTAGCGTCCAGCCCGATGGAATATATGCTTTCGGCAAGTCCGTCTGTCTTGGTGAAGGCAATTTTATCATCATTCTTAGAGAAGGAGGGATACCCGAGGGTATTGTTCATGGTTATGAGCTTATCCTGCCCGGCGTTAAGATCAGCACCCAGTATGGCATATTCACCATTAGCTGCATCAATATAATCGAATGCGATGATCCAGGGTGAGTTTTTTGAGAAGACCGGATTGCCTATACTGATATCCTCAGGAAGGGAACCGTACAATTTGGAAATGGAGCCGTCACCCCAGTCATTCTGATTGTTGTTCCATACATTAATAATCCCGATATCCCAGTATCCGATGTCTTCACCGGTGGAAGAGGTAAGTTCGTTATAGGAGTCATATATAAGGTACTGGCCGGTAATGTCGAATTCAATGGCATCGGCATAAAGTACGCCGCCGGCGGTAGTGTTATAATGACTTGTTGTGGGATTGTATAGTTTGAAGACAGTGTCACGCACCACTGCTCCCCCGAAGTCAAAGAGATATATTGCCGTGTCAATGTAGATGCTTATTGCTGCTATTCTGTTTCCGTCTTTTGAGATAGCAACATTATCCCATACCTCCTGATTCGAAACAATGAATTCATCCGGATCGGACACATTATCAGGCGATAGTCCTCTCAGCTTGCTGTCGGTGGATACAAATACTGCAAGTGAACCGTCATCAGTCACACTGACCTTGCCTTTCATTTCCGTTAAGGTCAGGGAAGCGTCATTCGTACCCGATGTCCTGTATAATGTTCCCGCATAAGATGAACTGGTGTTATAGTTCAGGAGGAACTCCTCTCCTGCATTTACAGCATAATCCTGTATTTTTTCGACCTGTTCCTCCTGTTGGATGCCGACGGCAGTAAATGCCTCTTCAGCCTTCGCGACTTCGGTTGATGATGCCCCGAACAGGTCTGTTGCTGCCTGGACCACAGCGATCCTGAAATCGATGAACTTTGAGGTCATTGTAAGGTAATCGGTCAGTGCCTTGTAGAAGACCTGCTCAGCTTTTTCCTTCGTCACGGCTGTGGCATAGAGATAATAGGCATGGTTTCCAATGCTGCTGTTTATGTGCACCCCGCCGTTATCCTGGCTGCCGGTGTACATCTCGGAAACACTTTTTGGTTGCCAGTATGGCTGACTCAGAGATGTGCCCCCGTTGTGAGGGTCAGCCATATCTCTCAGTGCTCCCGACGGGGAGTATGAGGTTCTGGTTATGTCTTCGCCTATGCGCCAGTCATCCCTGTCGACCATTGAGCCGAAGATATCGGCGTACGATTCGTTAATGGCGCCTGACTGTCCGTAATATTCAAGGTTCGCGGTATTTGATACCACGCCGTGCCCCAGTTCGTGGGCGGCCACATCAAGTGCCCCCGCAAGTGAGTAGAAGCTGCTGCCGCCGTTGCCGTAGAAGACAGCCTTACCATTCCAGAATGCATTTTCCATGGAGGTGCCGTCATCCTCAGCCACATTTACGAAAGAGATGATGTTTCCTCCACGTCCGTTAATTGAGTTGCGGCCGAAAGTATTCCATAGATACCTGTAAGCCAGTGTAGCATGGTTATGTGCAGAGACCGCGTTTTTCTGAGACCATGTGTTGTCTGACGAAGCAACATAGCTGTAGTCCAGGTCAGATGTGGAGGTGTTATTGGCGTCAAGGGTCAGGATAGCTCCCTCGTCAGTGGCCCCGTTGAACATATATTCAGAAATATTTATAAGGTAATAGATGCCTGACTCCAGGTATGTGCTGATTGTCTGAAGCACATTATTAAGGTCATATGCCTGGGCTGTCACAGGCCCGTCAGAGCATGTGTTATTGAACTTATGTATGATCTCACCGTTGGCGGCATCAATGAAGTATTTCCACTCCTCAATAAAGTTTGGTCTTATTGTTACGGCCCATGCCAGCCTGTAATTATCCTCACCGGTTGAATAAAGCACAAGTGAAGTTGAGGGGGCCGAATAATCAAGTATATCCTGCTCTTTTTGGGAGAGCTGCCTGTAAACGCTCTCCACGCTGACATCACCCACCACCTTCCGGATTGCGGTGGCGGCACTCACTGAAGGGGTGGTCCTGGTGTTCCTGTCAGGCCTGTGAAAGTCACCTGTGAACCGCTCCCTGGTGCCATCGAGATGAATGGTTGCCTCAGCGCCGTAGATATCCACTCCCCTGAACTGTTGAACGGTACGGATATGTGTTATACCCAGCCCGTCTGTCCTGATGTCTGCTATCTTGAATGACTCCCTGGGATCATTGATGCCAGACCAGGCTTTTGTCTCATCCAGAAACCTGTATAGCCTCTCCTCCGGCGCAGCCTTTGTCTCCGCGCTCTCTTTCTCAATAAAAACTGTGCGTCCTTTATGCCTGATTACCTTTGTAGCCCGCTCTTTGCTACTGGATAACACAGGTTGCACGAGGGTCTTAACCTGGTGAGTTGTTGAAGGGGCAGCCGTCCTGCCCGAAGAGACTGGCTGCAGGTGTGCAACCGGCATATCTATTACCGGTATTCCGTTTTTTTTTTCCTTTGTTTTGAATTCGTTAGCCTGCCCGCTGGCTGCCAGTGCCGGCAAAACCAGAAGCAGTAATATCAGGTATTTGCTCATTATTATTCTTTTACCAGGTTCATTAGTCTGACATAAAGCTCCCTAAGCTGAGGATTACTGTCGTGGTCTGACCACTGTGCCGCGTTACGGGAGTCGCCCCGGACAAAACTTACATAATAGGTCATGTTCCCCGGTTCGTCTGTGTTCAACGACATGAAGTTTATTTCTTCAAGGGTTGCTTCAATTTCCCTTACCTCTTCCTTGCTGATCTTTCCTGTTTTTATAACGATGTCATTTTTCAGCCTGCAAATACTTCCGTTTTCGAATAGCACGAAATCGATACTCATATTTGTGAATCCGCCCTTGCTGCCGAAAAAGATCCGGTCACCTTTATCGCTTTTCAGTAGTTTTTCAGGAGAAGAGCAGGATGCTGTCATAATCAGGCAAATTATTAATATTCTGTACATTATGCGGGGAACTAGATAAGGAGAAGTATTCATTATTCTATGGGTTTACAATTCGCTGACTTATGGTCAGCAAACCGAAAGCTAAATATTTTATACAGGAATTCCTACATTTATTTGCACGGCATTGCAGAGTTATCCTGCAGGGCCTTGATCAGGGCCTCCTCGAAGTTATAGAAAGAGCCCGAAGAGCCCTTCTCCGGAGCTTTGCCCATTCCGTTTGTAATAAAAATGAAGCCATATTTTCCTTTCGGATCGAAGTAGAAGCCGGAGAACAGCCCGTACGCCGATCCCGAGTGCCCCAGGAAATGGGAGTCTTTCGGGAGGATGGTGCCGGAGGCTGATTCGGGCAGTATCTGCACACTCAGACCGCGGTTGCCGACACGCACTCCCTCATTATCACTGTTGGTGCCGGTGCTAATGAATTGTGCCCTGTGCATCAGCCTGATACTCTTTTTTGAAATAATACGTTCACCGTTATATTTTCCTTTGTTCATATGAAGTATCATAATCCGTGCCAGTTCTGCGGCGGAGATTCTCAGTCCGCCCTGCGGCGAAAAGACTGCCGCGTTGGTTCCTGTTACATACCCGGAAAAATCACGGGGCGACGACATGACTCCTTTGTAGTTATCAGTCTGGGCAGTCCACAGGCCGTCCTCCTTGCGGTATATTGCTGCCAGGTTATTTATGTCAGCAACACCCTCGGATATGTAGGAGCCGGTTATCTTCAGGGGGATAAATAGGTTCTCCTGTATGAATGCCTCGAACCTCTGATCGGTTATCCTTTCAATGATTGTCGCGGCCAGCCCGAAATTGGCATTGCAATATGTGTAGTATTCCCCAGGACCCTCTTTTAGCCACATGTCATCCGTATAGTATCTTCCTCCCGGGACCAGCAGTTCGCTGAAGGAGGGAGGCTCACCTACCATGTTGTATGTGTCTATCAGGAAATTGTCGTAACCGGCGCCTTCATTTATTGAGCCGGTGTGAAGCAGGAGCATCCTGACGGTGACGGGTGTCTCCGGATGGTTGGGATTTCTCAGGGTAAAGCCAAGATAGTTGCTCACATCCTCGTTGAGGTTGAGCCTCCTCTGATCACACAGCTTCATCATTGCCGTGGTCATGACGAACTTGGAGATAGAGGCGATACGGTATTTGGTGTTTTCATTGACCGGCAGGTCCCGGTTGTAATCCCTCAGCCCGGCATACCATTCACCGGCTATCTTCCCTTCGCATACGGCAATCACCGAGAGTCCCATCATGTCGTACTCCGAGCTTATCCTCTCAACTGCCTGCTGCATCTGCTCACTGGTTGCCTGTTGCTGTATCTGTCCGCTCACTGACTGCAAGCTGATGGCCAGAATTATGGCCAGTACTGTTCTCTTCATAATGTTGGGTTGTTTAATTTCCGGTAACTGTAAATTTCCGTACAGATCTGCTTTGGCCGGTGGTCAGTACGCAGAAGTAGATACCGGGAGCCAGCTTTTCCGTATCTATTGTTGATGTCATTATTCCCGGCGGAAGGGAGCCCTGATCTGTCACCTCCACAAGTCTTCCGCCCGTGTCATAGATCGCAAGGCTCATTATGCAGGGCCGTGAGATGTAACAGCTTACCAGTGCCTTCTCCCTTACCGGGTTTGGAATTATGCTAAGGATTTCACTTCCTCCTGATCCGGGCATAGCCGGATTATCATCCGATGACACTGTTCCTGTGATCACTGCCTTTAATCCGTTCCACAGTTCAGGTCTGCCAGCCTCATAGCTGAGAGCCCATATACCTACGCCGGCCAGGTTGCCCGTTTTGGCGTGGTTGGCCTTCAGCAGCAGGCTCAGGCTGTCCTCAAACCACATCTGTCTCCATTGGGTGCCGCTCTGGTAACTCATCCACGGGACGCTTGTCTGGCTGTCAAAGGTCTTCCCGTGGCTGGCAACCAGGTTAATTGTTGAGATATATGTCCGGGATGTGCCCGTACCGGTGGTTACGGCCTTTCTTGCACTGCCTGTCACCGGCCAGTCATACCCGTACCATGGCATACCGAGCAGAAGCCTGGATTCCGGCACCCCTTCATCAAGATAATCCTCACGGATGCTGCGGGTGATGTTATAGGTTTCTCCTGCCAGGGGTGCAACGGGGCCGGCTGTTGCTGAGCCACTCCAGTAATAGTTATACCCCATCATGATAAGATAGTCACATATGTCTGCCAGTGCCTGCAGATCCCACCCGTCAGACCAGTTGACTGCCGGGGTGGCCAGTGAGATCTCAGCCTGGGGCAGCTCTTTCTTTATTCCCCTGACGGCACGCCTGCAGAAGTCCACCATATTCGACTTCATTGAGGCAGGCACAATCTCAAAGTCGAAGTTGACGCCGTCGCCGATGCGCGACTTCAGCAGTGAGGTCACGGTATTGATAAGGGTCCACTGCTTTACGGTGTCAGTCAGGATCTTTGTATTTCGCTCTGATCCGAAGTTAGTGACGGTGAGCATCACCTTCACTCCCCTCTGGTGGGCGTAGCTTATCAGCGGTGTGGTGTCCCATCCCCTGATGGTGGTATAAGAGCCTGTGGCAGTGTCAACCTCATAGCTGAAATGAGCTATATGGGTCAACACATCATAGTCATAGTAAATATATGCTGTTGAATTTGCCCAGTAGGGATGCCATCCGTAAACCATGAAATCAGTTTCGCCGTCTTTCCTGCTCTTGAGCATCACCGGCTTCTCCGGGGAGATTTCTCCCGGGGGAATGAGGTTACGGTACACCCTGGAATAGTATTCGCTCTCAGCCTGGTGTATCCCGACGACCTGTGGTTCCTGTCCCTGGACTGACGTTCCACGGCAGGTCAACAGGAGAAGGAGTGCGGTAAGTTTTATCCTGCTGGGCATGCAAATTTGGGGAAGGAGGCTCAGGTAGCCTTGAAGTATTTCTTATAGATCTCCATATTGCGCTCCATGAGTTTCACGGAAACCTCGTAGGCCTTCTGGCTGTCTTTATCTCTCAGGGCTTCAAGTAGTTCGCTCTGGTATTTCATTGTATAATCCTTTTCTCCTTCTATATTGCCATAAATGAGATTCCTCATGCGCGGGAGAAGTGAGTAAACCGGTTCGAGGCTTATTATTACAATGGGGTTTCCGGTAGCTTTTGAGAGGTTCATGTGGAAGCGGTTTATAAGATCAACCTCCAGCTGGGTATTGTCAGGATTGCATTTCTCCAGGTCATGCTGGTTTTTTTGCAGTGTCCGTATATCCTCATCAGTGCGGTTGCGTGCCGCCAGTCGTGCCACCTCAGGCTCAAAGATGCGGCGTACCTCTATTATCTGCAGTATGAGATCAGAGTTGAAACGCAGGTCATAGAAGAGATGGAGTGAGTTGATGGCATCTTCTATCTTCAGTTCGGAGATATACATCCCGCTACCCTTGCGGATGTCTATCAGTCCACGGGCGCTGAGGCGTCTGAGGGCTTCCCTGAGGGCAGTTCGACTGACAGCGAACTGGGCACAGAGTTCTTTCTCGGTGGGGAGCTTGGAGCCGGGCAACAGTTTTTTCTGCCTGATAGCTTCCTCTATCCTTCTCTCAATTTTCTGGCTGAGAGTGAGTCCTGAGCCTATTTTACTGAAGACATCGTTTGTCATGGCGGGCGTTTTATTTCAGATCATGGTAGTTATTAACTATGATGTATGATGTTATTTATAATTGTCCCTGTAGAATTCCAGGGCTTTCTTTACCGAGCCCTGCTCTATCAGCAGTATGCGTGCAGCTTCTCTCTGGATGTTCAGCTCCTCAACAATCATCCTGGTGCCCCGCTCTATCAGCTTCTTGTTTGTCAGCTGCATATTAACCATCTTGTTCCCCTTCACCCGTCCCATTTTGATCATTAAGGTAGTGGTGATCATATTGAGGACCATCTTCTGGGCTGTTCCTGCTTTCAGCCTGCTGCTGCCGGTAACGAACTCAGGGCCCACCACTACAATTATCGGGTACTCGGCAGCCTGCACAATTGGTCCTTTGGGGTTACAGGTGATGCATCCTGTCAGGATGCCGTTTTCCCTTGCTTTCTGCAATCCGCCGATGACATAAGGAGTTGTGCCTGAGGCAGCTATGCCTATAACCGAGTCTTTGGTGTTGATATTGAATATCTCCAGCTCGCTCCATGCCTTGGTGGTATCATCTTCTGCCGATTCCACAGCCTTGCGCAGTGCCGTTTCGCCTCCGGCGATAAGGCCAATGACCACAGTATCCGGGACACCAAATGTGGGAGGTATCTCGGAAGCATCGAGCACTCCCAGCCTGCCGCTTGTTCCAGCCCCGAGGTAAAAGAGTCTTCCTCCCTTCTGCATCCTGACCAGGATCTGGTTGATGAGGGTCTCTACCTGGGGTATGGCTTTTCTGACCGCAATATGCACCTTCGCATCCTCATGATTGATATTGGTCAGCAACTCATTGACAGACATTTTGTCAAGATCTTCAAAATTGGAAGGCAATTCTGTTATGCTAATGTCATGCTTTGTATAAGCCTGTTTGCTCATTCCGTTAAATGTCTGGATTTTGAATATGATACCGCACAAGGTTCTCCATCGGGGTGAGGGTGAATATCCCCGGCTGCAGCCTGTATTTATGCAGCAGCTCTTCAAGGAATGGTCTGAAATGATATGCGATACTGCCCGTGAAATGAACCGGATACTTTCTTGCCTCGGGGTAGGAGAGCACATTGCGGGTGATGAACTCGTCAAAGCTCGAAGTGATCATCTCCTGCAGTTCAGGCACATGGATATTATCTGAGATGAACCTTGTGAACTGTCCCAGGAACCGGTTCGGGAAAGGCATGTTATATACATTGTCAAGAATTTCGGCAGGGGTGTATGAATAGGTCTTGAAAAAATTCTCAATCACTATTCCCGGAAGCTGCTTCTTCAGCACACCGGCCAACAGCTTCCTTCCAATTACTGCTCCTCCGCCCTCGTCGCCAAGGATATACCCCAAAGGCGACACGTTTGATACTATGTTCTTACCGTCATAATAACAGGAGTTTGATCCCGTGCCTATTATGCACGCTATGCCCGGCTCGCCCTGACAGAGTGACCTTGCAGCCCCCAGCAGGTCGCTGCCTATAAAGAGGTCATCAGTCCGGAAAAAGGCGGAAAGAGCCCCCCTGACTATCTCAGCCTTGGAGGCGTTGCTCACTCCGGTACCATAGAAAAAAATCCGGCTGACCCGACTGTCCTTCATCTCCGGCATCTCTTTGCCAAGAAGTGATACTATCTCATCACCGGTTACAAAAAAAGGATTTATGCCTGAGGAGATGTATGACTTCCCCGCCTTGCCGCCATCTACCGCTCTCCACTCGGTCTTCGTCGAGCCACTGTCAGCAATAAGTATCATCTGCGTTGAAAAATGACTTATTATCTTTTGATCAATAGGTTATAAGAAATATTCGCTGGTGGCGACTCCCTTATGACTACTAAGCCATAACAAATGTAAATAATTAAATTGAAATAATCAGTTTTTTGTCAGATGTATGACATATTTTAAAAAACTTTCTACTTTTGAGTCATTATTAGTATATTCAGCAAAATCATTTCGGAAATGCGAATATCACATCCCCTTTATTTACTGATAGTTGCAACCATGATGATAATAGCCGGTCAGCCTGCATCATCACAGAAGCCGGGCAGGGCGCAGCGCATGGCTGACACGAGGCTGGAGAGATGGACAAGCCCCGTCATTGGTAGTACTGTGCCCGAACAGTTCCGGATAGATTCAATAAAGGTTGATGAAAAGGAGAGGGAAGTAAATGTATATTTCCCTGTAACATCGTCATATAATCCGATAAGGGAGGATACCCATGCCCTTCTTGTTAACTCTTTAAGAAACAATCTAGGGAAGAAGTTTGCCGGGTATACTGTAAATATGTACAGTAACGGATTCAGTCTTGAGAGTCTGATCCCGAACTATTTCAGACATGATCTGCCGGAGGATGCCGCACGGATCATGCCGGTGGTCGATGAGAGACCTGTACTGGTGAACAGAACAGGCTCGGAATCATTCAGCAAGGGGCTTGACAGCAGGTATATTGCTCTATGGCACAGTCACGGGTACTATTTTGACCAGCCGCTTGACAGATGGGAGTGGCAGCGGGCCAAGCTGTTTGGCAGCGTTGAGGATCTGTCTGTGATGGCATATGTTGTTCCTTACCTGGCACCGATGCTTGAAAATTCAGGCGCCACGGTGTTTCTGCCCCGGGAGCGTGACCTGCAGGTGAACGAGGTGATTGTTGACAATGACCGTTCCACCGGGGCCTCTGCATTCACGCTGCAGGAACCTGCCATGGTGACCGGTTCAGGCCGGGGATTTCTTTTCAGGGATACCCTTTTCACAGGCGACAATCCTTTCATGATGGGCACATCACTCAGGATCACCGGTGGATCAGCTCTCTATGTGCCGGACATACCTGAGCAGGGGTGGTACGGTGTGACCATATCATATCCCCGGATTGCCGGCTACAATGGTAAGGTGAAAGTCCGTGTCACCCACACAGGGGGAGATACGGAGTTTACTGTTGACCAGTCGCCGGGAGGCGGCACATGGCTCTGGCTGGGTTCGTTCCTTTTTGACAGGGGCACTGATGCTGGCAGGGGTTCCGTCACCATTGCAGGAATTGATGGTTCAGAGGCCCTGGTTGATGCGGTTCGTTTTGGAGGAGGGATGGGTAACGTTGCACGCAGGCCTTCAGGCAGGGTCATCTCAAACCAACGGAGCCTGAACGCAGGCGACCGGCAGCATGCCAGTGACACGGCAGCGCCGGCTCTCACGCACAGATGGAAGCTGAGCGGCAAGCCCCGTTTCCTGGAGGCTGCCAGGTACTGGCTTCAGTATGCCGGTATGCCGGACACCTTGGTCTACACTCCAAACCGTGGGAGGAATGACTACAATGATGATTATATGTCGCGAGCCGAATGGGTTAATTACCTGGTACGCAAGCCTGACAGCACGGGCCTGACAGGTATGGGCATACCCATTGATCTCTCCTTCGCATTTCATACTGATGCCGGTGTCACTCCGGATGATTCAATCATAGGCACCCTGGGCATCTATTCAACCATCACCAATGACGGAAGGTTCCCTGGCGGCACCAACAGGCTTGCCAGCAGGGATCTCACTGACATAGTGCAGACGCAGATAGTTGAAGACATAAGGGTTCTCTTCAACCCCGAATGGACCCGCAGAGGCATGTGGGACAGATCATACTATGAGGCCCGCAAACCTGATGTGCCTGCGATGCTGCTTGAGCTGCTCTCACATCAGAACCTTGCCGATCAGCGCTATGGTTTTGATCCCAGATTCAGGTTCCACGTCAGTCGTGCCGTTTACAAGGGGATGCTCCGTTACCTGGCAGACGCCTCAGGCAACGATTATGTAGTTCATCCCCTGCCTGTATCCGATTTCGCCATTGAACCTGTTGACGGTAAACAGGTCAGGCTCAGGTGGCAGCCGGTTACTGATCCGCTGGAGTCAACAGCTGATGCACTATCCTACAGGGTGTACATGCGTAAGGGCAACGACGGCTATGATAACGGCACACCTGTATCAGACACATCATTCGTGACTGAACTGCCCGCATACAATACAATATACAGTTTCAGGGTGACTGCCTTAAACGACGGAGGCGAGAGCTTCCCTTCGGAGGAACTTGCCGTTGGAATAAATCCGGATGCAGATGGCACAGTGCTGATTGTAAACGGTTTTGACCGTATCTCAGGTCCTGCATGGTTTGATCGTGACGGCATGGCGGGGGTAGCCTGGTGGGATGACCGCGGGGTGGCTGACCATTACAGTTTTGTCAGTACGGGCGACCAGTATGATTTTGAGCGCCGATCGCCATGGACCGATGATGACGATGCCGGGTGGGGAGCATCCTGGTCGGATGATGAAGGCCGGGTCATTCCGGGTAACACTTTTGACTTCGCACGAGTACACGGCCATTCTGTCATGGCTGCAGGAAAATCATTCTTCTCAGTCAGTGATGAGGTTTTCACCGGTGACGGGTTCAATCTCAATCCCTGGTGTGCAGTTGACCTCCTGTTTGGTGAGGAGAAGAAGACGTCCTCAGCCTTTGATCAGGGCAGCAGTGACTTTGCCATCTACACCCCCGGTTTCATCAAGGCGCTTATGAGGATGCATGATGCTGCATTGCCTGTCTTCATGTCAGGATCCTATGTGGGAACTGACCTGGTAATGGCAGCGGATACAGGTATCTCAGGCATTGTAAAAGAGACGCTGCATTTCACCCCTCGCACCGGTCATGCCGTCAGGACGGGCGGAGTAGCTGGCACTGACCTCGCCTTGCCGGCCTTTGGCGGCACCTTTGAATTCAATGCCGGGAACAGTGATGAGATCTACGCCGCCGAGGCCCCTGATGCCATCGAACCGGCAGACAGGCAATCGGTTACTGCATTCAGGTATATTGAAAACAATACCTCTGCCGCCGTGATGTACAGGGGCGATGTGAGGAGTTTTGTAATGGGATTCCCCTTTGAGACAATAAGCTCACAGGCGGAAAGAGATGTCCTGATGAGACAGATCCTTGACTTTCTGCTGAATAAACAAAAATGACATGGATAAAACCGTAACCTGTTTTTTGCCTTTTTCCGATACCGGATCTGTAGCAGCCACAGCTGACTCATTAAAACTCTCCGGTCTGGTCGGGGGCATATATGTAGTTATCCCTGAAGATATTGATAAACTATCGCCTGAGGCAGGGAAAACTGTCTCTGACGGTGATGGCGGCACGTCCGCGAGCATTGACGGTTACATCACCTCAGCCGGATTTTCATCTACTGACGCTATGCGAAGGATGGCCTCGCTGGCTGATACTCCATATATCCTGATCTATAGCAAGGGTTTTCCTCTTGACATGGGCAGCCATGCAATTGCAAGGCTAACGCAGATATGTGAGGATACCGGTGCGGGGATGGTCTATTCCGATTATCACGAAAAGAAAAATGATCTCCTGGCACCTCATCCTGTTATAGATTATCAGCAGGGCAGCCTGCGTGACGACTTCAACTTCGGATCGGTTACACTTTATGATACAACGGCTTTCAGGGATGCATGCAGCCGGATGGATCAGGAATACAGCTATGCGGGCCTGTATGACCTGAGGCTGAAGGTTTCTCAGAAATATCCCCTGGTTCATATACAGGAGATGCTATATACGGAGGTTGAGACCGATACCCGCAAGACGGGAGAGAAGCAGTTTGATTATGTTGATCCCCGCAACAGGGCTATGCAGGTGGAGATGGAAAGAGCATGCACTCATCACCTCAGGTGTATCCACGGATGGCTTGCTCCTGATTTCAGGGAGGTGACCTTCGATGATGGCAACTTTGAGTTTGATGCATCGGTTGTCATACCCGTAAAGAACAGGGTGAAGACAATCGGTGATGCTATCAGGTCAGTGCTGAGCCAGAAGACAAAGTACAGTTTTAACCTGATAATCGTTGACAATTACTCCACTGACGGTACCACTGATATTATCAAATCATTCTATTCAGACAGCCGGGTTGTGCATATCATTCCCGAACGGAAGAATCTTGGTATTGGAGGATGCTGGAATGAGGCTCTCTTCAGTGAGCAGTGCGGCCGGTTTGCCATACAGCTTGACAGTGATGACCTCTATATTGATGATGGTGTTATCACGAAGATAGTTGATGCTTTTCATGAGCAACAGTGTGCCATGGTTGTGGGTTCCTACAGGATGGTGAACTTTGATCTTGACGAGATACCCCCGGGATTGATAGACCACAGGGAATGGACGCCGGATAACGGACGGAACAATGCCCTGAGAATCAATGGACTCGGTGCTCCCAGGGCTTTTTACACGCCTCTCCTGCGTCAGATAAGGGTTCCCAATGTCAGTTACGGAGAGGATTATGCGGCAGGGCTGGCTATCAGTCGTCATTACCGGATAGGGCGCATCTATGAGCCACTCTATCTGTGCAGAAGGTGGGATGAGAACTCCGATGCCGTGCTCGATGTGGCAAAAGCCAATGCACACAACCTGTACAAGGACAGGATACGCACAATTGAGCTGATGGCACGGATCAGGATGAACAAAGGCATTCATTGACAGGTTTATATGATTGATTATACTTACAGGGTTGATAAGCTGTTTGAGAGCCAGTTCAGGGAGTGGAAGCTGGCGCGTGACAACTATCACCAGCTTGAAAGTGTTCTGGTTCGCACCATCTTCTTCCATGGCTACGAAATCTCCGTTCAGTTCAATCCCGGACGGATCACCTCATCGGCGGCAAGGGTTGACGCCAGGTCAATAGAAGCGAGGCCCTGTTTTCTGTGTGAAAGGAACAGGCCCCCGAAGCAGCAGGGTGTCCCCTACGGGATAGACTATATAATCCTTATCAACCCGTTCCCGATTTTTCCGCGTCACCTTACCATTGTTTCACAGTTACATATACCGCAACGCATTGATGGCAGTTTTGATACCATGCTTCGCCTTGCGCAGTCGCTTCCTGAATTTGTTCTCTTTTACAATGGCCCCCAGTGCGGGGCTTCAGCCCCTGACCACCTGCATTTCCAGGCAGGCAAAAGGGGATTTCTTCCCATCGAGAGAGATTCCGCCAACCCGGATCTGTGCCATTTGGTATCCAGGGCCGGGGAGACGGAACTGTGGCTGTGGAAAAACTATGACCGGGGCATAATGACCCTTAAGGGAACTGATCCCGAAGCCCTGGAAAATGTTTTCAGCAGGTTTCACGAACAGTTCGCTCTTACTCAGCCGGACAGGCCCGAGCCCATGCTGAACATACTGGCTTACTGCTCTGATGATCTATGGACTGTGCATATTATACCAAGGAGGATCCACAGACCAGCATGTTACTTTGCCGAAGGCGAAAACAGGATTTTGCTCAGTCCTGCCTCAGTGGATATCGGCGGCGTGTTTATCACTCCCAGGCAGGAGGATTTCAACAGGGTCACAGCATATGACATACTTAACATCCTTGATGAGGTATGCCTTGGAGAAGAGGAACTGATTACCCTCACAAAAGATTTATTATGATTGACAATGGCGAACCCGAAATCAGTGTGGGCATTGTCTCGGGAAAGGGACTGACCTTCACCCTTCATGGCGACTATCTTACCGGAGACGGCAGGAGGAAGCTCTCGGGCATGTATACTGCCGTGGCGGAAAAAGGCGTGCTGCTGTTCAGGAATGAGGCTGAGGTGATAAGGCCGGGAGAGGATGTTATACTCATCCCGTCAGCCTTTGAGAGCTGTAGCTTCACCCTGCATGCAGTGACCATAGGAGTGAATTTTCACTGGCAACGTAACGAGGACCAGACCTTCAGGGGGAACCTTAAGTTCATTTTGCGTGGCGACGAGGTGACTGCAATAAATATTCTGCCGCTGGAGGAGTACCTTGTAAGCGTCATCTCCTCGGAGATGAGCGCCACCTCATCGCGTGAGCTTCTCTGTGCCCATGCTGTCATCTCCAGGAGCTGGTTGCTGGCCCAGATTGACAAGACCCTGCGATTGAGTGACGCGGGTGAGAAGTACCGTACCAGCTTTGTCACGGAGGATGAGATCACCAGGTGGTATGACAGGGAGGATCACAGGGATTTCGATGTATGCGCTGATGACCACTGCCAGCGCTACCAGGGCATAACGAGAGCCTCAACCGCGGCAGTGGAGGAAGCAGTACGTGATACCCGGGGCGAAGTGCTGATGTACAATGATTTCATCTGTGACGCCCGCTATTCAAAATGCTGTGGTGGCGCTACCGAGCTGTTCGAAAATACCTGGGAGCCGGTAAGCCATCCTTACCTGCGCAAGGTGATTGATGCTGCTGAAGGATCAGGTACGCCTGATACCGACCTGACCGTTGAGGCGAATGCTGTTGAATGGATAAAAACGAGCCATCATGCCTTCTGCAACACCTCAGACAGGCAGATACTCTCACAGGTACTCAACAATTATGACCAGGAGACCAATGATTTCTTCAGGTGGAAGGTAACCTACAGGCAGGATGAACTGAGTGACCTTGTCAGGGAGAGAACGGGCATCGACTTTGGATGTATAACATCCCTGGAGCCTCTTGACCGGGGAACCTCCGGCCGCCTCTTCAGGCTCAGGATCACCGGTGACAGAAAGAGCATGATCCTGGGCAAGGAGCTGGAGATCAGAAAGGCTCTCTCAAAATCACACCTCTACAGCTCTGCATTCCGGGTGGAGAAGGTTGAAGAGCAGGACCGGGTTTCTTTTGTGCTTCATGGGGCCGGATGGGGTCATGGCGTGGGACTGTGCCAGATAGGCGCTGCTGTGATGGGTGCCGCCGGGTACACCTACAGGCAGATACTCAGTCATTATTTCGTTGATGCTGAGATAAGAAAGCTTTACTGAGATGAAAAGAGCCGTCCTTACAGTTTTTCTGGCCATCCTTGCACTGGGAGGTGCAAGGGCCGACTCATGGTTAAGGATCAACCAGCTGGGATATCTTCCCGCATCAGTCAAGGTGGCAGTATATATCTCCACCGAGCCGGGTACGCCAAAATCATTCACAGTTTATGATGCTCTTACCGGCAGACCAGTCTTCAGGGGGTCCGCCAATCCATATGACGGTGCACTGTGGGGTATGGCAGCAGCTGCGCGGCTCGATTTCTCAGGGCTGAAGGCACCAGGAGGATACTATATTTTATATGGCTCCGCCCGGTCAGAGACATTCCGCATCGGTGCGGGCGTCTATGACGGCACTGCCGACTTTATCCTGAACTACATAAGGCAGCAGCGTTGCGGGTATAATCCATTCCTTGCTGATTCATGTCACCAGCATGACGGTATGATAGTGGATCACCCGGTCCTTGCCGGAACGCCCATAGACGTCCGCGGGGGCTACCACGATGCAAGTGATCACCTGAGGTACACGGCCACCACCGCCAACTCTGTCTATCAGATGATATTTGCATATATGAAGTCGCCTGAGATCTTCGGCGATACCCATGATGCTAACGGCGCTAAAGGCAGCAACGGCATCCCTGATATCATAGATGAAGTTAAATGGGGATTGGAATGGCTTCTGAAGATGAATCCTGACAGCGGGGTGATGTATAACCAGGTGGCGGATGACCGTGACCATGTGGGTTTTCGCCTTCCAAACCTTGACAGCGCTGACTACGGGCTCGGTCCTTACAGGCCGGTCTATTTTGTTACTGGCAAACCTCAGGGACTGGCAACCTTCAAGAACAGGACAGAGGGTGTTGCCTCAACAGCAGGGAAGTTTGCCTCAGTCTTTGCCATGGGAGCGAAGCTTTTTACCGGCAGTGACCCAGCTATGGCTGAGATAATGGCTGCAAGGGCTGTTGACGCCTTTGAGTTCGGACTGACTGATCCTGGTGCAACACAGACAGCCTGCAACGTGTCGCCTTACTTTTATGAAGAGGACAACTATGTTGACGACATGCAGCTTGCTGCCTGGGAGCTTTATACCCTTACGGGGGAAAAGAGATACCTTGATCAGGCCGACTACTGGGGAGTGCTTGAGCCACATACTCCATGGATAGAGAAGGATACGGCGCGCCATTACCAGTTCTATCCTTTTGTTAATCTGGGCCATGCAAACATCGGGATGTCCGGAACGGAATATTCGGAAAAATATATTGGTTTCATGCGCAGGGGGCTGGAGATCATTGATTCCAGGGACCGCGATGATGTGTTCCAGGTCAAGATCCCCTTTGTATGGTGTTCAAATAACTATGTTGCCGCTGCCCTGACGCAGTGCAGGCTCTACCGTGAGGCCACCGGCGACAGCCGGTTTGATCATATGGAAGCTGCAATGCGTGACTGGCTCTTCGGGTGCAATCCGTGGGGAACATCTATGATATGCGGGCTTCCTTCCGGGGGTGATTACCCGCTCTATCCCCATTCGGCAGTGACTGTCTACCTGGGCCGGACTACCACGGGCGGACTGGTAGACGGACCTATAAACAAGACTATTCATGACAATCTCAAGGGACTGACGCTCCTCAGGCCTGATCCGTATGCTGCCTTCCAGGGAGGGAGGATTGTCTATCATGATGACATAGGGGATTACAGCACCAATGAGCCGACACTTGACGGGACGGCCAGCCTTAGTTATTATCTCTCCACCCTGGAGAAGGAGGGGAGAGCCTGCAGGGCCGGCGCAGAACCGGTTATCCGTGATGCTCACGGAGCAGTGATAAGGAAGGGCCCCGGAACGAAGAGCATCTACCTGGTCTTCTCAGCTGATGAGCACGGTGAAGGATTTGATCATATTCTCAATATTCTTAATGACAGGAACATAAAAGCTTCCTTTTTTCTCACGGGTAATTTCCTGCGCAACAAGAGTTTTGTGCCGGTTATAAAGCGGATCATTGCCGGGGGGCATTATGCAGGCCCTCATTCTGACGGACATCTGCTATATGTGCCATGGGACAACCGTGATACCTTACTGGTGACGAAGGAACAGTTCAATGATGACCTGAAAATGAACATTACCGCTCTCAGGAAGGCAGGCCTGAGGAAGCAGGATCCCCGCTGGTTCCTTGCTCCGTATGAATGGTATAACAGCGCTGTCAGCCGCTGGAGCGAAGAGATGGGGATGACACTGGTCAATTTCACCCCTGGTACCGGTACCAATGCCGACTACACAACCCCGGATATGGGTAACTACCGTTCGTCAGATGAGCTTATTCGCAGGCTGGCCGAATTTGAGGAGAGCGCCACCGGCGGCCTTGACGGAGCCATAATCCTTATTCATCCGGGGACGGCCCGGGAGCGGACTGACAAGCTCTGGCTCAGACTGGGCGAGATCATTGACTATTACACAGACAAAGGATACAATTTCAGGAGATTGTAAATCAGCATGGCAGCATCAGAAAAAAAACGTTCGCCCTGGACATGGATACCCACACTGTATCTGGCAGAGGGTTTGCCCTATGTGGCGGTTAATATCGTTTCAGTCATAATGTACAAACGCATGGGCATTTCAAATGCCGACATTGCGCTGTACACAAGTATGCTGTACCTGCCATGGGTTATCAAACCGATATGGAGCCCGCTGGTGGACATGCTGAAGACAAAACGGTGGTGGATAATCATTACACAGCTCGTCCTGGCAATCGGATTTGCCAGCATTGCACTGACTATCCCTGCCTCGCTCTTTTTCAGGATTACACTGGCATTCTTCTGGTTGCTGGCATTCGGTTCGGCCACGCATGACATAGCTGCAGACGGTTTCTACATGCTCGGTCTGACCACCAACCAGCAGGCCAAGTATGTGGGTATTCGCAGTACATTCTATCGTGTGGCCACCATAACCGGGCAGGGGCTGTTGGTTATCCTTGCGGGTTTCCTGGAAAGCTCCTCGGGCAGGGAACCCGTTTCGATCTTCGTAGAGGCATCACCCGGATACTCGAAGACTGTTCTTGAGATGCCCCATGTTGCAGCTACTCCGGAGAGCAGGGACGAACTCTACTTTTTCCTTGAGGAGGACTCGCTGAAGATAAGCACACAGACTGTTGACATTGACAGCCTGGCCCTGCTCCTTGAGTCAGTCAAAGCCTCAAATCTCGGTAACGGATTCTATACCCTGGATGAGAAGGAGGTAAAGGAGAGAGGGTGGTGGGTCCGGAAAGTTGCAGATCCCCTCGGCACCTGGATAAGGGATAATTTAGGGGAGGAGAGAGGCGTCATGGCTGAGGTGACAGGAAGCGTTGCGGTGGTGCCGGTCAGGATCTCCGGGAGGCCCGAACACGGCAGGGAGGTGGTCCTCAATACAGCCCTGAAGAAGGGAGACAAGAGTATTGCTATCATCCAGGGAGAACACCTCGTCTTCAGCGAGGATAACTGGGACAAACCCGCTTACATGGTCTTCCAGGCCGATGCCAAGCTGACAGGCTATACATCAGTTACATATGAGGGTCTTTCAGGCAACATCCCCATGGCCTGGGCAGTCACTTTCTTTGTACTCGCGGGACTGTTCCTTGTTCTGAGCTTCTATCACAAGTTTGTCCTGCCGAAGCCTGACACCGACAGACCGCATGAGAACCTGAAAGCGTCAGATGTGCTGAGAGAGTTTGGCGAGACATTCGTTTCCTTCTTCAGGAAGCCGCAGGTAGGGGTTGCGCTCTTCTTCATGCTCACCTTCCGTTTCGCGGAAGCCCAGCTGCTGAAGCTTATCAATCCGTTCCTCCTTGATCCCATTGACAAGGGAGGTCTGGGGCTGACAACCGGTGAGGTGGGGTTTGTCTATGGAACAGTAGGCATTATCGGCCTCACCCTGGGTGGCATAATTGGAGGTGTTGTGGCAGCCTGGGGAGGGCTGAAGAAATGGCTGTGGCCGATGACCCTTAGCATGCTGCTGACAGCTGCAACATTCCTGTACCTGAGCTTTACACAGACAGATAACCTGCTGGTGATCAATATATGCGTGTTCGTGGAACAGTTTGGATACGGGTTCGGATTTACCGCGTACATGCTTTACCTGATCTATTTCTCTGAAGGGAAATACAAAACGGCTCATTATGCCATCTGTACCGGGTTCATGGCGCTGGGCATGATGCTGCCGGGTATGTTTGCCGGGTGGCTGCAGGAGCAGCTCGGATACAATCATTTTTTCCTGTGGGTCATGATCTGCAGCGTGGTCCCGCTCATAGCGGTAGCCCTGCTTAAGATTGATCCTCAATTCGGAAAGAAGACCGCAAATTAGCACAGTCAATCATCAATATCCATGAAACAGGATCCCGTATTTGACACTTTGCGTAATGAACTGGAGGGAGATCTTTATACAGATCAGGTACAGAGAATCCTGTACGCCACCGATGCGTCAGCTTACCGTGAGATACCTGTGGCTGTCACCCGGCCGGCAAGTGTTGATGACATAAAGAAAATACTTGCCTTTGCCCGTGCCAGTGGTGGTTCGGTTATACCGCGCGGTGCCGGCACTTCGCTTGCAGGGCAGGTGGTGGGGCCTGGGATAGTGATGGATATATCAAAGCATCTCAACCATATCCTGGAGTTTAATGCTGCAGAGCGGTGGGTGAGGGTGGAGCCCGGGGTGGTGCTGGGAGAGCTGAACCGTTACCTTGCTCCCCACAGGCTGCAGTTCGGGCCTGAGACCTCCACGGCCGACCGTTGCTGCATGGGCGGCATGTTAGGCAACAACTCCTGCGGAGCCCATTCACTCATTCATGGCAGCGTGAGAGATCATATACTGACGGTTGATGCGGTACTGTCTGATGGTTCAGAAGCTCATTTCAGCGCCCTGACCACGGATGAGTTCCGCGCCAAATGCGATGGTGACCCGGCGCTACTGGAGACGAAGATATACCGCAACCTGCATGATATGCTCTCTGAACCGCGCAATGCAGCGGAGATACGAAAAGAGTTCCCTCACCCGGCTTTACGACGCCGTAATAACGGTTATGCCCTGGATGCTCTGCTGGAGACCGATCCTTTCACGGGCAACGGTGAGAAGATAAACGTATGCAGGCTGCTTGCCGGCTCCGAAGGCACACTGGCATTCACCATATCAATGAAGCTTAACCTGGTGCCCGTCACCGATGACCGCACCGGGCTTCTCTGCGCTCACTTCAGCAACCTGCAGGAGGCGGTAAGGGCAAACATAATAGCATTGAAACACATGCCGGCAGCGGTGGAGCTGATAGATGACTATATCCTTGACTGCACCAGGGACAACATAGAACAGAACCGCAATCGCTTCTTTGTCAAGGGTAATCCGAAGACCATATTGCTTATTGAGATCACAAGACCCACTATCAGTGAGATTGAAGCCACTGCCGCAGCCATGGAAAAGGATATGAGAGATGCCGGCTACGGGTACCATTTCCCGTTATATACGGGCAGTGACGAGATGGCAAGAGTATGGGAGCTGCGCAAGGCGGGGCTGGGGGTGCTGCTCAATATTCCCGGCCGGAGAAAGAGCGTTCAGGTCATTGAAGACACCGCAGTTCTTCCCGATCTCTTTCCTGAATACATAGAAGAGGCCGCGGGCGTGCTTGAGAAGCATGGCCTGAGCTGCGCTTACTATGCCCATGTAGCTACCGGTGAATTGCACCTCAGCCCGCTGCTTGACCTCAAGGATCCGGATGATATCCGTACCTTCCACGGCCTGGCCGAAGACATGGCAAGGCTGGTAAAGAAATACAGAGGATCACTCAGTGGTGAACATGGCGACGGCAGGCTGCGGGGGGAGTTCATTCCCCTGATGCTCGGGCAGCATAACTACGCCCTGCTCAGGGAGCTGAAGAAGACATGGGATCCCCGCGGGATTTTCAACCCCGGCAAGATCACCGACACACCACCCATTACTGAGAATCTCCGGTATCCGGCAGGAGAGAAAAGATCTTTCCCCGGACAGGTCTTTGCCTTCCCGGAGGAGGAGGGGATACTGTATGCGGCAGAAAAGTGCAGCGGATCAGCCGATTGCAGGAAGAGCTCCCTGATTGGCGGCACCATGTGCCCGACCTTCATGGCTACGCGTGATGAGGACAAATCTACCCGCGCCAGGGCCAACATTCTCAGGGAATTCCTGACCAGGTCATACAGGAAGGATCCGTTTGACCACGAAGAAATTTACAGGGTGATGGATCTCTGTCTGTCATGCAAGGCCTGCAAGGCAGAGTGCCCTTCAAACGTCGATGTTGCAAAGCTGAAAGCTGAATTCCTGCAGCACTACTATGATATCCACCATGTGCCCTTCAGGGCATGGCTTATAGCATGGCTTCCGAGACTGTACATGCCTGGGATGATGATCAGGCCCCTGACCAACCTGATCACAGGCACAGGGCTCTTTAAAAGAATGATAGGGTTCTCGGTCAAAAGGCCGATACCAGCCCTTTCACCCATGACCCTCAGGGCCTGGGGCAGGCGTCACGGCCCGGGGAAAGGAGAAAAACCGGGTGGTAACTCAGTGTCGGCAGCAGGCACTGACGACGCCGTCAGATCTGAAACAGGAACAGTTTACCTCTTTGCAGATGAGTTCACCAACTTTAATGAGAGCGATATCGGCATCAAGGCAGTTATGCTGCTTGAGCGTCTGGGTTATGAGGTGATCATCCCGCGTCATAAGGAGAGCGGCCGCACGTTTCTGTCCAAAGGTCTGATCAGGTCAGCGCGCAAGATAGCCATAAAGAACATTCTCTTGCTGCGCGATGTTATTACGCAGGAGAGACCGCTGGTGGGCATCGAGCCCTCGGCATTGCTTGCTTTTCGCGATGAGTATCCGGAGATGGCAGGAAAAGCGCTGGAGGATGACGCGCAAAGACTTGCTTCTGCCTCCCTGCTCTTTGAAGAATTTATCTGCAGGGAGATCGACAGTGGAAATATTTCCCCTGAATGGTTCACCGACAAGCCGGCAAAAATACTTCTCCACGGCCACTGCCAGCAGAAGGCCATTGCCTCAACGGCACCCACCATAAGGATGCTGTCGCTGCCGGTGAACTACACCGTTGAGGAGATAAATGACGGCTGCTGCGGGATGGCAGGAGCCTTCGGTTATGAAAAGGAGCATTATGACCTTAGCATGAAGATCGGAGAGATGGTTTTGTTCCCGGCTGTAAGAGCCGCTTCAGGGGAGACGATAATCACAGCCCCGGGAACATCATGCCGCCATCATATTGCTGACGGCACCGGCAGAAAGACACTCCACCCGGTGGAGGTGCTCTTTGATGCCCTGATAAAATGAGAACGCAACTAAAACGGATTACAATGAACACAGCAGGGTTTAGCAAAGTAGAAAAGGTATTCCTGGAGCGCTCCGGCAGAACAAGGATGACTACAAAAATGCCGTATCTCATAGTGGATAACTTTCCCGGACTGGGGCTGCTTACATCACTTCGCTTCCTGGAATGGGTGGCTGAAAATCCTGACGGGGTCATCAGCCTCCCCACAGGCAAGACGCCGGAATATTTCATCAAGTGGACCAGATTCCTGCTTGACAACTGGGACAGTCCTGAAGCCAAAAAGATCAGGGAGGACAACGGCCTGTTCCTGAAGGAGAAACCGTCACTGAGAGGCCTCCATTTTGTGCAGATAGATGAATTTTATCCCATCAACCCGAGGCAACACAACAGTTTCTTTGATTATGTCAGCAAGTTCTATATTGAAGGCTTCAATCTGGATACTAAGAAGGCGCTGCTGATCAATTCGGAGGAGATAACGCTGGCAGAAGGGAAACATTTTTCTGAGGTCTTCCCGGATAATACAATTGATCTTACCCTCAGGAACAGGGAGGCAACTACCAGGGGTGAGAAGCTGCAGCAGGACTCACTTTTCAGGATTGACAACTGGTGCACCGGCTATGAAAAGCGAATCAGGGCTCTGGGAGGCATCGGATTCTTCCTCGGCGGCATTGGTCCTGACGGGCATATTGCATTCAACGCCAGGGGAAGCGACCATAACTCGGCCACCAGGCTCACCGCAACAAACTTCGAGACGCAGGCTGCCTCGGCGGGTGACCTGGGAGGTATCGAGGTGTCAAGAACGCGACTGGTGATAACCATAGGGCTTGGAACAATGACCTTCAATCCTGATACCGTGGCAATCATTTTCGCTGCCGGTGATGCCAAAGCCCAGGTGGTCAGGCAGGCCCTTGAGAGTGATCCTGACAACCTCTATCCGGCTACGGTACTTCAGGGCCTTAAGAATGCCCGGTTCTACCTGACAGAGGGCGCCGCCGTACAGCTTCATGACTCTGTGGAGAGGTTCTTCAGGGATGGCGAATGGACCTTCGGGAAAACCGAAAGAGCGGTCTTCGACCTGTGTCAGAAGATTGATAAGTATGCGCATAAGCTTGAGATTGAAGATCTTCAGAACGACGAGTACTGTTCCCTCATTCCCGGGCTCAGCCTTAATACGGTTTCTGGTGTGATAGAATCCACTAAAAGGAAGATAGAGGCAGGACTGAAGAGGGAAAGGAACACCACGTTCTTTCACACCGGGCCGCACCATGATGATATAATGCTGGGCATCTTCCCGGCAATCATACCACAGCTGAGGGAGATAACCAACAGGTTTCACTTTTCTGTACTCACCTCCGGGTTCACGGCTGTGACCAATGGCATGTTGCTGGGTCTTCTTGAGGAGACACAGCGTCTCATCGCCGCAGGCATGATCCAGATGTTGAGGTATCCTGACTTTTTCGAGTCAGGTTACCGGTTCAAATGGGATAAGGATGTAAGTCATTATCTCGACAAGGTGGCTGACAAGGATGAGACCGGGAAACTGAGGGGGCTGTGTCACAGGATTGTCCGTGCGATGGTTGATATCTATAAACTGAAATCTAAGGAGGAGCTGGCAGAGCAGATCCAAAAGAATATTGACGTTATCAGGAACAGCTATAACGGAGAAAAGAATCCAACTGACATACAGAGGCTGAAGGGTATGCTGAGAGAGTATGAAGAGGAGCTGGTGTGGGCTCACTATGGGGTCCCTGTAAGAAATATCGAGCATCTGAGACTCGGCTTCTACACCGGTGATATCTTCACCCAGCAGCCTGACCGCCATCGCGATGTGGAACCTATACTGCAATGTCTCAGGAGAATACAGCCCAATATCGTCAGCCTGGCTTTTGATCCGGAGGGCTCCGGCCCGGATACTCACTACAAGGTGCTCCAGGCGATAGCCGAAGCGCTGAGGCAGTGGAGCCTCGAAAAGGATCTCTCGGAGCTGAGGGTGATCGGTTACCGGAATGTTTGGTTCAGGTTCCGTCCCTCGGAGGCCAATGTGTTCGTGCCTGTATCGCTTAACTCCATGGCAGTGCTGAACCAGTCGTTCCGCGACTGCTATGTGAGCCAGGTGAATGCCTCTTTCCCCAGCCCGGCCTATGATGGTCCCTTCAGCGACCTGTCACAGCAGGTGTGGGTTGAGCAGTTCAAGCAGGTACAGCTCATATTAGGCAAGGATTTCTTCTATGAGAATGAGAGCCCGAAGATCAGGGGCACTCACGGCATGGTTTACTACAAGGAGATGCTGCTTGATGAGTTCCTTCAGCATGCCCGGGCACTGGAGAAGAGCGTGGAGGGGGCAAATATCCACTGAGAGACATCCGCCGGAGCCATATTGAGGCCGGGATGGAGCAGACCTTTCCGGTCATGGATTTCAGCTTTTTACTGACGATCAATCGTATAAAAAGTACTTTGAGGCTGTGGTCCTGAAGGCAGGTATATCATTGGTCCACAGGCCCATGATGTCATCCACCCTGAAAGATTCAGTGAATGTTTTTCTCACCTCGTCAGTACCGCATACCTTGTCAAACATTGAGTGCCGTGATGGATTGCACATGCTGAAGAGGTTCTTCTCAGGCCAGAGGCGGTGTGCCTCCTGCATGATATAGAACTGCAGCAGGGTGAGTGGTGCGGTGGCCGGGTCAGTGATATGTATCTGCACGCCGTGCACCATTTTGCCCTCGAGGGTGCTGAAATATGGCTTGTAATGGATCGGCCTGAATATCACCCCGGGCAGTTGAAGACCGTTTAGGTTTGAGGCCAGCGAATCGGCATTGATCCAGTCGGCCGCGAATGTCTGGAAAGGGATGGTGTATCCCACTCCTATGCTGACGGCATAGAGCTCGCCGGCAATGCCGGTGGCCGGATAATAGAGGGGGGTATCACCGTGAGGTATCTGTGGCGAGGAGGGGACCCATGGCAGGCCGGTATCATCAAAGTGCATACTCCTTTTCCATCCGCTCATTTTTACCACATGCAGATCACATCTGATGCCGCCGGAGAGCATCCCTTCGCCGTTGAGGAACGTGGCAAGCTCACCCACTGTCATGCCATGGACGTAAGGGATGGCAAACTGACTCACAAAGGAGAAGAACCCGGGGCGAGTCACCGCACCTTCCATGCGTATGCCACCCAGCGGATTGGGACGGTCAAGCACCACCACCGGGATGCCGGTTTCAGCAGCTGCCTCCATCAGCAGTCCGAGTGTACTTATAAAGGTGTATGACCTGGAACCTATATCCTGAATGTCATAGACCAGTATATCTATCCCTTTCAACATCTCTGGAGTGGGTTTGCGTGTCTTGCCATAGAGGCTGTAAACAGGGAGACCTGACGACGGGTCAGTTTCAAAATCAACGTGCTCCCCGGCGGTGAACTCGCCCCGTACACCATGTTCAGGGCCATAAAGCGCCACGAGATTGACCTCAGCAGCATCGTTGAGGATGTCAACAGCTGACCTGAGATGGCTGTCAACACCTGTAGGATTGGTGACAAGCCCCACTCTTTTTCCTCTCAGGACGTCAAAATTATCCCTGACAAGGGTCTCAAGACCGGTCTCCACACACTGCCCGCCTGCCTGCCCGGTCAGTATAAATGACAGGATGAGAGCCATCCCTGTGCCTGTTAATGATTTTATTAAAGTATTCATATGCATATTATTATCAGTGTTCTCAGATCTCCGTGCCAGTCAGACCTGACAGTCTGTTTTTATGGCATTATTTAATTTTTACCGGTTCTCAGGATAAGGTTATAAAAAAAAATCTGTCACACAAATTAAATAAAATTCAATTGTCTATTGACTTGAGTTTTATTAATATTTAATTTTGGATTTGTAAGATGTAATACAACTTTCATGAAACGCTCAAACTACCTTATCCTGTTAGTGGGTACATTAGTGATTTCCGGATGCCAGAAAAAAGAGGTTCCTGCCGTATTGCAGGAGCAGCTTGATTCCATCGTGGCTGAGATGGTGCCCCAGAGCGCGGAATCTATCTGCGATGTTTTGCTGTCAGTTTCGGATGACGGAACTATCACGGCCAAAGGTGAGACTGATCTTCCTGAGGCAAAGAATGCTATAATAGCAATGCTGGAGAAATCGGGACACAGTTTTGCAGACAGCATAACTGTTATGCCTGACCCTGCGGTGGTGCAGAAACCATGGGGTTTGATAACCGTCAGTGCCTGTAACGTCAGGACGAGGCCTTCCCATGCAGCGGAGCTGTCAACCCAGGCTCTTATGGGTACACCGGTGAAGATTCTGAACAAGAGAAACGGCTGGCACCTGGTGCAGATGCCTGATTCATACACCGGATGGATACGCAGTACCGTGACTGAGCTTACTGATAATGAACTGGCTGCATGGAAGAACAGCGACAGACTGATCTATACAGGTCATACCGGGGTGATCACTGACAGCAAGGGTGAGACAGTGTCCGACATTATTTTCGGGGCCATTCTTGTGAAGAGTGGCTCGCGGGGTGACAGCTGGACCGTTCTCCTTCCTGACGGAAGGATGGGAGAGGTGAAGAAAAAAGAGACGGCTGATTTCAGGAGCTGGGCTGAGAGCGCCAGCACGGAACCCGCCGGACTCGTCCGCTTTGCCCGGTTGTTTATGGGCACCCCCTACCTCTGGGGAGGGACCTCGGTCAAGGGGATTGACTGCAGCGGATTCACCAAGACAATATATTATAATGGCGGAGTAATCATGACCCGTGATGCATCGGCACAGTTCAGGTACGGTGATGAGGTTAATACAGAAAAGCCTTGCGGGACTCTTTTTCCCGGAGACCTGCTCTATTTTGGCAGTGACAGGAACGGGAAGAAGAACATTACCCATACAGGAATGTACATAGGAGACACTGAATATATTCATGCATCAGGTTCAGGGATGGTGATAATCAACAGTTTGGATTCTACCAGGATTAATTACAGCGCCAGCCTGCTTGACATTCTGCAGGGCGCCAGGAGGGTAACCGGTTTTACCGAAGGCAAAGGCTTGCAAAGAGTATTAAATCACAGCTGGTATTTTTAACATTATATGAGACCCTCACGCCTGGCAGAGTAGTAAATAATGACTTCCGGTGCATGCGGGTTGCATTTGACCTTTAAATCAGATTTTTTTCACATGAACAAGAGAGATTTCATCAAGATAGGAGGCCTTGCAGCGGGTGCTGTAATGGTGGGCTGCAAAACATCTCCCGCTGATCAGGCTGCTGGTAAGGCAAGAGCCATTAAAAAGGGAAGCGGAACACTGAAGCTCAGTTACAGACCCTATGAATTGCAGTTGAGACATGTCTTCACTGTTGCAGCCAGTTCCAGGACCACAACTCCGGTGGTTCTCACAACAATTGGGTATGATGGCGTTACCGGCTTTGGCGAGGCATCCATGCCGCCATACCTGGGTGAAAGTCATGATTCAGTGCTCAATTTCCTGTCGAAGGTTAACCTGGAGCAATTCAGTGATCCCTTCCTGCGTGAGGATATCCTGGCATACATTGATGGCATTATGCCCGGCAATTATGCCGCAAAGGCATCGCTTGACATTGCCCTGCATGACCTTACAGGAAAGCTGTTGGGGCAGCCCTGGTTCAGACTCTGGGGTCTTGATCCCCAAAAAGCCCCGGTAACAAGCTTCACTATTGGCATTGACACTGCCGAGGTGGTCAGGGAAAAGACCCTTGAGGCCAATGCCTTCAAACAGCTTAAGATCAAAATGGGGCGGGATAATGACAAAGAGATGATAGATGTGGTTCGCTCTGTGACAGATGTGCCTGTCTTTGTCGATGTGAACCAGGGATGGAAAGACCGTGAGTATGCTCTGGAGATGGCTCATTACCTTAATGAGAGGAGAACCCTCTTCATTGAGCAGCCGATGCCTAAGGAGCAAATTGATGATATTGCCTGGCTGACGGAGAGGAGTCCTCTGCCGATTATTGCTGATGAGGCGTTGCAGACGGTGGAACAGCTCCTGGGCATGAAAGGCATCTATAATGGCATCAATATCAAGCTCATGAAGTGTGGCGGCATGGATGCTGCCTACAAGATGATCACCATGGCCAGGCAGATGGGCATGAAGATCCTGATAGGTTGTATGACCGAAACCTCATGTGCTGTCTCTGCTGCGGCTCAGCTCTCTCCCCTGGTTGACTGGGCTGATCTGGATGGTAACCTGCTTATCAGCAATGATATCTATGACGGCATGACTGTGGTTGACGGCAAGATCGTGCTGCCTGACCGGCCAGGCATAGGAATAGTTGAGAAAAAAAGTTAAAACTTGTAATACATCATGCAAATATTTCTATTATCTTGCCTCTGCCAGGATACGTGGATTGACTCTATATATATAACATAATTAGTCGACCCTTAACAAGTCGTATTTTTCAATAATTCTGTACAGTTGCATATTTTACCGACCAGTTGCCGGTCAGTAAATCCAGGACAAAATAAAAGGCATCCCGGATCTGCCTTAATCTTTTCATCATATTGAAGGCAACGGCTGCCATAATCGTATTAATCATGTCACCTTCAACTCCCTTGAGGTAATTCCTCAGCATTCGGTGATCACTCTTGAGATGCCCGATAACTGGTTCAATCGATGCCCTGCGTCTGAAGCGAAGTCTGTCCTTGTGTTTCTCATAGGTTGTCTTGCCCTTGCCAGTGCCAGGCATCCTGATCTCTACGCCAAGTATGGTCTTGCCTCCCTTGTAACCTCTGTCAACCAATGCAACTTTCGGAAGCCGGCCCATAAGATCCGATACCTGATCCAATTGAGGTTCAAGTGTATGTCCATCATATGGATTACCCTCAAAAGCCATAGCTCCCAGTATGATGCCGCTGTTCTTTGTAATTACAAAACCACTCTTGTTTCCAAACTCATACTTCTTATGGTCCTTGCCCTTGGAGATGCAGCTTACTTCCGGTGCATGAAAGCTATAAATCTTATTCTTACTGTCTCTCCTCTGTCCAAGTACCCGGTAATACAGCCATAACTGCTCATCATATGCCTCAAGTCGGTCTTTTGCATCCAGACATCGCTCAACATCCCTTACCAGCCGTCCGGCAATGGTCTTTATCTTCCTGGCTGCCGCCATCGCTTTCTTTCTCCGTTTGGGATGCTCGCGGAACCGCTGATCTATCATCAACTGACCAAGGGTGCGAGTGTAACTCTGGCGAAGTTGCAAATCTTCTTTCTCTGCTATCTTCCGGCATCCATCTATGATCTTCTTATGAAGCTTTGCATCTGTAGGATAGGTGATGTTCTTCTCCTGGACTGTTGTGTCAACCAATACTTCTTTCTCTTCTACTTCCTGTTGCTCAAACAGGCTTATACTGAGCTTTAAAAGCTTCTCAGCTCCGTCAGTACCCAGACGTTTACGGAAGTGGACGAACTCACTCGGATCAAATGGCTTCTCAAATTGAAAATAGGTCTCGCCACAGAAGTATTGCCAGTAAACATTTTCAACCCAACGATCAACAAATGCTTCATCCGACAGACCAAACATCTGCTTTAGAAGCATACATCCAACCATCTTCCGAACTGGTACAGCCGGACGTCCCATATCAGAGTAATACGGGGCAAAATCCCTTTCAACTGATTTCCAGTTTATTCGCTGAGCCAGTTCGACTAACTCATGCTTCATATTTATCACATTCACCAATGGAATACGGAAGACGTTCAATTGCGGATTCTTGTCTGTTTTGCCTATCATTTTGCAAGCTTTTTAACGAATCTACCGAAAACCTTGCAAACTGACAAATATTAATATTAACTTATATCATTAGTTATCAACAATATAGATGCTTTTTAAGGGTCGACTAATTAACATAATCTAAAACTTCATTTAACCCTAAAACCAATCACATGAGAACGAAGCTGTTAATTTTGTTTACAGTGTTGGGACTGATACTGGTTCAAAGCCTGTATGCTCAGCCCAGGACTGTGACAGGAACGGTCACGGACGCCACAACGAATGAAACGTTGCCCGGCGTCAATGTGATAATCAAGAACACCACTACCGGGACAAGCACTGACCTGAATGGTTCCTATTCGATCACCGTCACTCCCGGACAGGTACTCGTTTTCTCTTCGCTGGGGTATGCCACACAGGAGATAACTGTGGGGACTGCCAACAGGATAGATGCAAGATTGAGTCCTGATGTAGAGTTTATTGAAGAAGTTGTGGTTGTCGGGTATGGCACACAGAGAAGGGCCAACCTGACAGGTGCAGTTTCTACGGTAAATGTTGAAAAGACGCTTGAGGCGAGGCCGATAGCTGACGCCGGACGAGGCCTTCAGGGAACCATGCCCGGTCTGAGTGTTGTTATCCCGAGTGGTGAGGTAGGGTCTGATCCGATCATGAAGATTCGCGGTCAGATTGGCTCACTCCAGGGAGGATCATCGCCCCTGATACTGGTTGACAACGTTGAGATCCCCTCTATCCAGATGCTTAATCCTGATGACATCGAGTCGATTTCAATCCTGAAGGATGCCGCTTCCTCCTCCATTTACGGGGCAAAGGCAGCCTTTGGTGTTATCCTGATTACAACCAAGAAGGGCTCTAAGGCACCGGGAGTTACCGTAAACTATAACGGTAACCTTTCATTTCAGAATATCTCCAAGAAGATGGAGATGGCGGGACTGGATGCCCTGGAATATGCATTGGATGCTTTTGAACGCGTTGGAGGTACTGTGGCGGGTGCGTTTTGGTATGTCACCCGCGAAGGTTACGAAAAGGCTGTTGAGTGGCAGGATGATTGGGGAGATATAGTCAAACCGGATGACCCCATGCTCTATGGCCGTGACTGGTATGTTGATGCTAATGGCCGCAAAATTGGATTAAGGACCTATGATCCATATTATTATATGGTAAGAGAATGGGCCCCGACAAACCTTCATAATTTTTCGGTAAACGGTAAAAGTGGCAGTACTGATTATAACGTGAGCCTAGGTCTGTTGGATCAGTCAGGTATAAACAAACCGGCCAAGATTGATGATTTCAGGCGTTACAACGGATCTGTAAGGGTGGGCTCGGATGTTACAGACTGGCTCAGGGTCAATGCCGGTGCCATGTACTCAAAGCGCATCAAGAGATATGCATATGCAACCAGCTCTACCACGGCTGACCCATGGCTCTATCTCTACCGCTGGGCACCAACCTATCCGTTGACCACTGAAGACGGTGATCCTATCCGCAGCCCGGTATCTGAGGTGGCTGCTGCAAATACAGCATTTCAGGAGCATAACTATACGAGTGTAAATGGCGGGCTGGTTATTACCCCGGTAAAGGATTGGCATATCAATCTTGACTTTACCCATTCCAATCTTGAGTATATAACAAAAAGGCCTGGAACAAGGTATACTGCAAGGAACAGCTGGACTGCACCCATTGCAAAGTATGATGAGAATGGTGAAAGGATTTATGTGGACAACACCGGCCAGGTTGTGCCATCAACCACTCCCGGAGCAATGCCGGCATATCAGCTGAGCATGGATACTTATACCGGGGTTGGCGCCAATCCTGATCATGTTTACCGTCGTGTCCAGAATGATCAGCGGAATACGTTGAACCTCTATTCAACCTATGATCTGAATCTTTTTGACGATCATCAGTTCGGATTCATGATCGGGATGAACAGGGTTGCATACGAATACGCTTACAACTGGTCACAGACAACCCAGCTCATTGATTACAATAATCCGCAGTTTGACCTCGCATACGGAAACCAGACTACCAGCGGTGGAGAGTACTGGGAATCACAACTTGGATTTTATGGCCGGCTCAACTACAATTTCCAGGAAAAATATCTCCTTGAAGCTAATCTCAGGTATGACGGTACCTCAAAGTTCCCGTCCCATCTTCAGTGGCGCTGGTTCCCGTCGTTCTCTGCGGGATGGATATTAACTGAGGAAGAGTTTATGGACTGGGCCAGGCCAACGCTCAGCACCCTCAAGTTCCGCGCATCATGGGGAACTATCGGTGACCAGACCGTCTCCAACTCCCTTTACATCCCAACCATGTCCGGAGCACAGAACAACTGGTTGCTGGGAGGAGCCAAGCTTTATCAGTTCGGTACACCCGGGGCAGTCTCGGCTTCAGTAACATGGCAGGATATCACAACATTTAATCTGGGTCTGGATGCACGGTTCCTGAGTAACAGTCTTGGGGTTACCTTTGACTGGTTCAGGCGTGACACAAGGAATATGATTGTGCCTCAGGAGGGACTTCCAACCACCTTCGGAACAGGTGCCCCTCAATCCAATTTCGGTTCGCTGCGCACCCACGGGGTTGAATTGCAGGTTGATTACAACCTCCGGTTTGAAAACGGACTGGGAATCACTTTTATGGCAACCTTGTCTGATGCCGTTTCAAAGATCACCGAATATGGTTCTACCAAAAGCATTGATTCATGGTATGTTGGCAAAACCTACGGAGAAATCTGGGGTTATGAGACTGACAGGCTTTTCCAGGCGGAGGATTTTGTCTATGACAATGAGGGTAACCTGATAACAGTCCAGATACCCAATGAATCCGGAAGTGCAGATTACACAATCTATCAGCTTGCAGATCCTCAGAATGTTGCAATACAGGGGAGACTTCAGACAGGTAACTTCCTCTTTATGCCCGGAGATGTCAAATTCGTAGACCTGAACGGTGACGGATACATCAACCCCGGCAACAGGTTGATAGAAGATGCCGACGGAAAACCGGATTATGGAGACCTAAAGATTATTGGCAATTCCACTCCACGTTTCATGTATGGATTCCGGACCGACATTGACTTCCGGGGAGTAGATTTCTCCTTCTTTATCCAGGGAGTCGGAAAACGGGAAGTCTGGGGAGACGGGTTCCTCGCTATCCCGGGGTACTATTCTGCAAACGGAGCCATGCCGCAGGCTTTTGCCGGTGATTACTGGAAAGAAGACAGGACTGATGCCTTCTATCCGCGTGCCTATGATCAGGCCGGAAGCAGCACAACACGTAATATGCAGCCCCAGACCAGGTATTTACTGAACATGGCATATCTGAGGTTTAAGAACATTACCCTGGGCTACACCCTGCCTTCAAACCTGACGGAGAAAGTGATGATCAGCAGGCTGCGCGTTTATGCAGCTCTGGAAAATTTTATCACTTTTGACCACCTCGGCACTCTTCCCATCGATCCTGAAGAAATTCAGGGATATTCGATGTGGAATTCCTCCAATTACAATCTGGGCCGGACAGGAGTTGGTGTACCTACATTCAAGAGCGTATCAGTCGGTCTTCAGATAAACTTCTAAATCTTGAAAATTATGAAAAGAATATTTATCATAATTACAGCTGTGGTAGCTCTGATATTAAGCGGATGTGAAGATTTCCTCGACAGGCCGTCACGGACAACAATGGACGATCAGAACTACTGGACATCCGAGAACAACCTTCGCCTCTTTGCGAACGGTTTCTACATCAACTACTTCGTGGGATACAACTCGGGCTGGGGCGTAGATTATGCTCCTTTGCGGGGTTATTACTTCTCAGATGACTTTACTTCTACCGGTAAACAGTATGGGTTTGAAACGCAGCCTCCTTCATCAAGGGCCTCAACAAGTGAGGCACCTTCGATGATGATTACATATTGCGGCCCGTCATGGAATTTTGCACAGGTCAGGAAATCCAACCTCTTCCTGGAGAGAATTGATGGGATGAAGGATGGAATCCTCAGCGATGAAGCCTACAATCACTGGAGTGCGGTAGCCCGTTTCTTCAGGGGTTATGAATACAGCAGGCTTGTCAGCGTATTTGGTGATGTGCCCTATTTTGACAGGGTGATCAAGGACACTGAGCCGGACATACTGTACAAGGACAGGGAGAGCAGGACGTTGGTCATGGACAATGTCTATGATGATTTTGTGTACGTGCTTGAGAATATGCGTCTTTCAGACGGGCATGACCAGTACCTGAACAGGTATATAGCTGCCGGATTCATTTCCCGGTTGATGCTGTTTGAAGGCACCTGGCAGAAATATCACCTGAATAATACGGAAAAAGCACAGAAGTACCTACAGCTGGCGGCAGATGCTGCAAACCTGGTGATGGCATCGGGCAAGTATTCGTTCGCCAGTGATTTTCGCTCACTCTTCGGATCCTTTGATCTGGCAGGCAACAAGGAGGTGATCATGTACAGGCATTATGATGCAGGTCTTGGTGTGACACACCATATTGCTTCCTATGCCAATACAACGGAGAGTCAGCCGTATGCGGCCAACCTGTGGCTTGCCAAGTCATTCATCTGTGCTGACGGACAGGTCTATCAGTCATCAACTTTGCCTGATGCAGACAAGCTTGATTTCGCCAGTATGATTGCCACGCGTGATCCGCGATTTGAGGCTACCTTCTGGGATACGCCGATGAAAGAAGCCGCCACACTGCTGCTTTCTGACAAGTTCATTGACAGGATAGGCCCGTCCTACTACGGAAGCTCTTATCCTCCACAGTACGGTTCAAATACAAATACCAATGATGCCCCTGTAATGAGGCTGGGTGAAGTTGTTCTGAACTGGATAGAGGCAAAGGCCGAACTGGCCACTATGGGCGGTCCGGCTGTTACCCAGGCTGATATTGATGCTTCAATCAACGCAATACGTGATCGCCCTCTCGATGCAATTGCCTCTGACAAAGGGATACAGCAGACTGCTCACCTGAACCTGGCGAGCCTGCCTGATGATCCTGACAGGGATGCTGATGTTCCTCCGCTGTTATGGGAGATACGTCGTGAACGCAGGATGGAGTTCGTATTCGAGCACTCACGCCTGCTGGATATAAAACGATGGAAGAAGCTCAGTTACATGGATGTGACAACGAATCCCGACCTGCATCTCGGGTTATGGATTGACTTTCCGAATGAATATGATGAGTGGCTCATCCCTGCAATGGAAGGCAAACTCAAAGTGCAGAACGGAGATGGAGTGGTGGTAACCTATGATGGCACAAATGCCGCAGAAATCGTTGGTTATTATATCCCGGAGAATATTGTAGCCAGGGATGCATTTACTGACAGGGTCTATCTTGCTCCTGTGGGAATTACCCAGATTGCACAGTATGCAGAAAAAGGCTACACCCTTACGCAGACCCCGGGATGGTAGATTATAGTTTACAGATTCCCTGAGGGAATTTAATCTGGGTTGGTTATGGCAGAGACGCAAATCATTTGCGTCTCTGTTTTTATGTGCACCCGGCATGAACGATAACTTTAGGGTGAGAGTCCCGAACGCGCCCTGTCAGTGGGAAGCGTTAGCTGGAGGCAAGGGTGCCTATCGTGAGGTAGGATCTGAAGGAAGCCTGTTTCATTTTCCTCCTACTCGATTACTGCCTGTTAAAACCACTTCTCTCTATCAGTGGTTCTAAGGAGGGTTCACGGCCACGGAAGGCCCTGAAGAGCTCATCAGGTTCACGGCTGCCGCCCTTCTCAAGAATATTGTGCCGGAATGATATCGCCGTCTCCCTGTCGAAGATGCCATTCTCCCTGAAGAGGCTATAGGCATCGGCATCCAGCACCTCCGCCCATTTGTATCCATAGTATCCTGCAGCGTAGCCACCGGAGAAGAGATGTGCAAAAGACACGCTCATGCAGGCGCCCTTTGCCTGGGGAAGTAGCTCTGCAGGCGCCATCGCGGCACGCTCAAAACTGAAGATATCATCACTTTTCGGTTCGGCCAGGGTGTGCCATGCCATGTCAAGCAGGCTGAAACTCAGCTGCCTCATGCATGCGTAACCTTCATTATAGGTGAGTGACTCTTTCAGCCTGGTAATTATCTCTTCGGGGATCTTTTCTCCTGTCTGGTAATGGGTTGCCCAGGTGTCAAGCCACTCTTTCTCCCATGTCCAGTTCTCCATAATCTGCGACGGCAGCTCAACGAAATCACGCTTCACATTGGTACCTGAAAGGCTCTCATATCTGCAGTCGGAGAGCATCCCGTGAAGAGCATGTCCGAACTCATGAAGGAAGGTGTTCATCTCGCTGTGCGACAGCAGCGATGGCCGGGTCGGTGTCGACCGGGTGAAATTCATTACCAGGGAAACCACAGGAATGATCCTGTTTCCTGATCCTCCTTCTGTTCCGGGGTCTGTTGCCGGCCGTGGTTCCCTGCTCTGTTCGCGGAATCCTGTCATCCATGCTCCTCCGCTCTTCCCTTTCCTCGGGTGAAAGTCGAGCATCAGAATGGCAATGATGCCCTTATCACCATCAAGCACCTCGCAGGCAGTGACTTCCTCATTATATACAGGTATCTGTTGATTCTCCCTGAATGTCAGGCCGTAAAGGCGTGTGGCCAGGCCCAGTACGGCCTCTTTCACCCTTTCAAGAGGCATATATGGTCTGAGAGCTTCGTCATCAATATTAAACCGTTCCAGCCGGAGCTTCTCCGAGTAATAGGCCCAGTCCCACCGTTCAAGTCTGCCCTTATGGCCATGTCGGCGGGCATACTCTCTGATATCACTGAGATCCCTTTTTCCCGCGGGGGTGGATGAATCAAGTAGTTTTTGCAGGAAATCATTAACCTCCTCAGGAGTTGATGCCATGCGCTCTTCAAGGGCATAGGAAGCATAGTTTTCGTAGCCCAGGAGCCTGGCCATCTCCAGCCGCAGCTCCGTAATGCGCAGTACAAGCTGCCTGTTGTCATGCTCGTTGCCCCGGAAGGCACGCCGCGAGTATGCCCTGTACATCTGCTCCCTCAGATGACGCCGGTCAGCATACTGCATGAAGGGCACGTAGCTGGGTGCGTGGAGCGTGAAGAGCCATCCCGGCATTCCCTTTTCACCGGCAAGAGCTGACGCTGCCTCACGGGCTCCGGCGGGCAGACCAGAAAGATCCTCTTCGGCGGTCAGATGAAGAGTGTAGTCATTTGTTTCGGCAAGCACGTTCTCCTCAAATTTCAGTGCCAGGGTGGAGAGTTCCATGGTGATAGCCCTGAATCTCTCCTTGGCCTCATCGGTCAGTCCGGCCCCGCCACGCACAAAAGCCTTATACCTGCGGTCAAGCAGGATCTGCTCTTCCGGGTTGAGAGCAAGCTTTTCCCTGGCCTCATATATAGTTTTAACCCGTTTGAAGAGACCGGGATTATGGGTGATGTCATTGGCAAAGGAGGTGAGCAGAGGTGAGATATCCCGGGCAGCTTCCTGCAGTTCGGGGGTGGTGTCAGAGCTGTTCAGGTTAAAGAGGACGGGTGTGATGCGGTTCAGCAGCATGCCGGCAGCCTCAAGTGCTTCAATGGTGTTGTGAAAGTCGGGGGCAGAGGAGCATGAGACAATCTCATCTATCTCTTTTTTTGCTGCTCCGATAGCCTCTTCAACGGCCGGCTTGAAATGTTCCGGCCTGATCAGGTCAAAAGGGGGGATACCGTAGGGTGTGGTCCATTCCTGCAGGAGGGGGTTGTTGGTGGTCATAGGTCAGGTTTGTGGTATTGACAAATATAATGCGATTTGTGATGTTACAAATCTTTATCCTCTACGAGGATTGACGGATATTGTATCCATTGTTCTACAATTCTTGATCCCCTACGGGGATTGACGTGTATGGTTTCTACTGATCTACAATTCTTTATCCTCTACGGGGATT
>JAAZAP010000236.1 GCA_012514255.1 Bacteroidales bacterium | reverse complement strand
TTGCTGCAGATTCAGTTATCAGTTGCTGGAAGAACCTGTAGGTATTGAGTGCACTGTCAAGCCTGTTAGAGATACGGTAAGCGTTTGCCAGTGAGAAATATGCATCCAGGGGTGCCCTTGTCTCCTTTAGTCTGCCTGGTTTGGAGCCGTAACTGGTGCTTCTGACGGCTTCCTCAAGGAATGGGATAGCCATTGGTTTCTCATCAAATATATTAAGGTAGCAATTGCCGATCTTGTATTTGATGTTATGGTTGCCGGGAATGAGGTCATTCAGTATGAGATAGAGCGGATTTGCCAGCTCAAACTCACCGTAGAGGTAGTGTGATTCGGCCTCTTTCCAGATCTCCTTTATCTCACTTTTCTTCTGCCCGTTCAGTGGCACAAGCACAAGAAGCGCAAATAAAACAACAGTTCCCCTTATTCCCATGTTTTTGTTTACTGTAAAATTAAGTCTTCTGCAGCAGAGTGGACAGTGTTGAAGCGATTTATTTGAATTTAATGTAGTAAATATCAGCCCCTCCTGCTCCCCCGTCTCTTTCCGGGAACGACATATATCCTGCCTTGCCGTCTTCGATGGGGCAGAAGAAGATGTTATCATCAGGGTTGTTCAGGGGGTAGCCGATGTTCTTCGGGGTGCTCCAGAGGCCGTTGTACTGCATTTCACTGCTGAAGATATCATATCCCCCCATGTTGTGATGGCCCTGTGAGGCGAAGAAGAGCGTTCTGCCATCCCTGATAAGGAAGGGCCGGTCTTCATTGAAAGGAGTGTTAATCTCAGGACCCATGTTGACCGGCGAACCCCATTCGCCGTTACCCTGCAGCTTTGACACGTACAGGTCCAGACCACCGAACCCTCCTGGTCTGTCACTTGCAAATATGAGTGTTGATCCGTCTTCAGTGATGAATCCGTGAGCCTCCCAGTATCTGGTGTTAATCTCCTTTTTCAGCTTTTGTGCCGGTTCCCATCGTGTGCCGTCATATTTGCTTGTCCATATATCACTGTTGATATTATCGTCACGGGAGAGAAGGAGTACGGTTCCGTCAGCTGCAAGGCATGACACGTAATGGTCGCCGTCCGACTGCAGTTCGGGTGTTATGTTTGCCGGTGGTGTCCATTCATTCCGGGAAAAACGTGAAAACATTATGGCATCGTAGAACTTCATGGAGGTCATGTATGCAATGCTCTTCCCGTCAGCTGAGACAACCGGGAAGAAATTGTCATTGTTGTCATTCAGGATGTCATCCACCTCCTCCAAAGTGAACTTTATCGGCTCAGCCATCATGGCAGGAGCATCAGTGCATGCCTTGATCTGCTGATCTATGAACATCAGGTTCTCGATATCGGTGGGCAGAAGGGTCTGCCGGTAGCGAGAGTAAGCTTCTTTTGCCTTTTCGAACATGTAGTTGATGCGGTATGCGTCGCCCAGGAAGAAGAGTGCCTCATAGGGTGCTTCGGTCTGTCTGAGTGATCCTTCGCGGTACTTGCCCGTGATCTTCTGGGATGCCTTTTCAAGGTACTCAATTGCCATATTTTTGCTACCATCTATATTAAGGTAGCAGAGACCCAGCCGGAAGGCTATGCTGGCATTGTCAGGCATGGCTGCATAGATTCCCTGGTAATAGGGAAGGGCATCCGAGTAATCGCCCCTCATCAGAAAGTACTCGGCATCATAGAATGCCTCCTGCAGCCTGATGTTATCCTGCGACCGGCATAACGTGCCTGCAGAGATGATTACCAGTAAAATGACTAATCGCTTCATTGTTCTTTGCTTATTGTTCATCATCATTTTTTCTTCTCTTCTTTCTTCTCCATAACAGGAAGAACAGCAGCAGCAGGCCTGCCGCCAGCAGCAGCCACCAGTACCGGCACTTCCCGTTTTCTTTGCCGTCGGCCATAGTATCACCGACCTGATCACTGTCGGCCGGATTATCTGCGGTGGCTTTTGTTTGGGTTACAGGATCAGACTCCATGTCAGGGGACGTATCCCCGGCACTTGTCCCTTCTTCTGACACCGGTGGCGCAACCTTATCAGCCCCGGGTCTGACTGGTATCTCATGGTAGAGAGGTTTTTGTCGGCGGGCAGGGACATCGGAACGGTGCACCATCACCACTGCCCCGGTATCATTGCCGAATCTGTCTGTCAGTCTTAATGAGACCTTGCTGTCTCCTGTTGCAGGACTGAAGGTATAGGCGAAGGTGGTGTCGGTGATGCGGTACTGTTCGGCAGTGACAGTTGAGTCGGGAGTGATAACCTCGATATCAAGTAATGATCTTTCCTCCGCAATGAGGTCAATGGTTACCGGATCATGTGATACAACATTCAGCATCGTATCTGACAGAAGCCTGAGGTAAGCTGAGTAGTCGGTTTCCTTCAGTATGACCGGCTGGATGTGCACTGTATCGCCGGAACGGTCAGGCGGCAACTCAATATCTTGCGAGACAGTGACTGCATCATCAGAGTCATAGCTGATGCTGTATCCTCCGTGAGGAAGCATGAATGTGTAGAGTCCTGTTACAGGATTGGTGAGGGCATGAATTATGTTGCCATTGTCTGAATTGCTTGATGCGGTGATCTTTACCGGCTGAAGGAACTCGCTGACCAGGTTATTGACGGATGCTTTACCTGTCACAATGAAATTACGGGGATTGAGATCGGAGTAGATATCGCAACTGTACAGGTCCATGCGGCCGTAACCGTCGTTGGAGAATTTGCCGAAGTATCCCCTGTTACCAATGCCGACGGGTGTAAAGAAGAGGTCATCATCGGGGGTGTTAAGCGGGTAGCCTACGTTGACGGGAGTGCTCCAGTTCCCGTTATCGTCAAGGTCAGACCTGAAGATGTCATAGCCGCCGATATTGAAATGGCCGCGCGAGCTGAAGAACAGGGTCCTGTCATTATTGGCGAGGAACGGTGTTTGTTCGTTATAAACAGTATTGATCTCCGGACCAAGATTCATTGCCGGGCCCCAGTTCCCGGAACTGTCACGGACTGACATGAATATGTCAAGGCCTCCAAGGCTCTCTTTGCGGTTACTGGTGAAGAATATTTTCTTGCCGTCACTGCTCATGGTGGCGTGTGATTCCCAGTATTTGGTGTTGATGTGTCCGTTCAGCTTCTCCACCGTGCTCCATGTCTCTCCCTCAAGGTGGCTCATGTAAATGTTTCCGTCATAGGTGTCAACCCTGTACATCAGCAGCGTCCTGCCATCAGGAGAGAGTGATGAGGTATAGTAGTCCTGGTCCACCCCCAGCTGGGGTGTAAGGTTGACCGGGTCGGTCCATCTGCCGTCTTCCTTTCTTGACCAGAAGATGGCATCATAGAACTGAAGCTCCCGTGTGAAGAGCAGTGTATTTTCGTCGGCTGAGATTACCGGGTTATATTCGGAGAACCGGTCATTGATTGTGTTGCCCATGTTTTTGTCCACAACGAAAACCGGTTTGCGCATCATGACCCTTGCGTTGTTGCAGGTCTGCATCTGGAACCTGACCAGGGCAGTGTCATATTTCTCCGTGTCAACATCTTTCAGGAACAGTTGGTAGGTATCGAGGGCTTTGTCAAATTCTTCCGCAATGCGATAGGCGTTGGCAAGTAAATAGAGAGCGTCATAGGGTGCCCCTTTCTCGCGCAGCTTACCTGCCCTGTAGCCGGTATTGATATTATCAGCCGCGGTCTGCAGCCAGGGTATTGCCTGATCCTTCTCACCGGGAGTATTGAGGTAACACTGGCCAATACGATAGTAAAGATTGAAATTATCAGGAAAGATCTGCAACAGGCTGAGATATTTCGGAAGAGCTTCAGTATAGTCTTCAAACAGGACGTCTCCCTCAGCAGAGATGAACATTTCGCGGAGATCGCTTCTTGACTGACCTGCAAGAGATATGGCATGAACCATAAGGAACATACAGATGATGTATTTAGCCCTTCTCATCAGGTTGCATTATTAGTCATAAAGTCACTAATATAACTCAAATATTGCACAAAGATTATAGGAGGTAATGCCCTTTTTAATAATAAGGTATCACTTTTTGCCCCTGAGACCGTGGTGCAGCCGGGTCATGGCCAGGTGACCGAGGAGTCTTACGGACGCCTTAACCGGAAAGTGCCAGGCTCTTGCCAGATGTTTTTCGGCAAAGATTGTCATGGCATCATAGAAGTGCCTCAGCGAGCTCTCCCTGTCCTGTTCAGAGCTCTTGCCTTTGAAATGGGTTATATGGACATCATGCAGGTAATAGTTGTAAAATCCGGCTTTTCGTATGCGCCAGCTGAGATCTATGTCTTCTCCGTACATAAAGAAACTGGTGTCAAACAGGCCTGCTCTGTCGAGCGCCTCCCTGCGGATGAGCATGAAGGCGCCGGTGAGTATGTCAGCGCGGCATGTCTGATCTTCAGGCTTATTGCCGAGGTAGTAGGCATTGAAAAAGGCCGAGCGGGGGAAGATTCTGCCCAGACGGATGAATTTGAAGAGCGAGGTGAGGGGTGAGGGGAATCCTCTTTTTGATTCAGGCAGGAACCGTCCGTTTCCGTCAGTCATGTGTGCTCCTGCCGCGCCGGCGTCATGGTGGGTTTTCATAAAGGTCATCGCCCGCGGGATAGCCTCAGGGTTAACAACAGTATCAGGATTAAGAATCAGGATGAACCTTCCTGAGGAGGCGATGATGCCCCTGTTGCAGGCTGCTGCATAACCCTCATTGGTGCCGGATGCGATCAGCATGACGCCGGGAAACTCTCTTTCGACCATCTCTGCAGAGTGGTCAGCGGAGTTGTTGTCTACGACGATTATTTCATGGTCAATCTCACCGGTCGATGAGATGAGTGACTTCATAGACTGTCTGAGGAGGTCACACACATTGTAAGAGACGATGACAACCGACAGTTCCATCAGCTTCAGGAGTGGGCCATCTCCTCCCTTATTGCTTCCGCAAGCCTGGTGACGCCTTCGCATGTATCCTTCTCACCGGCGAAGGAGAAGTTTATACGCATGGTATTGTGCCCCTCATTATTACAGTAGAAAACTGATCCGCAGACAAATGCAACTTTCTTGCGGATTGCACGCTCAAGCAACCTGGCTGCATCCATGGTAGGGGGAAGGGTCACAAAGAGGAACAGACCTCCTTCAGGTTCAGTCCACTTAACCCCATCAGGCATCTGTTCACGGAAGCACCTGAGCATGTAATCGCGGCGCTGACGATATAGCGCAACGGTTTTCCGGAGGTTGGTATCAAGCAGCCCCTGCTCAATATATTTGGCCGTGATCTTCTGAACAAAGGGGGGGGTGCATAGATCGGCGGCCTGTTTTGATGTTACCAGCTTGTCAATGATCTCCCTGTGTCCGGTGACCCAGGCCAGGCGGAAGCCGGGGGCAAGAATCTTCGAGAATGTGTTGAGGGTCAGTACCCTGCCCTGAGTGTCAAGGGCTGACATGAGCGGTTCAGGGGTGCCTGCAAAACGGACATCACGGTATGGGCTGTCTTCTACTATCAGGAGATCATGCCTTTCCGCAATACTGATTATCTCCAGTCGCCTTGCGCGGGGAAGGGTCACGCCGGTAGGATTTTGAAAATCAGGGATGATATAGATGAATTTGATTGTTTTTCCTTCCTGCTTCAGGCTAATGATGGTTTCTTCAAGCCGGTCGGGTATCATGCCATGGTCATCAAGAGGGATGCCCTTCAGCAGGGCGCCGTAGTTGGAAAAGGCATTGAGGCCGCCCAGGTAGGATGGCAGTCCGCACAACACCACATCACCCCGGTTGATGAAGATCTTACCGCAAAGATCAAGGGCCTGCTGTGATCCGGTGGTGATAAGTATATTTTCGGGGGCCAGCTCCAGGCCATCTTTCCTGTGCCGTTCGGCCAGGAGAGCACGCAGTTTGCTGTCTCCCTCAGTGGTGCCATACTGCAGGGCAGCACGGCCCTCCTCATCAAGGACCTCGGAGGTCACTCTCTTTATGTCTTCTATGGGGAAAGAGTCGGGAGAGGGGAGACCTCCCGCGAAGGAGATCATCTCCGGTTGTTGCGTGAGTTTGAGGATTTCCCTTATCGCTGACTTTTTCATCAGATGCGATGCATCCGAAAAGAACCTGTCAAAACTGTCTGCCATGATTCATCTATTTGTATCAAAATAAGCAACATTTTACAAATAAAAAAATGACAGGGAGAATTATCGATGTCAGAAAAGGGTGGGGGGCAGGCAGAACTGCGAAGGGAATATGTTTCTCTTCAGCCCTGGGATGGCAGCGAGAAGAGCCGCCGGTTGATAATTGATTGTCCCAGGGTAATCTCATCCGTGTACTCGAGGATATCTCCGATAGCCACTCCCCTGGCGAGGGTGGTTATCCGGATATCATAGCCCGAGAGGCGCTTATAAATATAAAAATTGGTAGTATCTCCCTCCATAGTTGTACTCAGGGCCAGGATCACTTCACTGATACCGCCTGCGCGAACCCTCTCCTCGAGGCTGGCAATGGTCAGGTCAGAGGGGCCGACGCCGTCAACCGGGGAGATGATGCCTCCCAGGACGTGATAGAGGCCCTTATATTGTCTTGTATTTTCAACAGCCATCACATCCTGTACGCTCTCCACCACGCAGATAGCAGATGTGTCCCTCGAACTGTCGTTGCATATTTCGCAGACAGGGGTATCACTTATACCGTGACAGACGCTGCAGTAGCATACATCCTCCCGTAGCCTGGTGATTGTCTCCCCGAAGCGGCGTACCTCAGCGCTGTCGCGCCTGAGAAGATGCATCACCAGCCTGAAGGCTGTCTTGCGGCCTATGCCAGGCAGTGAGGAGAACTCATTCACTGCCTCCTCAAGCAGTTTTGACGGGAAGGGTGTTGACATATCACGTTTTGGGGCAAAAATAATTCATTATTTGCCGCAAACCTGACCCTGTTATAACTTTTATCTGCGATCTTTTTGCTATCCTTGCACTCATGTTTTCCGAGTTATGACACCTACACTCATTCTCTCCATCTTTATCGCCTACACTCTGATGCTGTTTCTGATAACGTTCATTACAGCACGCAGGGCAAATCATCAGTCGTTTTACATTGGCAACAAGGTTTCGCCATGGTATGTGGTGGCCTATGGCATGATAGGAGCATCTCTGTCCGGAGTCACCTTCATGTCAGTACCAGGTTGGGTGGGGGAGACGCAGTTCTCATACATGATGGTAGCTTTCGGCTACTTTTTCGGGTATGCGGTCATAGCACTGGTATTGCTCCCTCTCTACTACCGGCTGAAGCTGACATCCATATATGGTTACCTTGAGCAGCGGCTCGGCTTCTGGTCATACAAGACAGGCGCTGGATTTTTCATCATCTCCCGGGTGATTGGAGCTTCACTGAGGATGTTCCTGGTTATCAATGTGCTGCAGATCTTTGTCTTCGATGCATGGAACGTTCCGTTCTGGGTTAATGTATTGATATTCATTGCTCTGATAATTATTTATACTCTCAAGGGAGGTATCAGGACAATCATATGGACAGATACTCTTCAGACCACATTCATGCTGCTGGCCGTGGTGCTTTCAGTATACTACATCAGCCGGGAGCTGGGTGAGCCGGTGAACAGGCTTCTCGGAAACCTGTTTGACAGTGAGATGTCACGCATGGTGATCACCGAATGGGATCATCCGCGTCATTTCATCAAGCAGTTCTTCAGCGGTATGTTTATTACCATTACCATGACCGGACTGGACCAGGAGATGATGCAGAAGAATCTGAGCATCCGTCATCTGAAGGATGCCCAGAAGAATATGTTCACCTTCAGCACCATAAATCTTGTAGTGGTTTTCATGTTCCTGGTACTGGGTGCTTTTCTTGTCTATTACGCTGCTGCGCAGAATGTCACCGTGGCCATGACAGACGATCTGTTCCCGACCATTGCATTCAGGTACCTGGGACCAGCTGCGGGGGTGGTCTTCCTCATCGGCCTCATTTCTGCAGCCTTCCCCAGCGCTGACGGTGCACTGACATCTCTTACCACCTCGTTCAGCATTGATTTTCTGGGCCTTGAAAAGAAGAAACAGATGGATGACAGGAAGAAGACCAGGATAAGGTACTCGGTTCACTTCTCCTTCGCCTTCATCTTCTTCCTGTGCATTCTGATCTTCAGGCAGATGAATGACAGGGCAATAATAGACAAGCTGTTCACAATTGCCGGATACACCTACGGCCCTCTGCTCGGGCTTTACACATTCGGCCTGTTTACCAGGAGAACCGTGAAGGACACGTATACACCGTGGATAGCCATCATTGCACCGGTAATATGTTATTTCCTCAACCTTTATTCGGAGGAGCTGTTCAATGGTTACAGGTTCGGTTTTGAGATGCTGCTGGTAAACGGTTTCCTTACTTTCATAGGGTTGCTGATCTTCAGCAAGAAGGGAACAGAGCCGGTTGCCGGCCAGGCACCTGGAAAAGCTTAAAGCCTGCTGGGGAAGCCTGTTGTTCCGGAGCTGCTGCCCGTGCCTGCGGGCTGACCGCCTTCTTCATCCTCGTCCTCGTCCGACTCCTGGATTTTTGGTTTGATATAGACCTTTATCTTCCTGTACGGTATAGAGAGGGAGACGTAATATTCAGCACCGGTTCTCATTCCTGAAGTGCCTGCTCCGTAACCCGGCATCCAGACAGGTTTGAGGTCCTTCCCGGCACCGGCACTGATGAGAAGGCGCATGTAAAGATTCCATCCTATGGTCACACCCGGAAAAATTTCCGTACGCACCCCGGGAGTGATTTCCAGGTAATGTCCCGTATGGCGTCCCGGTGGAACAGCTGCTTCGCCGGCCCCCCATTCATTTGTATATCTTATCATTGATGCCTCCTCGCGATAGAAGCTGAGACCGTACCTGAGGCCTATGCCTGCAGAATACTTGCCCTGAGATACATTGGCCTTGATGAAGTTATAATCAGCTCCGGCAGTGATGCTCAGGCCACTGCTGGTGAAGTCATAGATCACCTCGGATGAGTTAAAGGAGGAATATCTGAATCCGGCCGTCAGGGCAACGGACGAGTTGATGTCTGCCGAGCCGTTCACGCCATAGCTGATCAGGTCTTTGTCAATAAGCTTCATGACAGGGCCTGAAACATCAAAGCCAGCCCTTATATGCAGGGGGAATGTGACCGTATCCTGCGCGAGGGCGGCATTACCTCCTAGTAAGAGGAGGCTAATAAAAAAGATGCAGGTTCTTCTGGCCATCCAGGTCCACACTTGGATTTTCTATTATAAGAGTGTCAATAATATTATGAGTGGTGTACAGTCCCGTGATTTCGCTTATGAGAGTATACCCGCATTCAGGCGACACCAGGTGAGGATGGCGTTCATACCTTATGATCGCGGTGTCAGTAACCCCGTTCAGGGTGATCAGGAAGAGCGATTCGTCACTGCCCGGATCAAGTGGCACGGAGAATCTCGATACACCCTTCTGGCTGACGAATTTCAGGGTGTCAGTTGTTCTGTATGTATATACTCTCAGTGAATCGGCTTTTGCCGTTTCTCCAGTTCCGCTCACCAGCATTTCAGTGATCATAAGCGGATCGGTATCTTCATAGCATGGCTGTACCGAGCAGGATGAGATGCTGATGATCAGGGCGATAGCTGCTGTCACAGGTGCTATTGTATGAAACCTTGTCATAATGGAAGGCAAAGGTATAAAAATAATCCCTCTGACGGCGGACCGTGTTGTAATCAGAACTTAGGCAGGTTTCTGAGGATGCCGTTGACGCTGCTGCGAATCACGCCCACCACCTTTTCTACCACGTTCCCTTTCTCTCTGACAGAGTAAATCTCATTGATTGTATTCTGATACCTCTCCGTGAGAACATTCCTTTTCAGTTTCAGGGTGGGAGAGAGTTCTCCGGTCTGGGGTGTCCACTCTTCGGTGACGAGCCTGAACCTCTTTATCTGCTCAAACTCACCAATATGCCTGTTGACCTCACGCACCTCACGGGCGAAGCGTTCTATCACCTCAGGTATCTCTATCAGGTCGGCATTGTCACGGTACTGTATCCTGTGAATCGAACACCAGTCGTGCAGGAAGGTGAAGTTCGGAGAGATAAGTGCACTGGCGAATTTTTCATTCTCCCCGATAACCATTGCCTGTTCTATGAAAAATGACTCCTTGAGTTTATTCTCAATCACCTGCGGGGATATATACTTGCCTGCCGAGAGCTTGAACATCTCCTTCTTGCGGTCAGTGATCCTCAGGAACCTCCCCTGCTCAATCCTGCCGATATCTCCCGTATGGAACCATCCTTCAGCATCTATAACCTGTGCAGTCAGTTCGGGTTCCTTATAGTACCCCATCATGACATTGGGACCCTTGCATAGTATCTCACCGTCCTCGTCAATCTTTACCTCAACGTCTTCCAGCACAGGTCCTACCGTTTCAAACATGATATCCGGAATACGGAAAGGATTTACTGCTATCACCGGAGAGGTTTCCGTAAGGCCGTATCCCTGCAGAACGGGTATGCCTGCAGCCCAGAAGATACGTTCAAGGCGCGACTGGAGGGCGGCGCCACCGGAGACCAGCACACGCAGTTCTCCGCCCAGTGCCTCCTTCCACTTGTTGAAGACAAGCTTGCGTGCTATGCCCAGCCTGAACCTGTAAAACCTGCTGTTGCCGGTGATACGGTACTTGAGGCCAAGGATCACTGCCCAGAAAAATATCTGTTTCTTCATCCATGGCAGGTTCTTGCCCTTGTTTATGATGTTGTCATATATCTTTTCCAGGAGCCGTGGAACAGTGTTTGCAATGTGAGGCTTGATCTCCCTCATGGTGTCGGCGATGATGCCCATATTCTCCAGGTAATAGATGCTTGTTCCCTTGTACTGGAAATGGTAGTTCATCATGCGCTCATAGACATGGCATAGTGGAAGGAAGCTGAGCGCCCTGTATCCGAGCCCGAATTCATGAGCGGTACTGGTAGCTATGGCATTGCTTACCAGGTTATTGTGTGAGAGCATTACCCCCTTCGGATTGCCGGTTGTGCCGGAAGTATAGATAATGGTTGCCAGGTCAGAAGGTTGGATGGAGTCCCTGGTAGCAGTCAGTTCAGGCATATACTGTTCGCTATGCTTTCTCCCTTCTTCTATTATTTCATCAAGAGTCATCAGGTCATTCACCCGGTCAAATGCATAGAGAGACCTGATTGCAGGAATGGTTGACGCCACGGAAGAGATCTTATTGTATATCTGTCTGCTTCCGACAAACACTGCCTTTACGCCGGAGTGGTTCAGAATATACCCGTACTCCTCATGTCCGATAGTTGGATAGACCGGCACATGGATCATCCCTGCCTGTGCCAGGCCATGGTCAACAATGTTCCATTCAGCCTTGTTCGGGGTAATGGTTGCAACGTGATCACCCCTTCGGTAGCCGAGTGACATCATACCGCATGAAAAGAGGTCAGTCAGTTCCCTGATTGCTTCGGTGGAGTATGTTACCCATTCGTTGCCATGCTTGCTCCCAAACATAACTTCACGTGGTGAGACCTTACACCCAAGGTCAACCAGGTCAAAGGTTCTTGTAACTTTCATCAGATTGGTAGTTGGATTAGCGATACAAGATTATGAATTTCGAACAAAAAAAACAAGTATGAAGACAGCCATTTTATTGACTGTCT
>JAAZAP010000235.1 GCA_012514255.1 Bacteroidales bacterium | reverse complement strand
TTTTCTCTGCACCATTCGTTTCAGCCCAGCTGTGGAAGATGAAAAGATATGAAGCCACTGCTGCGGTGGGTACTACACAGTTCTATGGCGACATCGGAGGCTTCAGGGTTGGCGAAAACGCCTTGGGATTCAAGGATATAACTCTCATACAGACCCGGTTTAGCATAAACGGATCATTCAGGTATTTCATAACTGACAACATTGCTGCACGGATCTCATTTACCTACGGCATGCTCCATGCAGATGATGCCAGGGGTCATAATGAGTTAAGAGGTTATGAGACAAGCAGTTTTCTCTATGAACCTGCCCTTTTCGGGGAGTACTACATAGTCAGGAACCGTGAACGCAACAGCTTCCTCTTCCAGACTTACAGGTACAGGAGGACTACCAGGCTGAGAGACTTCTTCAGGAGCATCGATGTCTATGCACTGACCGGTATCGGCGGATCAGGATATAACGTTTTCTACGGTAACGATAAGATACAGGTGGAGAAGTGGGATCAGGATCCCACCCTCAAAAGGAGCCGGTTTACCGCTGTGATTCCGCTGGGCGTGGGCGCCAAGCTGGCTATTGATCCCAATCTCCTGATAGGGGTGGAGCTGGCAGGCAGGTACGCCCTCTCTGACTATCTTGACGGATATACCTCCGCAGACTCGAGAAGAAATGACGCCTACCACACCTTCAGCGTGACCCTGAACTACAGGATCAAAACAGCACGTAACGGACTCCCTGCGTTCAGGTAATGGTACAATGAGCAGCTTAATGAAAAAAATACTTATCATACTGACGGTGATCACCATCGCCCTCCCGGCCTTTTCACAACGCAGTGCCGATTACGGTGTCACAGTGGGTGCGGTTACCTTTCTGGGTGACAGTATCAACGGACTGCTTAAACCCGGGCCGGCAGCACAGGTCTTTTACCGGTATAATTTCAATCCCAGGCAGGCTGTCAGGGCAAATATCATGGGAGGGTACCTGACCCCTCTCAAGGCGCCTGTCGGCGAACTGGGAGCAACATATGAGTTCAACTTCTTTCCCTATTCCACCTTCAGGAGCAGGCACATAGACTATACACCTTATATAGCAGCAGGGGCAGCCTTCTCTTTCGTTCTGAATCAGGTCGCCCTTGACAATACCACCCAAAATTTTCACCCTTTCTTTTCTATCCCATTCTCTGCAGGATTCAAGATCAATGTGGCAAACCAGGTTGGTCTTGAGATCGAATATGGGTTTCGTAAGACTTTTTATGATAAATTTGACGGCCGATATGAGATCATGACTCCGGGAGACTCTCCTTCCGCAGTTGATCACTCATGGTTGCATGACAATGACTGGTACAGCTTCCTTGGCGTTTCCGTCACATGGAAGATGTATAACAAGCTTGCAGGCTGCCCTGCATTTGCAGAGATGGAAAAGGATAAAAAAAGAAAGAGGAGATAAAATTGGCATACAGAGATCAGATAGATACTAACAGGCTCCCGGGTCATGTGGCTGTCATCATGGATGGCAACGGCCGCTGGGCACGCCGCAGGGGCAGGGAGAGGATCTTTGGCCATCACCAGGGTGTGAAAGCGGTGCGCAGAACAGTTGAAGCTGCCGCCGAACTGGGAATCAGGTTCCTTACCCTCTATGCATTCTCCAAGGAGAACTGGAACAGGCCTGATGATGAGGTCTCGGCTCTGATGGACCTGACGGTGGAGTCAATCAACAACGAAACACAGACCCTCGTTGACAAGGGCATCTCCCTTCAGGTCATAGGTGACCTGTCACGGTTGTCGGAGAAGGTACGCAACAGACTGTTCGAGACAATGGAGACAACCTCGGGAGGGAAACGGATGAGGCTCATCGTGGCCCTCAGCTATTCGTCGAGATGGGAGATATCCGAAGCCTGCCGCCGCCTGGCCGTGGCAGTCAAGGAGGGCAGGATGAACGAGAATGAAATCAATGAGGATACAGTCAGCGCCAGCCTGACCACTTCCGACATCCCTGATCCGGAACTGATGATACGCACCAGCGGTGAGAAGAGGATCAGTAACTTCCTGCTGTGGCAGCTGGCCTATACGGAACTCTATTTTACAGAAAAACTTTGGCCCGATTTTGGTAAGGAGGACTTCTACAAAGCAGTGGCAGACTTCCAGAAAAGGG
>JAAZAP010000234.1 GCA_012514255.1 Bacteroidales bacterium | reverse complement strand
TCCATCCCTCCTATCTTAACGGCTGGTTCAACCTCGGCACCAACGATTCCAGAAAAGTCTTTGCCTCCATTTATGCAAATGCAGGCCGGGGAGGAGAAAATTCATCCGAAAGATATTCGGCGGGTTTCAATTTCACCGTTAAACCCGGGCGCTCTTTCACTGCCACAATCTCACCCTCATGGTCGGCCAACAGCAATAACATACAATTTGTAACCCACACTGACGAGACCGACCGTTACATACTGGCTCAGATTAACCAACAGATAGTCAGCATGTCACTCAGACTGAACTACAACATCACTCCGGACCTCACCGTACAATACTGGGGCCAGCCTTTCCTCGCCGCCATGGATTACAGCAATTTCAAGGCAGTGACCGATCCACACGCAGAAGCCCTTGATGATCGCTATCACCTCATCACGGAAAACGAACTCTCTTATGATGTTAATGATAAGATATATTATGTTGATGAAAATAATGACGGTACCCCGGACTACAATTTTGATAACCCGGACAACAACTATGACCAGTTTCTCTCGAACCTTGTTGTCAGATGGGAATTCAATCCCGGGTCCACCCTGTTTTTGGTGTGGTCACAGACCCGCAGCTACAGTGACTCCACCGGCTCGTTTTCACTGGAACACAATCTGGATAACCTCTATACATCAAAAAAACCCTATGATGTCTTCCTGATAAAATTCACCTACCGGTTCGGACTGCGATAAGCTTCGAATCATGCAGGTCCCGGCGGAGCGGAGAATTTTTTTCTCCGCTCTTTTTTTCCTCCTTTTTTTCCTCAGCTTTGAATATTAGCATGTTTCGAAAACATTTTTGCATAAATTTGTTTTCCCTTACTGTCCCTGAAATCCCTTTGAATGAAAAGTATACTGACTATACTTGTCTTGCTGGTGCCACTGATCATTTCCGGTCAGGATTTTCAGAAGAGAGAATACCGGGCGTCCCGGACCGCTGATCCACCCGTGATAAACGGAGAGCTTGATGACGATGCCTGGAGTGAGGGTGAATGGGCAGGCGACTTCTGGCAGTACGAGCCTGCAGAAGGCGCGCCTGTAAGTCAGAAGACAGAATTTAAGTTGCTGTATGACAACAACAATCTGTACGTCGCCATAAAATGCCTGGACACAAACCCCGACAGTATTGTTTCGCGTATGACGCGAAGAGATGACACTGACGGTGATAATGTGACCGTAGCATTCGATTCTTATTTTGACCAGCAGACTGCCTTCGGGTTCGGGGTGAGTGCCGCCGGCGTGAAGGAAGACCTGGTCTGGACAGAGGACGGCATGAACGAGGATGAATCCTTCGATCCTATCTGGTATGTTAAGACGGGAATATATGACTGGGGCTGGGCCGCAGAGATGCGCATACCCCTGACCCAGCTTCGCTTTGCGCAAAAAGATGACCAGGTATGGGGACTGGAGGTGCTGAGGTATATCTACCGCCATGATGAGACAGTAATGTGGCAGCCCATAGCAAGGAATGCATCAGGACTCGTTCATAACGCCGGGCTGTTGACGGGCCTGAAGAATATTAAACCACGCAGGTTATTTGATGTCACACCGTACGGAGTTGCCAGGCTTGAGTCTTATGAGGGTGAGGCTGGCAATCCATGGCATGACGGATCAGACCTGAAGGGTAACATTGGCCTCGATGCAAAGATAGGAGTGACCAACAATATGATACTTAGCCTGTCACTGAACCCTGACTTCGGGCAGGTTGAGGCAGATCCTTCCGAAGTCAACCTGACAGCCTTTGAAACCTACTTCAGAGAGAAACGGCCATTCTTCATTGAGGGCAAAAATATCACCAGCTACAACCTGGGCGTCGGGAGTGGCGACGTGGGAAATGATAACCTGTTTTATTCCAGGAGGATAGGAAGAAGCCCGAGACTGTCACATTCACCCGACGAGGATGAATATGCCTATACCCCGGCCTTCACCCCCATCATCGGGTCTGCCAAGCTGACAGGCAAATCATCCGGCGGCATCTCTGTGGGTGTCATTGAAGCCGTGACAGCACGGGTCAACACAAAAATCTATGATCCGGGCCCGGACGAGACTACTGTGAAAACCGCAGAACCTCTTGCAAATTATACGGTTGGAAGAGTACAAAAGGATTTTAACGGAGGAAAGACTATAATAGGCGGCATGGTAACAAGCACCATCAGGGCCCTGGATGCAGAAACAGAAGATTACTTCCATAAATCAGCCACAACTGGCGGTATTGACCTCACCAGGTACTTTGGCAACATGAACTACTTTGTCCGCCTCCGGACGGCATTCAGTAACGTTACCGGAACCGAGGAGATGATTGCCGGCACGCAGAGATCAGTAATACATAACTTCGCACGCCCTGATGCCGACTATGTGGAATATGATGATACACGAACCTCCCTCACCGGCTTCGGGGGCAACCTGATGGCCGGCAAGATCGGTGGCAACTGGCAGTTGCTCTACCTATCCGCCTGGAAATCGCCAGGGTTCGAGATTAATGATATTGGCTACATGCAGGTTGCCGACCAATACATGGGAGTGGGTGTGATCAACTATAACATATACAAGCCTTTCAGTGTCTTTAACAGCATGAGCTTCGGCACAAACCTGATACATATTCTCGACTTTGGTGGCACAATAAATGCCCTGGCAGTTTCACAGTCATGGACTGCCGTCTACCGTAACCAGTGGAGAACTTTCCTGAGTGGCCAGCTTACTGGCCGCAGGACTGACAATACCATACTGCGGGGCGGACCTTCAATGAAGACCCCCGGTCAACTCTACATGAGCGCAAGCATTGATTCGGACTGGCGGAAAAAGCTGTCAGGGGATTTGTATTTCTCTTATTACAGGACATTCAATGATATAAAGACAAATTATAACCTGGGTTTCGAGCTTGAATACAAACCATTCAACACTCTGACACTTAATCTTGAACCCTCCTGGAGCACCACCATGAACCGGATGCAGTACGTGACCCGGAGAACCCTATCGGCTGAGCCTCAGGAAAACAGGTATATTTTTGGCACTATCAATCAGAAAATATACAGCGTCTCAATCAGGGTCGATTACAATATCACGCCTGACCTGACGGTCCAGTACTGGGGCCAGCCCTTTTACGGATCAGGCAGGTACAGTGAATTCAAGAGGATCACTGACCCCCACGCCGCCACCATGGATGACAGGTATGCAATTCTGGAATCAGGGCACCTCTCCTACGCCATCAGAAACCGGCTCTACAGCATTGATGAGGATCTTGACTCCTCGGTTGACTATAGCTTCGGCAATCCCAACTTCACGGTGAGTGAATTCCTGCATAACTTCGTGATCAGATGGGAATTTCTTCCGGGGTCCACCGCATTCCTGGTCTGGTCACAGAACAGGGACCACTATACCGGTTCAGGGATGTTCGATGTGAGCCGTCAGTCACATGACCTGTTCCACAAGGCCCAACCATACAACATCTTCCTGGTCAAATTCTCTTACCGATTCGGGCTTCACTGAGGCGGCATGAGAGCCTGATCTGGTTTCCCGTGCAGGTGCTGCTTGTTCTCAGATAAAGTTCCTGTCAAGAAACTCCTGGAATTTTTCGCGGTACTG
>JAAZAP010000233.1 GCA_012514255.1 Bacteroidales bacterium | reverse complement strand
CCTTTCGGTATATCTCATCAAGCAGCTGTACCGAGCCGCGGGTGGTGTACCTCTGACGCACAACAAAGAGAGTAACATTTGCCAGCTGGTTCAACAGCAAGGCATCAGTAACAATCCCCACCGGAGGCGTGTCAATGATGACAGCGTCAAACTCATTCCTGGCCATCGCAATAAACTCAGTCATCTTAGGTGAGCCTATAAGCTCTGCAGGATTGGGAGGTACCGGTCCTGACGGTGCAAACCAGAGGTTCTCTATCTCGGTGCGGACGATCACCTCCTCAAAGGTGGCGCTGCCGCTGAGGAATTGGCTCATGCCATGGCCGTTGACGGACTTCAGTATGGCATGAACACGCGGCTTGCGCATGTCGAGTCCCACAATAAGCACCTTCTTGTTCATCATGGAGATGATGGTGGCCAGGTTGACTGAGACAAAGGTCTTTCCCTCTCCGCTGATGGGTGAGCTGATGACAATGATCGGGCATTTTGTCTGCCCGGTATAGAACGAAAGCGAGGTGCGCACCGCCCTGAAACTCTCAGCCAGGGTGCTGCCGGGTTTTTCTGCCACCGGATCCTCAACGTGGTAATCGGAGTGGCTTATATAACCTATTATCGGCGCCTTTGTCAGTCGTTCAATATCATGCTTGCCTATTATCTTGTTATTCAGCAGGTCAAAAATGACTATCAGAGTCATTGGCACAAGAAGTCCGAGAAGAATTGCAACCAGGTAGTTCTTCATCGACTTCGGTCTTATCTGGGCGCTGTTATGCACCATAGCTTCATCTATGATACGGTTATCGGTTATCTGTGAAGCCTTGGCAATGCCTGCCTCTGCACGTCGCTCGAGGAGATAAGTATAAACAGAGTTATTCAGATCAAATTTTCGCTGTATGCCTATCAGTCGCCGCTCTGTTCCGGGCAGTCGTCCCAATTCCTTCTCAGCCGTAGCAATGCGCCCGTTGATTGTATTCATTGTCAGCCTGAGCTGGTTGATAGTATTGTTTACATTTTCGCGCAGCGCTGCCCGTGCATCTTCTATCTTCTGATCCATCAGCTGAATCTGGGGGAGATCATCCCTGACCGTGAAGGCAACCTTCTTGCGATCCTGCTGCAGTTTGGAAAATTCCTCAACAAGCTTTACCAGTACAGGGTCGGTGACACCCATAACGCTGGGCGAGATGATTGTCTCATTGTTTTCCTTTTCCCCGAGGTAATCAAGCAGGTACTTGTAATATTGCTCCTGCAGTCCAAGCATGTTCTTTTCCCCCTCCAGCTTCTCCAGCTTCTCAAGGACAAGAGTACCTTCGAGGGTCAGGTCCACGAACCTGTTGTTGAGCCGGAAGCTCTCCATGGTATTTTCAGCCAGCCTGAGAGAGTCAGATATGAGTCCGAGCTGTGCCTCAATGAAGTTTATGGTGTTATCCGCAGCCCTGCTCTTCCACTCCATTCCCTGCAGGATGTAAAGTTTCATGAGGGTATTGAGGTAGTCGGTCCCCTGCTGTGGCGAATAGCCGTCATATGACAGGGTAAATACCGAGGCGTATTCCTTGACCGGCTCAACCTTAAGGCTGGAGCGGTAAGCATTGGTCAGTGCCGGAAGCGACTCAAACCATACCAGCCAGCGGTTTTTCTCACCTGTGATGGCTTTTGTGCTGTCGCGCCGCTCTACCACAAAACTGAATCCTCCCTGGCTGAATGGTTCTCCAGGTAAATATTCTTTTTCGGCATTGATCTCCTCTGCCTGTACAGATGTGCTGTTATTCTTTTTCCATTCCGCCAGCTGATCCTCATCAATCTCAACTGTGTATCTATCGCCTTCAGTGAACCTGATCGCCATATGGACACCCTCGGGCTGTTTGCCGGCAAGTTTCCTGAGAACGAATGGAGATGATTTGTATGTTCTCTGTCCCTGGATGCCGTTTCTTCCGACAGGGATGTAGGCCACATGTGTCTCAGGCATCTCTTCTATCACCCGGTAGTTAAGGGTGTATGACTGAAGTATAGCCACCTCATCATCGAGGTTAGGATAGGGATTATACACGTTTCCGGCAAAGATCTGCTCCATATTGGCAATGGCCCCGCTGGTCTGCTGCTCCTTTATCAGCAGTGTGCTCTTAACGTTATAGGCTCTCTGTGAGTAGCGGTTGTAGATATATGCTACTCCCAGGGCTATGAAGAGAGCTGCGGCTATCCAGAGCCAGTTGCTGAAGAAGAGGGAGACATAGCGCATCAGGTCGATGTCGTCTGAGGGCGGGGTGGGTTTCTTGGTGGTTTCCATGGTCAGGGTCTGAGGGTCTGAAGGTCTGATGTCTGAAGGTCTGTCGCTTCGCTCCGTCTTGCGGTCGTGCAGTCCTGCGGTCAGGGATGGTTAAAATGTATAGTTTTTGCTG
>JAAZAP010000232.1 GCA_012514255.1 Bacteroidales bacterium | reverse complement strand
TAAATCATGCTTTGATATCCGGAAGGCTTGCTCGATCCTGTAAAGCTCGTGATAACGCTCGATGATACTTTGATTGGTCGCTGTTTTCTCTTCCAGATTGGTATAATACCCTTTTATCCCAAGTAGTATCTGTGACTTTTCAATCAATGCATCGTTAAGTACAACTTTCTCGGAAGTGATTTTGATAAACTTGGTTTTTTTGATTTTTGAAGGAGACTCAATAATGGATCTGGCCTTCTCTATTTGTTTCTCCATTTCATGTTTATCTTTTCGGTAACGTACTGTGGAGTAATCGCAAACTAAGTATCCATGATCTGTTTTTATCCTGATGGTTTTGCCATCCTCCCTGACCATACTTCTATCGATATGCCTGATCTGCTCACCAGAGAGATTGCCCAATCGTGCTCCAACAATGTAATTGATGTTGTTTCTCAAAAGCTCCTGCATTTTGGAGACACTTATCATTGCCGCATCGGCAACTACAGTAAAATCTTTAACAGCATGCTTCTCAATAAAGCCATTCACCACTGGTAATATCGTATGCCCCTCAAAAACATTGCCGGGGAAAATGCTATATGGTATCGGAAAACCCTCCTTTGTAACCAGAAGGGCCACCAGGATTTGAGGCTGCTGAGATTTGTTGTCTTTGGAAAAACCATTTCTTCGAAGATCGTCTTCTGTAAATGTTTCAAAATACAGTGTGGTTACATCATAAAACAACAGATCAAAGTTGAAGGCGTAATGATTCATCGCAAAATCCACCACGCTATCCTCAATCTTTCCCTTGAGCTTAAGCCATTGCGGGGCTGACTTATAGTAGCTTTGCCTTCTGTGTTTTATTCCAAAGTGAGACTCTAAAAGTTCTATTGATCGTAGCTTTGAAGCTGGTTCTACGATCCTGATCACAACCATGTCAAGGAGTAACTGTTTTTTGATTTTGTCTAACCCTATCTGAGTCATGACCTCTCGGAGTGTGTCATACAAGAAGGTAGAATACACTCCCAAAAACTCACACTTGTCCAGGTATAGCAAATTATCAAGCTTGACATCTTCAAATAATGGGATATCTGCAGTAGTATTCTTAATCAGATCCCGGGCAACCGATAGAAGGGATTCTAATTCCTGATTGTTCCTTGCCGACCCGATGTGCTTAAATATTACTCGCTTACGGTTCCGGTAGTAAACCACCTGAACTGCACTGGACCCGGATGCTGTTTTTACTATCCTCGTTCTTAGCATAAATTTGCCTTAGTGCGACAAATTTACGACTTCATCATTGTAAAAGACTGATTTACAAGATCAATATTTTTTTCTATAAGGAGGAGGGACAAGTCAGGGCACCTCCCAGGAAATTCAAACAAAGAGTCAGATAAAGCAGCGAGAAGACCCAATTTGCCTGTGCTTGTATAAATTTAAAATCAGTAACCAAAGGATAGACAGCTATAAATCCAACCCCGAGGAGTGCTATCCACAAAGAAATCCAGTAGTACACTTTTGAATTCATGAATCGGGAGTTTTAAGCATTTTGCATTGTCATTCTCCGCCCTTTCTTAAAGCAGAACATGAAAAGGTTATTTTCTTCTTTACAACTAAACGCTACTGCACGGCCTTCATTTCATTTTTCTATGCCTCATCGATATGAACAACCAGCCCATGCTGACCACGGATCCGGTGCCGTAAAGCAGCAATGACTCGGGCTTTGTCAAACTGGACAAGTCCTTCAATAACCATGCATAACCCATCATGATCACGAAGAGGACAGATAAAAGAATAAGCAGGATTTTCGATATTCTGCTTAGCATTTTATCATGTTGTTTGTTCATTGACCGGCTTGACATTAATTGAGTTGGTAATTTTTATGAGTTCTGACGGTTGCTATTTAAGTCCTTGTAATTGTTCTATCATTTGCCTCTCACGGGTAATCTCCTGTTTCAGCACCTTAACGCTTGGCATATAAAGCTTGTATTTTGAGGCAAAGATATGTTTGTTTTCATTCAAAAGGCTATACTTTACTATCGTCTTATCTTTTTCAGCACATAGTATCAGTCCAATTGTCGGATTATCTGTTTCTTGTCTTTCCTGATCCTCGAAGTACCTGACATAAAAATCCATCTGCCCGATATCCTGATGGGTCAGCTCGCCGGTTTTCAGATCAATAAGCAAGAAGCATTTCAGGATATAATTGTAAAATACCAGGTCAACATAAAAATGCTTTGTATCAGCTGATATCCTGTATTGTCTGCTTACAAATGAAAAACCTTTGCCAAGTTCCAGCAGGAACCCTTGCAGTCTGTCAATTAGAGCTTGTTCTATTTCCTTCTCGTAAAAATTTCTATTCGGATTCAGGTTCAGGAACTCGAGTACATAAGGATCCTTTATTAATTGTCCGGGATGCAGGAGCTCCTTTTTGCTATCAGCCTCTTTTTTTACCAGTGAACGGCCTTCTTTACCGCTCATCAGTATTCGTTCAAAATAGAGGCTGTTAATTTGTCGCTCCAACTGTCGTGTGCTCCAGTTTCCTTCCACACATTCCTGAAGGTAAAACTCCCTTGCCGGCTCTTCCTCAACCCGCATAAGTATCCTGTAATGAGTCCAGGATAATTCTGAACGCACTGCGTTCATATTTGGAAAGGTCCGATAAAACTGCCTCATATATGCAAGGTTCCTGTCATCAAAACCTTTACCATAGTCTGCAGTAAGCCGATTGGATAAATTCGCTAAAAGATACTTCCCATACTCTGCCCGCTCCCTGCCTTCCTGTTCTTCTTCGATAATTATCCGCCCAATATTCCAGTAAGCTTGAACCATCTCAAAGTTAACAGCTCTGTAAGACCTGTTCCTGGCTGATTCAAGGATTTCCTTTATCTTATCATAAAAGCTCTCAAACGCTGGGGTTAATATATTTTTCATATTTGTGAGCCGATTTAGCAAACGGATTTCGCATCTAGTAAAAGGTGCGGCATCGAATTTGCTTTCATCCAGGAAGAAAATAATTGTACCTAAACCTCATAATTGACAATCCAAATGACCATTAAGAGAACCTGCTTGGATTATATCTGGCTTAAAACTTCCAAAGAAACACCGTATTTTAATTCTCAAATTTCCTGCAGATTCTTTTCCTGAACCCTCCGCATTTCTTTTTCCTGTTGCACCCTTACTTACCCTGTGGTCTTCCTCGTGCTGGCTAATACATTTCTGAAACTAGAACTTCGGCAAAAACATAAGCATTTGTGCATAAACAGTCTGTTCGGTATACATAAGCGCTCAAAACGTCATTAACGGATAATACATGTTCAAATAGGTAAGACCCTAAATCTAACATAACACGCTATATATTGACAAATTATAAAGCTTCAATCAGTCGCTAGCCGGAGACTAGTGCGAATCCTGATCGAAAATACACCTTAAGTCACTAAAAGTGCTTTTTATAAAAATAATACCTCAAGGCAATTCTTGAGGCATTATTACACAGAGACTGATTTAATAAATTAATCTATTCATTCTCTATACCCTTCTTCTTTCTTCTGTATGCTATTATTGAGGAGTTTATTGAGGCTCCTAGTAATAATACGATTAATAAAATGTAATCAATATTATTCCATTCTTCACTAACAATCAGTTTATAGAAAAGGTAAATTGCTATGATTGCTAATACAACAAATAGAATTATATTCACTTTTTTCATCACTTTGGGTATTGAGGAGATTTTCGTCAATCTAACATTTATTTCGCGTATTCAGATACTCTTTATGTTTAATTAAGTTTGTTATTCAATTTCGTCCTAAATTATGTAGATTATTCTCGTCAATGATAATAAACGATAAATTGCATTTATTTCTTAGTCTAACCGTGTTACTGCATAGATAGCACAAGCTGCAGAAGCAGTCCTAACAACTATCAAACCTACAGCTGTAAATGCAAGTAATGGAGTTAGGAGTCTTGCAATTCCAACCACAGCACATGCTCCATCCAGGAAGTCGCTTCCGCCCATAATACAACTCATTTCATTATATGTAAGTTCCTGTTTCATCTCTAGACTTTTATATATTCACGATTCTATTCGACAACTATACCTTGACTTTCCCAATATTTTTGAGCAGCAAGAAATGCAGCGCAGCCAATACCTGGTGCTACAGCGATTGGTGCAAGATACGCAGTACAAGCAAGTAGCAACGCAGCAGTACAAAGCATACCACTAACAGTGGAGAATTTCAATCCACCTTTAATGTCTTCCAACTGGTCTTGTTTTAATATTTCCATAGCGAGACATGTTTTTCTATCACCTACTCTATTTAGGCTTTTCGGTTTCCGCCTGCGGGTATGAGTTTTTATATCTACCTGCAACCTCAAATTAAAAACCGGGCAGTCCAATAATACAGGATTGGGGAATTTTTTTTGTCCTGATTTCACTTTTTTCCATTACGTCGTGTAATTCCCCGGGTGATTTCAACTCTGGAATCTAATCGATCCCGCTAAATCAAATTCCTCCCAAAATCTTTTGTAGAGGTTGTCATTCATTATGAGTTCAGAATGTGTGCCAGAGTCTGTTATACTACCTCCTTCAATCAGGTAAATCCTGTCACATAACTTCCTTATGATGTTGATACGGTGGGTAACCAACATTATTCCGGCAGATTCTTTTAGTCGCATCAGTATTTTGAGAATAACATCTTCTGTGTCCCGGTCCATCCCGGAGGTTCCCTCATCTATCAGAAGAATGTCCGGCTCATTGATCAGAGCCCTCATAAATGCAATAACCTGCTTCTGCCCCCCGGATAACTTGACGCCATCTTCGCCAGTCAAAGTGGCAAAACCCATAGGCAGGCTTTTAATGAACGGCTCAAGTCCGTATTCTATGGTCATACTCGCTAATTTCCTGATTTTTCCCTCATCAGCATCAGGTACAATATTTTCCAATACTGTGCCATTGAAAAGATGGATTTCCTGCGGTATCAGACCTATCGATCTCCGCCATGAATCGAGCGACACATCTTGACAGGGAATTGCACTATTAACCTTAACAGACCCTGACTCCGGCTGGTAAAATCTCATCAGAATGTTTACCAGAGTACTTTTACCCGAACCTGACTCCCCTACCAAAGCGGATGCAGTACCTTTTTCAATCTCAAGGTTCACATCCGAAAGGAGCAACTTCTGACCAGGGAACCGAAAGGCAATACTGTTAAGAGTTATTCGGGAAAAAGTGAATTCTCGATTCTCTGCATTTTCATCAGACTCTTCCGGTTGTAACTGTGTGAATTCAAACATCCTTTCGATAGCGACCTTAGCCTCGCTCAGAGGAATGGAGACGAGAGCCAGGTTCATCACTGACGGCAGCAGGGTAGAACTAAGTGAAATGATAGCCATCAGCTCGCCCTGGGTCATCCGCGTCCCCATTACCTCAAGCGAAGTGTAGAACAATAATCCCATAAGGTAGAGGGTGCCGGCAAGGTTCGTAATCATCCCCAGCTTTATTTTGATCTTCCCCAAAGAGAAAGCCCTCTCCTGAAAAACAGTGAATATCGATTTATTCTTTTTCTCATAATGACTCTGCCATTGCATACTCTTGATCTCAGTAATGCCCCTGAGGGTATTTATGAAATTGCTTTCATTCATGGCATAACCTGCCATAAGATCCTGCTGTGATTTGATGACAGGCTTGTTCCAACTGTAAACCAGAAGAAAGAAAAGAGGAATTGCCAAAATGGAAATAAACCCGGCAACAGAAGAATAAATGAAGATCATAACCATGGTTATCATCACAATCAGAAAATCGATTACATAGGTGCTAACCACGTCCGAAATGACACGCTGGATCCGCATGGTGTCGTTAAGCCGGGCAACCATATCTCCGGTTTTTCTGGTATCAAAAAACGGTTTCGGCAATCCCAACAAGGAACTGTAGAATCCGTCAACAACACGGATGTTGTAAGTTTTCCCCTGAGACAGTAGCATGGATTGCCGGACTGCTGTCAGCAGAACTCTCACGGCAAGAAGCATAAACACCAGTATTACTGAAACAACAAGCATTCTTACATCACCTGAAGGCAGGATCCGGTCAAGTAACTTTTGCGTGTAGACTGCCATTACAACACCGAGTAATGAAATGACAATACCTACGACAACACTGACCAGTAGCAATTCGTACTCAGGCCTGATTGTTTCAACTATCCAGCTACGTTTCCTTCTTTTTGATACTTTATCTAAAACAAATTCCTTATCCGGACTGACTGCAAGACATTTATGACTCGCCCAAATCTTTTCAACTTCTGATGGTGTCCTTAAATCCAAACCTTTCGCAGGATCCCATATGACAAATCTGCCATCATGGAACCCATAAGAAACAACATAATGCTCATATCCCTGTTCGGGAGTCACATGGAGAATTAGAATCCCGCCAAACTCCTTTATATCATTTATGGAAGCCTCATAACCAGTAGCCTCCAAACCAGATTCCCGTGCCGCCTGAAATAATCCAAGCATTGTAGTACCTGACTGAGTCGTACCACTAAGTCTGCGTATCTTTTCTATCCCGGAGTCTCCGCCGTAATATCTTATAACCGATGCCAGGCAGGCTGCACCACAATCGGAAGAGTCGTGCTGAATCAATGATACCTTTTTAACTCGCTTCGTTTTAATCATTTTCATTCAGGTATTTCAGAATAGCTTCCGGCCTTGTTGCGCCCCTGAACACTTTTATAAGCTCAAGCTCCTTATTATAGATGAAGTTTGAGGGAAGAACATCAGCACTGTACAAATCACTCATCCTGAAATCAGGATCATACAGAATATGCATATTAAATGCCTCAATACTACCTACTTCTTGTACGAAAGACTGTATATCATCCACCTCCGCAAAGCTCACAAGAAGTATTGTTAACTGACTGTCTGTCAATTCAGCCTTACCAAGAGACGATATCTCATATTTGCAGTGATCGCATTCGGGATGGAAGAATGTGATTAACAGAGGCCCGGAGGTGATCTGATCAGTACTGAAGGAATTGCCCTCTATGTCTTTCATAACCAGTACGGGAAGAGTTCTGATTTTCTCAGCAGCTCTCTCGGCTTTTACCTTCTTTGTTATTATGCCAGATATCAGAAAGATCAGAAATCCACCCACCAATAAGAGCAAAACTTTGCCTATCTGCTTTTTCATGTCTGTACATCAATTGAAAGAAACATAACCAGTGCAACCCAGACCGCAATGGCAGGAACATAAGTGGCAAGCACAACTTTATCAGCAGTCTCCCTATTTATTGAACTGATCTTAGACAGCCCCAGTGCAAGCAACAAGACATAGACCAGCTGGAAAAGATTCACTGTCTGCAGAGGATAAATCCAATAGGCGGCTACCTCCGACCGGCTGAACAGATTAATCAACGACAGCGGATAGAAGAAGCTCATATCATCAAGGGTGTAATTGCCTGCAAAGAAGATGAACCACAAAAGTTTAATTATAGAGGCAATAATAAACACCAGTTCACCCGCTACCACTACTTTAAATATCTTCCCCAGGGTTATCTCCTTATGAAGGTCACTGAAAAATATCCCGATATAGAGAAGCACGCTCATCACTGAGAACTTGATCAATAGAAGTACAGGAGTAATGAGGTAACTTACCCATGAGAAAGAACTCATCTTGCTGAATATTTCCATGGCTCTGTCGTACGTAAGTTGCTCACTGTAAGTGTTAAAGAAAACCGTCTCATTAATCAGAGCCATCTGAGACAGAAATATTATCAAGACATTCAGCGCTACTATTCCAAGAAATAGCTTCCAGCCCTTTTCTGACAATAAACCTCTAATCATGATTCTTCAAGAGCTTTATCTATTTTAATGACGATCCTTCTGGAGTCTGCATAATAATAAGACTCCCTTATTGCGGAGTATCTAATATCTACACCCATTCTCTTCATTTCCTGGAGGGTTTCGAAGAGCATAGAACGGCTTAGATTCATCTTGTAAGCAAACTCGTCCGGAGGACCAGTTGCCTTCATGGCAATAAGAGAGTCCATCCGTTGCAATCTTGCAATGTACTTGCACAACGACATATGTTTAAATTTTAGAAATGCAGCACTCCAAATATAAAAAGGGTTTTTAATATTGTTAACTGTTTGGCGATTATTTTTTAATTTAATTCGTTCAGGAGGTGATTATGCCCAATAATTATATCCTGATCGGGCATTGCTAAACCCGATTCAAATCTCTCCGTCAGGCTATAATCCAAATAAACTTGACTTGAATAGCCAAATAGCGTAAATTTATCTGACATAACCGGGGATTAATCTAAAATTGACTGCCTATGAAAAAAATTGCCATTCTTAGCTCAATGCTCCTGATTATGCTCTCGGCATGCAACCAGGAGCCCGTAAACCCTGTTGTTGGCGCATGGGACCTCATCTACTCCAAACAGGTGGTGAATGACTCCGTTGTCGCCACATACCCGGGCACATACCAGGGAAGCCAGGTGAAAATGTGGTGCACTAACTACTGGATGTTCGTGGGTGAATTCTCCCAGGATACGGTGACAACAGAGAGCTTCGGCGGCGGCTCCTACACGCTCGAGGGTATCGTCTATAAAGAATCAATCAAATACCACTCCGACGATAGCTACCAGAACAAAACCCTCCGCATGAGAATAGTCGTCGCCAATGATACCCTGATACAGGTGTGGCCGGCTGACGAAATGGGCGAGGTGGATAAAAGCAATTACACCAGCGAGAAATACGTCAGGGTAAAATAGGAACGTCGGGGAGCGGCCTTAGGTACAATTGGATGATCTACGATCAACCCAATATTTATGACTGCTGACCCTACAATGCTGAAAGGCCGGACCGGAGTGGGTGGGTCAGGTCATGCATCTACAATTCCTGAAGGTCTACGACCTTCGGGTTATCATGTGACCTGTGCTACAATTCTTGAAGGTCTACGACCTTCGGTCATCATGGTGACCCGTGCTACAATATCTGAAAGTCTGCGACCTTCGGCCCGTAACCGGATTATCTGGCTAAAAGCCTGACCAGCTTATCATGCAGCTGCGCAGCCCAGGTCTCTGCCTCCGAATGGCTACGGCCTTCTGCCTCCCGCAACAGACCAAGCAATAACCGCAGCTTGAACTTCGACCGCTCACCCGGCATCGATGCATCCCTGCTGTTAGCCTCCCCGCTGAAAAAACCCTCGCTGACAGTATGAACCATACCGCGCACATGCGCAGTGTACTGCATGATCACCATGCGTGACTCTGCACCCTTCTCCGTGGCCAGTGAAGGAATGATGGTAAAAACTGCAAATGGCTTCTTCCTTAATGATCCCTGGTTTCTCCTGACAAACTCCATCGCCTCGGGCATCCACCCTCCTGCCTGCTCCATGCTTCCGGCCACAACAGCAGAGAAACCCTTCACCGTGGTCACCAGGCTCATGGGCAGCACCGTTATCTCTGCACCCAGCCCGGTCAGTACCCTGGCAATACGCTCAGCAGTACCGGCCACTGGTCCGGATGTCCCTGAATGGGTGATGAGAATCTTCATAGATCGGATGCCAGGTTTAGTCACTCAAAAGTAATAAAAAGAGAGCTAACTAAAACCCATAACCATCACTTACAACTTTACCTTTAAGGGTTTTCTTAGTACTTTTGCAAAAAGAGCACTATGGCTATCCCCAGTTTCTTTAAGCAGAACAAACCACGAGGCTACAACTACAAGCCGCGGTACTATGACCCGGTAAAGGAGGAGCTGGAGCTGCGACGCAGGGCATGGGAAGCGGAACGGGCTGCCAGTGATGACGGCCATGAAGGGCAGGGCGAAGGAACATCAGCCAAAAGTACAGAAGGCGGCTCTGCCACTGGCACGGGAGAAAAAGCCACACAACCCTACCGCTCGAAGATCATGCGTGGCGACATGAGAAACTATTTCCCTCGCAGACAGGACAACGTACGGAAACAAACCACCATAAGACTGCTCGTAATAATCATTATAATGGTGCTTGTCATCTATCTTTACCTCCGCTTTTAATTGCCCCCCATGAGTGACCTTATCAAGCTCCTGCCCGACTCCGTGGCGAACCAGATTGCTGCCGGCGAAGTCATCCAACGTCCTTCCTCCGTGGTCAAGGAGTTGACGGAGAACGCCGTTGACGCGGGAGCTGCGGAGATAAGCGTGGTCATACGCGATGCCGGCCGGACCCTGGTACAGGTCATTGACAACGGCTGCGGCATGAGTGAGACCGATGCCCGTCTCTCATTTGAGAGACATGCCACCTCGAAGATATCGTCAGCCGACGATCTCTTTACCATCACCACCAAGGGATTCCGCGGTGAGGCACTGGCATCCATAGCCGCTGTCTCAATGACTGAGTTGCGCACGCGGCGCGAAGAGGATGAGGCAGGCACACTGGTAGAGATCAATAACTCCAGGGTCACCAGACAGGAGCCATGCTCCTGCGCTGCCGGATCAGTCTTCAGTGTCAGGAACCTCTTCTACAACGTCCCTGCCCGCCGTAAGTTCCTGAAAACGGATACAACGGAGTTCAGACATATCATTACCGAGTTCCAGCGCGTGGCACTGGCACACCCGGAGATACGGTTCAACCTCACCCATAACGATCAGGAGATATACCGGCTCAGTACAGGCAACCACCGCCAGCGGATAGTGGGGCTGTTCGGCAAACATTACAACCAGAACCTGGTCAGCGTTGAGACTTCAACCTCAATAGTTGCTGTCAGGGGATATGCAGGCAAGCCTGAGAACGCACGCCGTTCCGCCGGCGAACAGTTCTTCTTCGTGAATAACAGGTTCATCAGACATCCTTACCTGCACCGTGCCGTGATGGAAGCCTACCAGGGACTCCTTCCACCTGACACTGTGCCGGCATATTTTATCTTCATGACCGCTGACCCGGCCTCCATAGATGTCAACATCCATCCGACAAAGACAGAGATAAAGTTCGAAGATGAGAGATCAGTCTGGCAGATAATGCTTGCCTCGGTGCGCGAGGCACTGGGACGATTCAACGTGGTGCCGTCGCTCGACTTCGGGCCGGAAGGTGCCATGGAGATACCCGTCATCACCGGCAACACCCCTGCCCCTCCACCCCCGCATATTGATGTCGATCAGTCGTTTAACCCCTTTGACGGCACTGAATACAACCGTCCTGAAACCAAATGGAAGTGGGATGCCGGTCGCAGCACCCCCGCCGACTGGGAGTCGCTCTTCACTATAACCACCCGCAGCAAGAGCCAGAGCCAGGGTGAGAGTGAGAGTGGGAGTGAGAGTGGAGAGAGGATATCATCAGGTCCTTCTGCTGATGAAGGACAGGGAACCGGCCAGCGCCGCTTCTTCCAGGTGAAGAACCGTTACATCATGTGCCCCGTCATCTCAGGCATAATGATGATAGACCAGCGCAGGGCACATGAGAGGGTGCTCTATGAGAGATACCTTGCCTCGCTCGGCGATGGGCCACGCCCGGCACAGGTGTCGCTCTTCCCCGTGGAGACTGAACTTAATCCCGGCGAGATGGCAGTCCTTGAGGAGATAGGCGAACAGCTTCGGTTGCTGGGATTCGAGATAAACTGCGGCAGTGACAACAAAGTGACCATTACAGGTCATCCGGCCGACAGTCGTAATGCCAACCCCCTTGCCATGCTGGAGACCATCATCTCAGAGTACAGGCATACGATGGGTGATCCGTCAATAGGCGCCCGTGAGCGGGTGGCCCTCTCCATGGCCAGGGCATCAGCCATACAGTACGGCACCCCGCTGACACATACCGAGATGGAAGAGCTCTTTGACATGCTCTTTGCATGCTCACTGCCAAACTACTCACCCACAGGCAAAACGGTGATGAATATCATCACCCTGGAAGAGCTTGACCGCAGATTCAGCTGATTTTCGACCAGAATGGCTAAATTTGCGGTCTGAAACATGACAAAAAAGTATTATGAACAGGATATTATCAGGCACACCACCGGTGGTGAAGAACCTCATCATCATCAACGTGGTTATGCTGCTGATGAATGAACTGCTCAGGATCACCGCAGGGGTCAACCTGAACGGCATCCTGGGGCTTTACTTCCCGAAATCGGAGTTCTTCCGCACATGGCAGATAGTGACCCATATGTTCATGCATGGCGGATTCGTCCATCTACTATTCAATATGTTCGCCCTATGGATGTTCGGTCGCATACTGGAGCAGGTTTGGGGACCGAAGCGGTTCCTGCTCTACTACCTGGTCACCGGCCTTGGCGCTGCCTTCTTCTTTGAGCTCGTTCAGTGGATTCAGTATAACAAGGTCATGGGTCTGCTCTCGCCTGAGCAGCTGCAGTATGTATATGATGCAGGCAGCGACGCGGTCAGCCAGGGAAAGAACTTCACTGACGTCCAGATGGGAAGACTCAACTCAATACTCAACGTGCCCGTTGTGGGTGCCTCGGGCGCCGTCTATGGCGTCCTGCTGGCCTTCGGCGTTCTCTTCCCCAACACCCAGCTGATGTTCATCTTCCCGCCCATACCGGTAAAAGCCAAGTACGTGGTGATAGGATATGCAGCCATTGAGCTTTATCTCGCCTTCACCAGCCCCGGCAGCAACATAGCCCACACAGCACACCTCGGCGGCATGATCTTTGGTTACCTCCTCATCAGGTACTGGCGAAAGACAACCAAAACACTCTATTGATGAGTATCTGGGACGAGATAAAAGGATCATTCAGGCACGGCACAGCGCTGACGCGGCTGATGTACATCAACGGAGCCATCTTCCTGATCATAAAGGTCATTGAAGTAATAGGTGTGCTCTCGGGCAGCGACAGTCTGGCACCGGCGGTAATATCCAACCTGGCTGTTCCCGCCTCCCTTGGTGCACTGGCGCTCAAGTTCTGGACACCTGTTACCTATATGTTCACCCACCAGGGATTCATACACCTGCTTTTCAACCTTCTCTGGCTCTGGTGGTTCGGAAAGATTTTCCTGGGATACCTTGATCAGCGCAAACTGGTATCACTATATATCCTTGGCGGCCTGGCAGGAGCATTTCTCTATATAGCCGTCTTTAATATCTTCCCGGCATTCGCGGGAGCGGTCAATGTATCCATAGCACTGGGAGCCTCTGCCTCGGTGATGGCACTCGTCGTTGCCACAGCAGTCTACCTCCCTGACCTGGAACTCCATCTTCTCTTTATCGGGAGGGTGAAGCTGAAGTACCTGGCTCTGGCCACATTCCTTATCACCTCGGTGTTCGACTTTTCCGTTAACACCGGCGGCAAGATAGCGCATATAGGCGGGGCGCTGATGGGACTGGCATACGGTCAGGGGCTGCGGAACGGGAAAGATATAGGATCATGGCTAAACAGTATCATCGATTTCTTTGTTAATCTCTTCAAGACGGGCAGGAAAATGAAGGTGACCTATAAAAAGACCGGAGCCACCTTTGATGCACGGAAGACAAAGACCGATCACGAATACAACGCAGCAAAGGCTGAGCGCCAGAAGACGCTGGACCATATATTGGACAAGATCTCAAAAGGGGGTTATGACAGTCTTACCAGGGAAGAAAAGGCGATCCTTTTCAGCGAGAGCCAGAAAAAATGATAGCGGGATAAAGCGTTTTACGCGAAACATACTGCTGGCAGTGAACATATTTCTTGTCATGCTGCTGCTGTTGGCATACCTCTCCATCTATGTCAATCCCTCAACCGTTGCGTTCCCTGCCCTCTTCGGGCTGGCTTACCCCTATATAGCAGCAGCCAACGTGGCGATGGTGATCGTATGGATTCTCTTCAGGAAGTGGTACGCCCTGATATCAGCCGTTGCACTTGCAGCAGGCTTCGGGTACATCCATAACTTCATCAGGTTCACCAACCAGGGAAAGGAGGAACATCATGATGTGAAGCTGATGAGCTATAATATACGTCTCTTCAATTTTTACGAGGCCAGCGAGACGAACACCCACAGCAAGATGCTTCAGCTTCTCAGGAAGGAAGATGCAGGTATCCTATGCCTGCAGGAATACTTTGTAAAGGGTGATCCGGCAGCAGGAGAGAGAAAGCTCATGGATGGGCTTGGAGGAGGCAGGTACACCCACTTCAAACTGATTAAGAGCGGTGCAGCAAGCAGGTACGGCATAGCTACCATAACGCGCTATCCGATCATATACCGTGGCGATGTGATACACCCGGGATCATCCTCACTCACCATCTTCACTGACATAGTTGTAGACACCGACACCTTCAGGGTTTACAACAACCACCTGCAGTCGTTCCGCCTGCGGCGCGTGGAGGGTAATCTCCTGACAGAAATCACCGGTGAGGACAGGAGCAGATCAATGGATAACATCTCCGGCATCTATCACAGCCTCATGGAAGGATTTGCCAGCAGGGCACTGCAGGTTGACCGTGTCAGGAGGCACATGGAGACCTCGCCCTACCCTGTGATTGTGGCGGGCGATTTCAATGACACGCCCGTGTCATACACATACCGCAGGATGCGGCGTGGTCTGAAGGATGCCTTTGTGGAGGCGGGCTACGGGGCCGGATTTACCTACCGCGGCAAGTACCCCCCTAACAGGATTGATTACGTCCTCTACGGCGAGGGCATTGAATGCACTGATTTTGATATTGTCAAGGTCAAGTATTCAGACCATTACCCGGTGATTGCCTATTTCAGGCGTGCTGAACGCAGGGCAGCCCTGTCAGGTCAGCATTCCCGCCGGAAGGAATAAAAGCAACTCATCCGCGCTCACCAAAAGGAAGCTTTGACAGATCGGCGTTCCCTCCGGAAACAATTATTGCCACCTTTTTGCCGCTGAAGAGTTCCCTGTTGGCCAGCACGGCTGCCAGGGGGACGGCAGATGAGGGTTCAACCACTATCTTCATCCTTGTCCACATCAGTGTCATTGCATCAATGATCTGTTCCTCTGTGACAGTGAGAATGTCGTCAACATTATCTTTTATGATGGTGAATGTCCTTTCGCATAGCGAAGTAAGGAGTCCGTCTGCGATGGTGCGTGGTGGCAGTGCTGGCTGGATGGTGCCTGTGCGGAGTGATCTGGCTGCATCGTCGGCCAGCAGCGGCTCGGCCCCGTATATTTTTGCAGTCGGAGCAAGATGCCGGGTGGCTATGGCCGAGCCGCTGAGGAGGCCGCCGCCGCCCACCGGCGTGAGGACCGCGTCAGCATCTGGCAGCTCGCTGAGCAGCTCCATCGCCGCGGTCCCCTGCCCGGCGATGATGAAAAAATTATCATATGGATGGATCATCGTCGCGCCGGTACGCGCAATCACCTCCGCGGCGGCGGCCTCCCGCGCCGCCAGCGTGGGCTCACAGAAGGTGATCTCCGCACCATAGCCCGCCACCGCCCTCTTCTTTACCTCCGGAGCCGAAGAGGGCATCACTATAAACGCCTTCACCCCCCTTGAAACGGCAGCATGAGCCAGGGCGGCGGCATGATTGCCCGACGAGTGCGTCACCACGCCGGCGGCGCGCTGGCCGTCCATGAGATTCAGTACTGCATTGGTGGCTCCCCTGAACTTGAAGGCACCCACCTTCTGAAAGTTCTCACACTTGAAGAAGAGCCTCGCACCGCTGATGGCATCAAGCTGCTGCGAGGTCAGCACCGGAGTGCGGTGCACATACGGCGAGATCAGCCGGTTGGCTGCCTCAACATCTTCAAAATCAGGAATGAATGACATGACTGACCTTTTGTTTTACTTAATTTCCCTGAACAAATCATTGTAAATGGTCTCCTGCTCCGGAGTCATCTTCTCCTTCCTCTTGATCACAAACCTCACCCTGCCACCGGGTGCCGAAGGAGCCTCCTCCTTAAGATACAGCCCGGCATAGCCGAGATACCTGTCATAATCAGGCCTGACAACCGAGGAGGCCCACCCGAACAACTCACCAAGGTCAGTGCCCGCAGTTTTTTCGCACTCGGTGCGGAATTCATCATCTGTAAAGCCCCTGCCAAGCCTTTTGTGGTAATCATAATAAAGGGTACGCATCACATCGCCAAGCGATTTCCTGTTCCCGGTGCTGTGCCGGATCTTCAGGTCAAGCAGCAGGCCCAGACCGCACCCCTTGTCGTAGTAAGAGATGGTTGTGTTCTGGCTGTTCTCACTGAAGCTGAAGAAATTGATCCAGGTGTCAAAGCTCGAGAGGGTGGCTGACTGAACCCTGCTACCGGGGATAGCCTCGTATGCTGTGATTGAACGGCTGAGCGATTCCAGCATCTCGTCAGGGGTCATGAACCCGGCCCTGTTCATAATGATGTTTTCGTAATACACTGTAAAACCTTCCGATACCCAGAGCATATTCGTATAGTTTTCCTTGTCATAATCAAATGGTCCGAGGGCTATCGGCCTGATGGTCTTAATGTTGTACAGGTGGAAGAACTCGTGCGCTATGAACTCCATCCAGCCACGGAACGACTGGCGGTCAGACGGATAGATGTCTCCGTCTTCTCTGCCTGTGAAGACTGCCATTGAATTGAGATGCTCAAGGCCACCCATACCCCTTCCCATTATAATGAAGGTATAATGATTATAAGGCATCTCGCCAATGATGCTGACTGCACTCTCCACCACCTTAGCATAGTCGCGTTTCAGTGCTTCCCTGTCATAGGTGCCCGGATTAAGAACAGCAATATGATGTGGCACAGAGTTGACGGTAAAGGTCATCACCTCCTGGTTTCCGGCAAGGATGGGGCTGTCGAACAGCACATCGTAGCATGAGGAGGTGAAGGTCCACACCTGCCCCTGCGAGGGTGCAACGCCGGCGGCGTCTGCCGGTTTCCCGCCTGTATCGGTTGTCTTCCCAAAGTCCGCGGGGGTAGCTACAGGCTCCAATCCTGTGGAGACGGCAGTCCACCCACGGTAAAGATCCAGCGTGACCCGGCTTGGCGCCGTAAGTGCATCAGCGGGATACAGTAAGATGGCTGCCGGCACTATGAATGCATGCGTTGTATCAATGAATGCATCGGCCACTGAGTGGCTGTTTCCGTAGATCACCCATGATGCCGTCAGTCTGTCGGCTCCGCCGGCGTAAACCTGCCAGGCATTCTTTGCGGTCTTGGTGAAGGCGCATTCCCTGCCTGCCCCATCCCTGATCTCAAGCCTGCTCAGGTTCTTCGGGTAGTTCTGTATCCAGTAATAACCCGGAGTCCATACTGGCATCTTCAGCACAACGGTATCCTGACTAATCCCCTCGAGGGTCATCGTGACCCTGAAGTTATGGTTCACTGCATCATCCATTGATATCACATAACTTATACGGAGATCCTCCGGTACGGCAGTGCCAGCAGTTGTCCCTGAGGCACACGACACCAGAATGAAGAGCAGTGCCGGTAAAAAATGACGGACAGGCGTGGAGCCTGATCTTAATGAACCATTCATACGAATCCTATTTTAATTTACAAATTCAAAACATTACACCTGGCCTTCAACAGCTCAGAGTATTTTTCCTTCATTCCCTTTGAGAGGAAGCTGACAGCTATCAGATCCTTCCATGCAGGAATGGATCTGGCCAGGGTTTCGAGTATCTTTTCAATACTTTTAGCAGTCAACTCACACCTTTCCATCCCGAAATAATCGACGAGAATATGCCTTGTGAGTTTCTTCCTGCGCCCGCTGAGCGGCAATGCAACCTCCTCTTCCGGCTTACTGTACTCAAAATTGTCGTATTTACAAGATCGTAGCAGGGTGAAAGCCTGGTAATGCCATTTTCTGTTATCAAACGGATAAGATGTTTATCCCATTATGCTCCACGTCACGGTCAGGCCGGCCATAACCACCGAGACCATTGACATGAGCTTGATGAGGATGTTAAGTGACGGACCCGAGGTGTCCTTGAAGGGATCGCCCACAGTGTCACCAACCACACCGGCCTTGTGTGACTCACTGCCCTTGCCGCCGTAGTTGCCCTTCTCAATGAATTTCTTCGCATTGTCCCATGCACCGCCCGAGTTGTTGAGCATGCTTGCCAGAGTGAATCCTGCAGTCATGCCACCTATCAGCAGTCCTACCACGCCGGCTACGCCGAGGGTAAGGCCAATGATCAGGGGAACGGCTATTGCTATCAGTGACGGCAGCATCATCTCGTGCTGTGCGCCCTTGGTGGAGATGGCCACGCACCTTGCATAGTCAGGCTTACCGGAGCCATCCATAATGCCCTTGATCTCGCGGAACTGGCGTCTGACCTCATCAACCATCTTGCCGGCAGCACGTCCAACGGCCTTCATTGACATCGAGCTGAAAAGGAATGCCATCATGGCACCTATAAAAATACCACCGATCAGCAGCGGATTGAACAGTGAAAGGTCATATGCTGCCACGAAGTCACTCACATGAGCCGTGCTCACATCAACGGCCGTCATGCCTTCCGGAATAACTGAAGGAACGGTGCTCTTGTAGAAGAGCACATCGCCAATCTGCTTGTAACCTTCGGCTGTGCCGTCGGCAAGGCGTCCGAGCCACAGTTTGACCTCCTCCATGTATGCAGCAACGAGCGCCATTGCGGTAAGAGCTGCCGAGCCGATAGCAAAGCCCTTGCCTGTTGCTGCGGTGGTGTTACCCAGCATGTCAAGGGCGTCAGTGCGCTCGCGCACTTCTTTAGGGAGATGTGACATCTCCGCATTGCCACCTGCATTGTCAGCTATCGGGCCGAAAGCATCAGTAGCCAGTGTGATGCCCAGTGTGGAGAGCATGCCCACGGCGGCAAAACCGATACCGTAAACCCCTGCTGCGAAGTCCTGGAATCCGCCGGAAAAGCCATAGGCAGCAATGATGGAGACGGCTATTGTAAGGACCGGGATCCATGTTGACTGCATGCCGACGGCTATACCTTCAATGATGGTTGTGGCAGGTCCCTGCTGAGTCTGTTTGGCAATGCCTTTGGTAGGCTTATATTCATCAGATGTAAAGTATTCGGTAGACTGACCAATGATCACTCCGGCAGCAAGGCCGGCTACCACAGCGCCAAAGATGCCCCAGGTGATCCACCCTGTGAATGCCATCGCCGCCAGTGCTACCAGTATGAGTGCCGAGCTGCCGCCAGTGCCAAGCAGCAGTGCATTGAGCAGGTTCTTCTGGGTAGCCTGTTCCTTTGTGCGCACCATGTAGACACCGGCTATGGAGAGAAGTATGCCTATGGCAGCCACTATCATAGGTGCTATGACAGCCTTCATCTGATCACCGCCGGCTACAATCGGGAGGGCTGCTCCGAGAGCCGCTGTAGCCAGTATCGATCCGGCATATGATTCGTAAAGGTCAGCGCCCATACCTGCCACGTCACCCACATTGTCACCCACGTTGTCAGCAATGGTTGCCGGATTACGGGGATCATCCTCAGGTATGCCTGCCTCCACCTTGCCGACGAGGTCAGCACCCACGTCAGCTGCCTTGGTGAAGATCCCGCCGCCAACACGTGCAAAGAGAGCCTGTGTTGAGGCACCCATTCCAAACGTCAGCATGGTGGCAGTGATTTCTATCATCTTCTGATGATCAGTAGTACCCGGATGAACGAAGGTCAGGCCAAGCCAGTTCCATCCTTCAATCATATTTTCCGGGGTAAAGACCAGGTTGTTCAGGATGAGGAACCACAGGACAATGTCAAGCAGTCCGAAACCGACAACTATCAGCCCCATCACTGCTCCGCTGCGGAATGCAATCTTCAGTCCGTTATTGAGGGAGACCGAAGCGCCCTGCGCTGTCCTTGATGAAGCGTTGGTTGCCGTTCTCATTCCCAGGTAACCGCATAGCCCCGAGAAAAATCCTCCCGTCAGGAACGCTATTGGTACAAAGGGATTCTGAACACCCAGGTATGCCAGTATCACCAGCAGAATCACCAGAACGATAAAAACCTTGAATACAACTCCATACTGGCGTTTGATGTAAGCCATCGCACCCTCCCTGACGTAGCCGGCTATCTCCTGCATCCGGTCGTTGCCTGCAGGCGCTTTCATCATGCTCCTGTAGAATATCCATGCAAAGAGCAGGGCCAGCACCGCTGCAACAGGCGCTATCCAAAACAAACTACTGATCATAAGCTTAGGTTTTTTAAGATTTGAGGTACAAAACTAATCAGTTTTTTTACATAACCTAGTGAAGGTTTCAGTTATCATTTTTTGTTCTTAACATATTTATCAAGCCACCTCAGGTACTCCCAGTGCATGTGAAGAAGCGACTCACGGGCGGAGTATCCGTGCGATTCATGGGGCAGCATCACCAGCCTGGTTATTACCCCGGCGCCCTTGAGGGCGGCATAATATCTCTCACTCTGTATCGGGAATGTCCCTGAATTATTATCCGCTATCCCGTGTATGAGCAGCAGCGGATCCTTAACCTTTGCCGCGTGGGTGAATGGTGACATCTCCAGGTACAGCTCCGGCGCCTCCCAGAAGCTGCGGCGCTCACTCTGGAACCCGAAGGGGGTAAGAGAGCGGTTATAGGCTCCGCTGCGGGCTATCCCTGCAGCAAAAAGCCTGCTGTGTGACAACAGGTGGGCGGTCATGAAGGCCCCGTATGAATGGCCGCTCACAGCCACCCTCGCCGGATCGGTGACCCCCATCTCAACCGCTTTGTTTATTGCCGCTTCAGCGTTGGCTACAAGCTGCTCCACAAACGTATCATTGGGCTCTTTTCCTCCGGTCCCCACTATCGGGAAGCTGGCATCATTGAGCACAGCGTATCCCTGGGTGACATAAACAAGCACTGACGAGGGACTGATACGGGTGAAAGTATAGGGCGAACCGCTCACCTGACCAGCCATTGAGGGATCATTATACTCGCGCGGATAAGCCCACAGTATCGTTGGCAACGGACCGTCCTTCACCCTGTCATACCCTGCCGGGAGATAAAGGGTAAAAGAGAGGTCAATGCCATCATTTCGCTTGTATGTTACCAGCTCCTTCTGGACACCGGCAAGCTGCGGATAAGGATTCTCAAACCGGGTCACCTGCTTCAGCGTACCCTTCCTGAGGTCACGTATGAAGTAGTTAGGCACCTCGGTGACTGACTGCCTGACTGTCAGCAGAAGACCGCGGGCAGGATCAATAAACTCGTTGACCGCCTCATAGTAAGGCCCATCGGACTGCCACAGCCTGGTAGTCCGGCCGGTCCTGAGATCATACCTGTCAACAAATGGCCTGTCGCCCTCCGGCGAGGCGCCCTGACCTGAAAGGTATAAGCTCCTCCCCCTGTCAGCGGTAAGCAGCACTGACCTGCCCCACATGTTGAGCACGGTGGCAGGGAATCCAGGGTTATTATACCTGTCGTCAGAGTTGAGCTCCCACAGTTTCTTCAGGGTTGCCTGCGGATTGACCGGACTGAAGGAGGAGGTCACCCTGACACGCGATTTAGACAACCCTTCCATAAGTATAGCCAGGTTGTCATTCCCCCAGATGATGCCCTGAAACCGCTTTTCCGTGTCAATGAACGGCTGCGGATCACCTGCAAAAGGAGCCTCAAGCATATATACCCGGTCATGGTATTGCATCTCCCTGGCATGATAATTACCCTCATCAAGGGCTTCAACCCACATCAGTGATGCCGGCCTGTCACTGCGCCAGTTATAGTTCCTGGGACCGGCAATGACCATATCGTAACCCCTCGGCAGGTTCTCCCGGAGAGGCTGGACGAGCAGTGTCCTGACCATCTTGCCCTCAAGGTCCCATATCTCAGTGCGGGAAGGAAAATAATAATAGGGAACAAGATAGGAAAAGGGTCTCTCAGTGAGGGTAACAAGCAACCATCTGCCATCGGGAGAAGGGGATACATCAGTGATTATGCCCTTGCGGCCAATGGAAGCTGTGCCGGTTCCATCCCACCTGACCAGCTCCGAGGTGGCATAGTATTCAAATATCTTTTCATCATCAGGTGAGCCAAGCAGGTCCTGGAAGGTCCTTGCCTCACCCTGCATGCCTGAGCTCTCCTGTATCACCGGTCCTGCAGGCACCCTTGAAGCCTGAGGAGCATCACCTCTGCCGGCTAAAGTACGAAGGTAGACCAGTGAGCCGTCAGCCAGCCATGACATCGTACCGCGAAAAATGCCGTTCAGCCCTTCATCAATCTTTCGGGCAGTCATAGTCACCGGATCCGCAATCCACAGCTCAACAGTATTGTCTGTGGTATTTGTGAACGCAAACCGTTTGCTGTCGGCCGACCATGAGACTCCTCCGATCGCGGGGTCTTCCGGAAGGCCTTTCAGATCTCCCAAACCGGTCCCGTCACTCTTCATCACTGAGATGGCGGCCACACTCTGGCCCCTGGTCTGACCGTTGGTGGAAGGATCGAAACGTATGCCTGCAAGTCGCAGCTCCGGCTGTGACAGGTCAGCAATAGAAGGCAGACCCTTGCGGTACAGTAGCAGCATAGTCTGGTTATCGGGGCTGAGCAATACATTTGGTGTCTGTGGAGCTTCAACCAGTGCAATAATCTCATCGGGAGGAAGCTGATAACTGTTGTTGTCCTGTGCGGAGGCCAGTAAACAGGCTCCGGTAAGAACCAGGGTGATTAATAATTCTCGCATCATGGATTTTTTTTGATGAAGTTCAAATTTAATCTTATCAGTTTAAGATGAGAAGACAAATAAGAGCTATTATTGTTTTTTAACTTTCGTGAAAACATGTACTGATCACGCAGGAGAAAAAAATGAAAAACGAATTCGGCAATGATCTGACAGGCGCCCTGAAGGCCCTGCGGTCCGGGGGGATTATCCTTTATCCCACGGATACAGTCTGGGGTCTGGGCTGTGATGCCACAAACGCGCAGGCTGTGCGTCGTATCTATGATATAAAGAGGAGGGCGGAGAACAGGAGCCTGATAGTCCTGGTCAATTCTGCGGCCATGCTGGAAAGGTATGTTGACTCTCCGCCGGAAGTGGCCCTGCTTATGGCAGAGCTATCAGAGAGACCACTGACAATAGTCTATGACAGGGGAAGAAGCCTGGCAGAGGGAGTGGCATCAGAAGACGGATCGGTAGGTGTAAGGATATGCACTAATCCCTTCTGTGATGCACTGATCACCGGATTACGGAGGCCGCTGGTCTCCACGTCGGCCAATATCAGCGGAGCAGGCGCCCCTGTAATCTTCGATGAGATAAGTGAGGAGATGAAAGCCGCCGTTGATTATGTGTGCCTATGGAGACAGGATGACCGGAGCAGGGCAAGACCCTCCCCGGTCATCAAAATATCCGGAAACGGTATCGTTAAGATACTACGCGAATGATCACCTCATACGCACCCTGCCTGAGCCGGACACTTTGGCATCAATCTTCGGATTACCCGAATACCTGATGTCACCGCTGCCCGAGATGCTGGCACGAAGCATTTTCTCTACATGACAGTCGCAACTGCCACTGCCGGAAATCCTGGCCTCCAGGGTATCAATCCTGGTCTCTTCCCCCCTGAGATCACCCGAACCTGAAATTGATATTTCAAGATCACCGATGGTGCCGTTTCCTGCAATGTAAAGACTGCCTGAGCCGGATATGGAACACTCGACTTCCCCAAGCGCCACATCACGGAGAAATGCCTTGCCGCTCCCGCTGATGACCACCTCCAGCTCGTCCCCCCTGAGAGGATCGTCGACTGTCATCCTCCCTGAACCTGAAAGTTTCATTCCATCAAGCGAAGGCATTGTGATCCGCACGATTACCTTTTTGTTTCCGGTATTAAACCATTTTTCCGTTTTAATCTTCAGATTATCGCCATCAACCTCTGTAATTACCTCACTGAGATAGCCCCTGTCGCCTTCAAGCTCCACGCTGTAGCCTGAACCCAGGTTAATGTAAACCTCTCCCGCAAGGGCGAAGGAGACCTCGTCAAAGCCTGATACCTGTCTTTTTTCCTTGTAGGCAGTCTGGGCCTGGAAAGCCTGTGCGGTGATTATCATAAGAATTGCCAAAACTGTGATTTTTTTCATAGTTGCTCCGTTTTATGTTAATCTGTTGACATCAGAAAGACGTTATAAAAAATTATCCGCTGCACAGGATTGTGAAAAAACCGTAACTGACAGTCAGTCATTAAGACTGATAAGCCCTTCGGGGAGCTTCATGGCGATAGTTTTACGCCTTCTGTCGACCGAGACAATCAGGTCAGGATGCAGGGGGATGAAGGCCTCCTTTCCTTCAATGACCGCTACTACCATAAGCTGACCGGGATTCTGTATCACATCAATGATAGTGCCACTGAGGCCGCTGCGCGTGTCTGTGAGCGTAAAGCCGGCCAGGGCGTTAAGGTCGGCTGCCTGCTCTTCTTTTCCTTCTGTAAGCACCTCGCATCCGCGAAGATGGGCCACGGACTCAGGGGTGAGGTAATCATCAAATGCAATTATAAGTGTATCAGGAGCGGTGAGATACGCCTCCCGCACAAAAAAGGGAACCGGTATCCCGTCTGTTACAACGAATACCGGTTCACCCTGGTTCGGTTCCCCCGTGATGCCGCTCTCACCTCTCACAACCACGGCTCCTTCAAAGCCGTACGTTTTTGCTATT
>JAAZAP010000231.1 GCA_012514255.1 Bacteroidales bacterium | reverse complement strand
GAAGGAGGAATGACCGGCTGAAGTATGCTGCCAGGATAAAACTGGCTGTTACAATTATATTACCGAAGAACCCGATGCCTGTAAGCATGTTTGAACTGATAAAGGCCGGGATCCTCTGTACCAGCCATGAGATGGCAATCTGTTCCTGTTTCTTCAACAGGTTTGTCCGAGCCCTGTCAGCGAAAACATTTTTAAGAACCTCTCCGTTAAAAAGTGATTTCAGGTTGTTTACATTGCGTTTCTTTTCTGTCATGGCAGGAAATTCTCCCCTAAGTTAAACTAATTTGGCAGGAACGAACTCTTCAGGCAAAGGCATTTCATAGACTATTTTCCGCAGAAAGTCGCCCAGCGACTGTGGATCAGGGAAACGCGACTGCTGATCAGGGGTGATTAACTCACCGATGCCGATGCGTTCCACCCTGCCCCTTTTGTTAAAAACCTCCGACGGCAGCCTGAGCAGTCGTACCCGCCAGTTGATGAGTCCCAGGAAGTAGAAGAAGGGAGAATTTTTGTCGAAGAAACGTATGGGCAATACCGGCAGTTTCACCGAGTGTATCAGGTGGAGGATACTCTCCTGCCATTTGCGGTCCCTCACTCTTAGGTCTCTGAGGGTAAAGTCAGAGACGGCTCCTGACGGGAAGAATCCGAGAGGGTGCCCTTCATGCAGATGGGCGAGTACCTCCCTCATGCCCCTGATGCTTTCCGCCTTGATGCCGGTCTTTTTGTTGCCAGTGGGGATCACGGGGATGAAGTTGCCGCTCATTGTTTTTACCAGGGAAAGGAGTTTGTTTACCATGAACTTGTAATCAGGCCTCAACCTGCCAATAAGGTCGATGGTCATGATACCGTCGAGGCCGCCATAGGGATGGTTGCTGATGGTAATGAATGCTCCGTCAGGCAGTTGTCTCAGCCGCCGGGCATTACCCACCACGTAGCTCACCCCTACATCCTCAAGGAGTCTTGATGTGAATTCGGGTCCGGTCCATGCCCCGGAATTGTCATATACCATGTTGACCTTGTCAATGGCAAGAAACCGCATGATCCTTTCGGCACGGCGATGGCCGTTCCTGCCTCTGAACAAAAAGGAGAGTGATTCCAGGTCTTTTGGGTCAACAACCTTCATGGCAATAAGGGCAAAACTGCAAATTAAGTGAAATTTTAATCTCATCCGACGAATTGAGGTCCGCTCCCGGGTTGCCGGTGACCAAAATCCGGTGCATCAAATTTTAAAAAGCCTATATTTGAAACCGTTCATTTCTGACAATTGAAAAGAAAAAGCCAATACCCATGAAACGCGCAATCCTTCTATTGAGTGCAATTGCGGCCCTGCTGCTGGCCGGCTGTAACGCCAAAACCCCTGTGACAACTGATCTCGCAAAGAACAATATTATCCCGAAGCCGGTCTCCGTGACTGCCACAGGGGGATCATTTGCACTTACGGCGAAGAGTGACATTCATGTCATGCCCGGCGGGCCGGAAGATCTTGCCTCAATCGCCGGCTACCTGGCAGATAAACTCAATCCTTCCACAGGGCTGGGGCTTGAGGTGATTTCTGACGGCAAAAAGCCCGGCAGGGGAGACATTATGCTGATGCTCTCAGGGGATGATGCGGAGCTCGGGGATGAGGGCTATGAACTTGTCATCACCGACAGGTTGCTGACGGTCACGGCAAGCAAACCGGCAGGACTCTTCCGCGGTATCCAGACCATCAGGCAACTGTTGCCCCATGAGGTTGAGGCCGGCACCCTTCAGCCTGGGCCCTGGGTTATACCCACAGGCACCATACGCGACTGGCCTGCATACGGGCATCGAGGTGAGATGCTTGACGTTGCGCGCCATTTCTTCGGCCCGGAGGATGTTAAAAACTACATTGACCAGCTGGCGCTCTACAAGATGAACGTACTCCACCTGCATCTCTCTGATGACCAGGGATGGAGGATTGAGATCAAATCAAGGCCCAATCTTACTGCTCACGGCGCAAAGACGGAGGTTGGAGGTGGTGAAGGGGGGTTCTTTACCCAGGAAGAGTATTCAGATATTGTCAGGCATGCCGCAGAGCGATATATTACAATCATTCCCGAGATTGATATGCCCGGTCATACCAATGCTGCGCTCTCATCATACCCTGAGCTCAACAGGGGAGGCAAGGCGCCGGAGCCATATACAGGAATCAAGGTTGGATTCAGCACGCTGGACACCCGTTCGGAGATAACCTATAAATTCGTTGATGACGTGGTCAGGGAGATAGCCGCTCTTACCCCGGGAAAATATTTTCACATCGGAGGTGATGAGTCTCATTCAACCAAAATCGAAGATTACATCTACTTCGTAAACAGGGTACAGGATATTGTGGAGTCACATGGCAAGAGCGTTATCGGATGGGACGAGATAGCCCATGCCACACTGAAGCCCGACGCGGTAGTACAGTATTGGGCGCGTTCCGCGAATGCCCTGAAGGGCATCAGCCAGGGAGCGAAGGTACTCATGTCACCGTGCACGTATGCATATACTGACATGAAGTATGACAGCACAAGTATCTTCGGACTGAGCTGGGCGG
>JAAZAP010000230.1 GCA_012514255.1 Bacteroidales bacterium | reverse complement strand
TCAAACTCATTCCTGGCCAACGCAATAAACTCTGTCATCTTAGGTGAACCTATGAGCTCTGCAGGATTGGGTGGTACCGGTCCTGACGGTGCAAACCATAGGTTCTCTATCTCTGTGGGGACGATCACCTCATCAAAGGTGGCGCTGCCACTGAGAAACTGACTCATGCCATGACCGTTGACAGCCTTCAGGATGGCATGCACGCGAGGCTTACGCATGTCGAGTCCCACAATAAGCACCTTCTTGTTCATCATGGAGATGATGGTGGCCAGGTTGACTGAGACAAAGGTCTTTCCCTCTCCGCTGACAGGCGAGCTGACAACTATCACAGGGCATTCTGTCTGGCCGGTATAGAAAGCCAGCGATGTGCGCACTGCCCTGAAACTCTCAGCCAGAGTACTGCCGGGTTTTTCTGCCACCGGATCCTCAACATGGTAATCGGAGTGACTTATGTATCCTATTATAGGGGCTTTGGTCAGTCGTTCAATATCATGCTTGCCGATTATCTTGTTATTAAGCAGGTCAAAGATGACTATAAGGGCCATTGGCACAAGAAGTCCGAGAAGAATTGCAACCAGGTAGTTCTTCATCGACTTCGGTCTTATCTGGGCGCTGTTATGCACCATGGCTTCATCAATGATACGGTTATCGGTTATCTGTGAAGCCTTGGCAATGCCTGCCTCTGCACGGCGTTCCAGGAGATAAGTATAAACAGAGTTGTTAAGGTCAAATTTTCTCTGTATGCCTATCAGTCGCCTTTCAGTTCCGGGCAGTCGTCCCAGCTCTTTCTCAGCTGCTGCAATACGTCCGTTAATGGTTGTCATTGTCAGGCTGAGCTGATTGATTGTGTTATTTACATTCTCGCGCAGAGCTGCACGGGCATCCTCAATCTTCTGATCCATCAGCCGGACCTGAGGAAGATCATCATTGACAGTAAAGGTAACCTTTTTGCGTTCCTGCTGTAGTTTGGAAAATTCCTCAACAAGCTTTACCAGGACAGGGTCGGTGACACCCATAACACTTGGCGAGATGATAGTTTCACTGTTTTCCCTTTCCCCGAGGTAATCAAGCAGGTACTTGTAATATTGCTCCTGCAGTCCAAGCATGTTCTTTTCCCCCTCCAGCTTCTCAAGCTTCTCAAGAACAAGAGTACCTTCGAGGGTGAGGTCCACGAACCTGTTGTTGAGCCGGAAGCTCTCCATGGTATTTTCAGCCAGCCTTAGAGAGTCAGATATGAGTCCGAGCTGTGCCTCAATGAAGTTTATTGTGTTATCCGCCGCCCTGCTCTTCCACTCCATTCCCTGGAGGATGTACAGTTTCATGAGGGTATTGAGGTAGTCGGTTCCCTGCTGGGGTGAATAGCCGTCGAATGACAGGGTGAATACCGAGGCGTATTCCTTGACCGGCTCAACCTTAAGGCTGGAGCGGTAAGCATTAGTCAGTGCCGGAAGCGACTCAAACCAAACCAGCCAGCGGTTTTTCTCACCTGTGATGGCTTTTGTGCTGTCGCGCCACTCTGCCACAAAACTGAATCCTCCCTGGCTGAATGGTTCTCCAGGTAAATATTCTTTTTCGGCATTGATCTCCTCTGCCTGTGCAGATGTACTGTTATTCTTCTTCCATTCCGCCAGCTGATCCTCATCAATCTCAACTGTGTATCTGTCGTCTTCAGTGAACCTGATCGTCATATGGACACCCTCAGGCTGTTTGCCGGCAAGTTTCCTGAGAACGAATGGAGATGATTTGTATGTTCTCTGTCCCTGGATGCCGTTTCTTCCGACAGGGATATAGGCCACATGTGTCTCAGGCATCTCTTCTATCACCCGGTAGTTAAGAGTGTATGACTGAAGTATAGCCACCTCATCATCGAGGTTAGGATAGGGATTATACACGTTTCCGGCAAAGATCTGCTCCATGTTGGCAATGGCCCCGCTGGTCTGCTGCTCCTTTATCAGCAGTGTGCTCTTAACGTTATAGGCTCTCTGTGAGTAGCGGTTGTAGATATAGGCTACACCCAGGGCTATGAAGAGGGCTGCGGCTATCCAGAGCCAGTTGCTGAGGAAGAGGGAGACATAGCGCATCAGGTCGATGTCGTCTGAAGGGGGGGTGGGGGATTTTTTGGTGGTTTCCATGGTCAGGGTCTGAGGGTCTGAAGGTCTGATGTCTGAAGGTCTGTCGCTTCGCTCCGTCTTGCGGTCGTGCAGTCCTGCGGTCAGGGATGGTTAAAAT
>JAAZAP010000229.1 GCA_012514255.1 Bacteroidales bacterium | reverse complement strand
TACAGTCACATATACAGCGAAGAGAGATAAATGCTTGATATCTTCGTCTTCCTCCCCCCTTCTGAGCTGGAGTTGTATACCTGCTTAGGAATAAACATGGGGGACATAAAATCCGGAGCTCAGAGAGCGCTGCAGGCAACAGGATCAGAGACTTTTCAGAATCTTAAAGTATTCTGATTTGTGGAGTTGGGTTACATTCAACAGATACCATCCCGGTTCAAGACTATCCAGGTCCAGGATTATCAGGTCGCCCTCCTGCTCCCCGATCAACAAAGACTTTCCTGAAAAATCCGTAATAATGTACCGTGTCTTGGCCGCGGGACTCTCTTCCGAATTCAGCCTGATTGACAGTTTATCGCGGAAAGGAATGGGGAAAATGAGCAGGTCACTTCCTGTAACAGGATCAATACCGGTAATAACATAATGATACGGATCGGACAGTTCTGAAGGACAGCCGTCAGCTACCACCTGCAGCGTGTAAATGCCGTTAGTCGAGGGATATAGCGTTTTTACCGTCTGCCCGGAGAAGATATCATTCAGATACCACCGGTTGTTTATCTCGCTCGATGAAACAAGCCTGACAGTCCCGGATATGGTGTCGGCAGCTATTACGGGTTTTTTCGGATTAATGCATAACTCCATCCAGACCGTATCAGCCTCTTCATAAGAATCATTGCCCGGCTCGGTGGCGATGACCGTAATCCTGCCCGGAGCGCTGTATATCAGCCTGTTCTTTTCAAAATAGGCGTTACCTGCCATTACTTTAAAAAAGACCTCCTCGCCTGAATCGGAACCGGCATTCAGGAAAACCGGGTTGTCACCCTCGGTAATTATTCCGGGATCTTCCACGGCGATTCTGTTTTCCGCCTTCCCGATAGAAACAGTGATATTTTCCGCACTGTAATATGTGCTGTCAGTCCCGTCAGTATAAGCCTTGATCAAAGCCGTTCCAAGCCCGATGGCACGTATCTCATTCCCTTCAATATAGGTCCTGTCGTCCATGCTTATGAAACTGACATCGAGGCCGGACCCGGATGTGGCATTGATTGCCTGATACTGGTAAAGTTTCATGGGACTCAATGGCTGGTAACTGATCCCGTAATACCTCCTCCCCGGCTCCGATTCGTTTGTGACCAGCAGTTTATTTGAGTACTGGGTTGTAAGAAAAACGGTTCCTTCAGGAGATTCGCAAAAATACCCGTTAACATTGGCAACAGGGGGAATGCCTTCATTGGTTGCGACCCATCTTTGAGAATAGTCCATCCTGGAATAGATCCCGGGAGAGGAACCTGAAATACGGTTGGCAAAAAGATGTCCCGAGGAAGCAGAAAACAGACCATTCATTATCATCGTAAAAGGCAACGGGTTTGTCTCACCCCAGGTTTCCTGCTTCCATGGCGTTGAGGCGATTGCCCCGGAAACGGTATTTCTGAACAGTCCTCCTACCTGGAAGTTGGTTGCCACACCGTCGAGAACTATGATCATCTCCGAACCGGAGGTAAAATAAATACCAGGGATCTGTGCCACATTGATCACATATTCAGTACCGTCGAGATTCAGCCTTATCTCCTTTTTCAGCCACCGGCCCTGATTCTCATCCCAGAGCCATAGACCGCCGTTCAGGCCGTTGTCATCCTGCTGCAGAGTACAGAACAGGTTTCCGCTCGCATCGGAGATAATGTTGTTTACGTAACCTGACGGGAGGCCGTTGTTGCTGGCAGTCCAGGATTTACCGTTGTCCGTCGACCTGAATATCCCTCCGGAAACCGGTGAACAGGCATACAGCCAGCCATTCC
>JAAZAP010000228.1 GCA_012514255.1 Bacteroidales bacterium | reverse complement strand
CTCCTCAGCCTTTTTGGGGTCATTCCAGAATCCGGCCGAGTGGGTGATCTCTTCCTTTTCCTTTATCTCTTCTATCTTCCCGTCGATGTCAAAGATACCTCCTTAACGCATCCCGGCGTTCAACGAGGTCCTGTATCTGGTCATTGGTTATCATGGTTCTTAAAATTTTGCGCAAAGATAGTCAAAATAGGCATGAGGTAGTATCCCGCAGAGGTAACAGCAGTGGATACACAACTATGATATACCGCTGAATACCGCGTAGCGGTTAAAGCATTGTAGACCGCAAATAATTCCCGGAATCCTTGACAAAGGGGTGAATCCTGGTGTAAATTGCATCATATTTCTCCACTGAAGATCAACCAGTTGATTCCATAAGCTGGTTTAACAAACATCATTAAAAATTGTCACCTATGAAAAAACTGATCTTTTTACTGGCATTGATGATCCTTGCTGCGGTTGCATGCAAGGAGAAAAAGCCTGCTGATTTCACCAGGCTGGGAATCTACACACCCTATCAGGGTTACATGGAAAAGCTGAATGGCAAGGTTGAATCGGTTACCGAAAAGGCTTACTGGGCAACGCCGGAGGGTGAGACTTATGTCAATGGGGCAAAAATGACCATAAAGGATTTTGACAGCATTGGCTACACATATGATTTCAAAGCCGTCTTCGATGCTGACGGCGACCTTGTCTCCAGCACCACTTATGATGAAAATGGCAGGGTGATAGATATCTGGCGTCTCTACAAGGAGAATAACCTTTATATAAGATCTGAGTACATCATGGATGACACAGTCAGGTTCAGGCAGGTGATCACCTGTGACGAAGATGGCAACCCTGTTCTTTATGAAGGATACAATCAGCCTGCAGATACGCTTGCTCAGAGAATAGAGTTTGTAGGGAGTTACCTGAGTGATACTTTGACAGTGCAGTTTTTTAATCACATGGGGGAAGCTGGTGGAAAATACCTCTTTGTATTCAATGACCAGGGACTTTTAACCCTTTTTGACTTTTACAGGAAAGACGATACCCTGGGGTCAAGTCAGGTTCTTAACTATAATGACAAAGGATTTCAATCGGAGTATACCTCTTATGACAAGGATAAAAATGTTACAGGAAAGACTTACTCAACCTATGAATATGATCCAAGGGGCAACTGGATAAAGACAACCACCAGGGATGAGAGAGGATTTGCAGTAATATCCGAGAGGGTTTACACCTATTTTGAATAGGCGGTTAACAAGTGATCAAGTGTTGTGTCCGGTTTACCAGCTTTGAATTCCCTTTGATTTTTGCTTTTACACTAGAGCAATGCGGCGATGGAGATATCCTCGTCGATGCTTTCCCAGTGGATTCCAATGCCATTCCCTATAAGCCGCCAGTTTTTAAGCTGCTCCTCACTGGCTTTTCTTAATCGTGGAAACCACAACAATGGCACACCTATCTCCCTTCCATCTTGTAACTGAACATAAAGCATATCTGTTGTGAACCATACTTTAGTAGCCCGTACACTTTCCGTTTTATTTGCCAAAGTGCTCATTCCATTTATCCCTTATAAGTACTTCATTCTTATCAATAATCTCGCCGATCTCTCTCAGTTCTTTACCAGTAAAACCAACATTAACTGCTACAAATAGAGGTTGTATCCAGAATTTTGCATATTTCTCTGCCTTTTCAATATGAATATGCATCGGCTCATTTCTTTCATTACTGAAGAAGAAAAACCTGTAACCATTTATTAACAATACTGTTGGCATACTTATCAAAGATAGTCAATAATAATTAGCTTTCAAATTATGCTTAATCAGAGAGCTTCAATCAGACCTAATTCTTAAGTCGGAAGTTCAGACGAGAGACCCAGAAAACCGCGTGCAGCGTCATTAATATTCAACACTGCTGCACTAATCCACCTTATATCCGGAAAAGGTGCCAGTACCTGTCTGAGTTCCGGTTCCTGTATTAATGACTAAAGTAACTGTGTCCCCGGCACTTAGTCTGGCAGTGACTGATTTGCCGCCGACAATTGTATTATGTACAATTCCTGTAGCCAAAGTTTCAAAGAGCGCAGAGTTAACATAGAGAAATACCTTTCTGGCATCACCATCACCCCCATCCGCATAGTATGAAATATTAAAAGTGTAGATTCCATCGAAAGGCGCTGTGAAAATCCCAGTTGCCGGATCAAAACCTCCTCCAATGCTCAAGTCAGGTGTACCATAGGTCATTATAACATCCGAGACGGCAACCGGCACCGGATCTGACGTTGACTTCCGTGCCCTGAAGGCAATCTCACTGCCAAGAACAACAGGGTCGCTGTTTGTGAGAGAGAGTGTTCGCGTTGCGTGATCATATGTCAGCTCCTGGTCATCTGATGCCGGGTCGCCGGGGTCACCCTTGGGGCCGGGAGGGCCGGGAGGGCCAATCTCAAGAGATTTGGCGGCATAGAGTGCATAGGGTACTGACAGAAACTGCATCGTACCCATATCCATGAAAAGGTTCTCAAACTTAACTTCCACCTGAAGATAATGATTGGCAGTGGACCAATCTATTCCCCCAAAAGTGCCCAGCACCGGGTCTCCAGCGCCTATTATCAATGAAAAGACACCGTAGCGAGAGGTGGTAACATCGGTAAACACCTCCTGGTAGATGGCAGGCCCCAATGCAGAGCCGGACCTGATGGTGAAACGCACCTCTATGGGAGTGTTGACCAGCTCCTTGCCGCTGTTGTCACGGGCCACCGCCTGGTAATTGATGCCGGCGGGAACGGTCCCCTGCGCGCCTGCCGTGTGCGTGGCAGCCATAATCATAGCAAGCGCAGTCAGCATATATGTGAAGAGCTTTTTCATTCTCATCGTTTTACAGTTTGTCAATCTTGAATGATCTGTTGATAACCCCGTCGGAGCTGATCACGTTGGCTATATAGATGCCGTTGCTGTAGTGAGCCATGTTCACCTGCAGAATATGATCATGCACAGGTGAGAGATCAAGCTCCTCAGCATACATCAGCGAGCCGGGAAGACTGTAGATGTATATCCTGTAGTGCCTGGCAAGAACGCCATAGACCCTGATATTGAATATCCAGTCGTCCTGCTCCATAAGGGGATTGGGAAAGAAATCGACCCCGTTCCCTTCCCTGTCGGGCAGATCCTGCTGCGGTATGAATCTGGGCTGCTGAAATCCCTGTGACAGGTTATAGAACGACGGGAGTGAGACCTCTACGGCCGTCTCGCCAATGGTCTGCTGGTAAGTGAGACTGGTATGGGTCACGATGTTACCTGCCGGCACCAGCACCTCGTGCGATAGTTCATACATCTTCTGAGGGAAGGCCTGGGAGCAGACCAGCAAAAGGAAAACGCCACCGAGCAACCGCTTCATATCAAAGGTCCTTTTGTTTTCAGATCCAAAAATAACACTTTTTAGACAGAATCATGCCTCTCCGTTAACAGTTTAAGGCTTTTGAGAGGCTCTGTGAACCTCAGGAGTAGAGCCAGAAGAAGTCCTGTCGCCAGCTGGGCCGCCGCTGCGACAGCCCATGAGAGGCCTGTCCGGCGAAGAAACCAACCTGCTCCGAAGGTCAGGGCAAGCATGAGGAGATATGTCATCACTCTTCCAACAGAAGCCACCGTGGTCATGGTCTTTCTGACAGCTATCATGCATGCCGCTGCCACCAGCGTCTGCGTTACCAGGGCGGTTGTTGCCGCTCCTGCAGGTCCGGAGAAGGGGATAAGGATCCTGTTCAGCAATATGTTGACGACCATACCCGAAGCGGTTATTGCTCCCAGTATCTTCAGCCTTCCAGCGGCTGTAAGCATGGTACTGTATATATAGATTGCCCCGGCCGGGACCAGCGCCAGCATCAGCAACCGGAATGCATCCACGGCGCCGGCGGAAGGCGAGGCATACAGCAAATCAAGTATCTCCCCAGGGATGGCAGCAAGGGTCACCGCACCAATCCCCAGCGGCACCATCAGCATACGCCCGGCCATGGCCGCCAGTGGCCGTATATCACCGCCCGAGGTCAGCCCCCTTGTCATGATCGGGAGCAACAATCCACCAAACATCACCGGGATCATTGCAATAGCATCAAAGAGTCTGAAAGCCTGGGCATAATTACCTGTCTCTGTGGCTCCGTCAGGCAGCAGCCGTTCTATCATCACTGAGTCAATGCGCCAGTAGAGGGTCATGGAGAATACAACCAGCGCATAGGGCAATCCGGTAATAATGATACTCCTGAGAACGACTGCATCAGGCTTCAGGCCTGAGACCCCTCCCCTGCGAACGACAATCACCAGGGCTGTGCACATTACTATGAAATAGGCTGCCGTCTGCGCCCATATGAACCACTCAATCCTGAACCCACCGCCTGTAAACCCTCCCCACAGAAGAACCGAGCAGATAATTATCATCACCAGCCTGTCGGCCACCGAGAGAAGGCTGTCAAGGAAGAGATACTGCATGCCGCTGATGTTTGACCGCAGCCAGAGGATCATTGAGGCCATGACCTGGTTGAGCATCAGTACCAGAAGCAACGTGACCTGTCGCTGGTCATATCCCAGTGCAAATGCCACCAGCAGGGTTACTGTGAAGTAGGCCACTGTCAGCAGCAGGCGCAACAGCAGCACATTGCCAAAATAAAGCCTGACCCTGGTGGGATCAGCCGACACAGCCCTGTTGTTGAAGCCCGAGAGCCCCATGTCAAGCAGGAGGGTAAAGAGCACGGAGAAGCTGAAGAGTGAGAAATAGCTTCCGTATGCCGTCTCGCCCACCACATTCTGAACGGTACGGTCAATGCCCAGCACCCAGAATGCCTTTACCAGGATGCTCACCGTCAGCAGGAAAAGGATATTTATAAGGAACTTTCGCCTCAAGTCAGTCTCTGATGGATTAAAGAATCAATGCCAAATTATAAATTAATTGCCACATTTGTAATTGCCAGAGAACAACTGAAGATGATCATTGCAATAAATGCACGTACCCTGAGGGCTGTACCCCGTGACGGCATCGGATGGTTCACCCTTGAGGTAACAAAGGGAATGGTTGTGAACCACCCTGAGCACCTGTTTGTCATGGTGTGTGACAGGGAACATGATCCGCTGCCCGTTGAGGGCAACAACATTAGATATATTACAATACCCATTCGTACCGTGCATCCCGTACTCAGGCAGGTGTGGCATGAGTACCACCTTCCCCCGTTACTGAAGAAGCTTCAGGCTGATCTGTTCCTGGCCCCTGACGGGATAATACCATTACGTACCGATGTGCCGTGCATCCCGGTCATTCACGATCTTAACCATGAGCACAGGCCGGGCGACATACCCCGGGCGGAGTGCCGCTATTACCGCCGGCGTTTCCCGCTGTTCGCGGCCAGGGGAGCCAGGGTGGCCACAGTCTCACAGTTCTCGGCAGATGATATAGCCGAAAAATATGGTATCAGTCCTGAAAAAATTGATATTGTTCCTAACGGCGTTGCCGATGTGTTTTCTCCTCCCCTGCCCGGTGAAGCGGAAGAGACACGCAGGAATTATACCGGCGATAGGCCATATTTCCTCTTCGTGAGCAATTTCTCACCGCGTAAGAACATTGAGACGGTCATCAGGGCTTATGAGATCTTCAGGCGTGAGGGCGGCGGTGATCATGTTCTTCTTCTCGCAGGGCGAAGGCTCTACCTGACGCGTGCCATGGACCGCCAGCTGCAGTCATCACCTTACGGGAAGGATATTCTCTTCACCGGCAGTGCCACGCGCGATATGCTGCGCAGGCTTTACGGCGGGGCCGAAGCGCTTGTTTTCGTGCCCTGGCTTGAGGGTTTCGGTATCCCGGTGGTGGAAGCGCAGCGGTGCGGGACGCCCTGCATACTGTCCGACAGCTCGTCGCTGCCCGAGGTGAGCGGCGGCGCGGCGCTCTGCGTCAGCCCCGCTGACGCAGGTGCCATAG
>JAAZAP010000227.1 GCA_012514255.1 Bacteroidales bacterium | reverse complement strand
CCTGGCAGGTGAAAGGATGAGCCTAGGTGCCATCGCCAACAGCGATTACCTGCAGGTGAAGACCCAGCTTGCTTCCGAGGAGGCGACGCTGGCAAATTCGGAGAACACCCTGAAGATGGCCAGGCTGAACCTGATGCAGCTGATGGAGTACCCCGTGGATGAATCGTTTGAGACAGCACGACCGGACATTGATGCCGTTATCTCCTCTATCCCTGCTGCTGACGCTTCAGCAGTGTATGAGGAAGCCCTCAGGGTTAAACCGCAGGTGCAGATAGCAACCCTGAACCGTGAGGGCGCAGCGCTGGACCTGGAGATCGCCAGGGGAGGCTTTTTCCCTTCGGTGTCAGTCAATGCAGGCATGAGCACAGGATTCGCGCAGGTTGCGGAGATGGGCTCACAACTTAAAAACGGATTCTCGCCCTCACTGGGTCTCACGGCATCCATCCCCATCTTCCGGAACAACCAGAACAGGGTGGCTGTATCAAGGGCACAGTATGGTATCACCACGGCGGAGCTCGATGAGCTCAATACCAGGAACCAGCTTCGAAAAGAGGTGGAGCAGGCAGTTCTGGATTCGGAGTCGGCACGTCTGAGCTACCTGGCTGCGCTGAACAGGTATGAGTCATCACTTGAGACTTATAATGTGTCAGAGGAGAAGTTCAAGCTGGGGGCAATGAACTCCGTGGACTTCCTGATACAGAAGACCAACCTGACGGCAGCCGAGAGTAACCTGGTGCAGGCCAAATATGAGCTGCTCTACAGTCATAAGATCATTGACTTCTACAGGGGAGTCCCGCTTTCGTTTTAAAAATCAAAGAACAATTTAAGAGTGATAACAATGAAAGGTAAAAGAATTTTAATAGGCGGCGGTTTGCTGGCAGTAATTGCAGTGACGCTTCTGACCGTTCACAGCTGCAAGAAGAGCAAGACATACATCTTCGACACCGCTGTGGCAACGAAGGGCTCGATAGTCAACACAGTAACTGCCACAGGCACTCTGGAAGCCATTACTTCAGTAGTGGTGGGAACGCAGGTTTCAGGCATAGTTGAAAAGCTTTATGTCGATTTCAATTCGCCTGTCAAAAAGGGACAGATCCTTGCCGAGCTGGACAAGACCGCATTGAAGTCAAGTGTGCAGCAGTCGCTTGCCACACTTGACAATGCAAAGGCTGAGATGGAGTATCAGGCCTCCAATTATGAGCGGAGCAAGGCTCTCCATGAGAAGAGCCTCATAGCTCAGAGTGATTATGACCAGGCAAAGTATAATTATGACAGGGCGAAAGCCACTCTCAGGAACTCACAGGCTCAGTATGACAAGGCTCTTGTGCAGCTGGGCTATGCAACCATCTATTCGCCCATTGAGGGGGTTGTGATGAACCGTGCCGTGGATGAGGGGCAGACGGTGGCAGCCAGCTTCAACACCCCGGAGATCTTCACCATTGCCCAGGATCTCACCCAGATGCAGGTGGAGGCAGATATAGACGAGTCAGACATCGGGATGATCAGTAAGGGACAACGGGTTGAGTTTGACGTTGATGCCTTTCCGGAGGAGACGTTCACGGGCACGGTTGAGCAGATAAGGCTG
>JAAZAP010000226.1 GCA_012514255.1 Bacteroidales bacterium | reverse complement strand
CACAGATAAGCAGATCAACCTCCTCCGGGCTTGTGCCGGTCTTTTCCAGGAGGCCTCTCACTGCCGGTTCGCCAAGGTCAGAGGTGCCTTTGCCTTCGCCCTTGAGTATCCTTCTCTCCTTTATGCCCACACGCTGCATGATCCATTCGTCACTGGTCTCAACCATCTGCGAGAGCTCATGGTTCGTCAGCCGGTATTCAGGCGTCCATGCATTTATTCCTGTGATTGCTGCCCTTATTCTTGTCATGCTCCGAATGCTTCCCTGATCTTTCCGGCAAGATCGGCATGCACCACATCAAAGGTCCGGAAGATCATGTTCATTATGGCAGTCCGGTTTGAAATACCGTGTCCGACCACTACATTCTCATTTATGCCGAGCACCGGCGTTCCGCCCACCACCTCGAAATTGAGCCTGTTGAAAAAACTGTCATCGATGCCTTTTGCATGTGCTACCACATATATCTTTTCGGCCATTTTCAGGATGACATTGCCCACGAATCCGTCACAAATGATCACGTCAGTCATCTCGTCGGTAAAAAGTTGATGGCCTTCGATGTTTCCCATGAAATGAATATCACTGTTTTCGTTCAGCAGTTCATAGGCGGCTTTCACTGCTGATGATCCCTTTGTCTCCTCTGCCCCTAGATTAAGCAGCCCGACCGTAGGGTTATCTATTCCGAGGACATGCCTGGCATAGACGGTGCCGAGCATACCATACTGCAGGAGCACGTCAGGTTTACTGTCAGGATTGATGCCCACATCAAGGATGATGGATGATTTGCCGTTTACATTTGGTATCAGTGCTGCCAGGGCGGGTCTTACCACACCCGGAATGACATTCACGGTATAGCTTGCGCCAACCATCATGGCTCCGGTGTTTCCTGCGCTGGTAAATCCGTCAATGAGTCCGCTCTTCAATAATCCGAATCCCACTGCAATGGATGAATCCCTTTTCTGCGAAAATGCCTTTGCAGGGTGATCAGACATCTCTATCATCTGTGTTGTGGGCACGATATCAAAAAGAGAAGGCTCAACATTAAGCGATGCGAGCTTACCCCTTATCCGATCATTGTCACCAATAAGCACAATCCGGTCTCCTGGTGACAGCTGTCCGAGTGCATCAACGGCACCCTCAACTACAGCATCGGGAGCGTAATCACCCCCCATCACATCAAGGCCTATTTTCATCGTTCACTTGTTTTGAACGGAAAGCTGGTCAGGCTGTTGTCTTCTTCTCGACAGCAAGCTTGCCTCTGTAGTAGCCGCACTCAGGGCATACCCTGTGGTAGAGATGGCCCGAGCCGCAATTGGGACATGCAGCTACCGTGGGAGCAACAGCCTTGTAGTGCGTTCTCCTCTTGTCTCTCCTTGTACTGGAGTGTCTGTGTTTTGGATTTGGCATCGCAGTAATGAATTGAGTTAATTATTCCCTGTCAGTTTCCTTAGATCATCCCAGCGCGGATCGGCATGAGCCTCTCCATGAAGGAGGTGACCATCCAACTTCCTGAGCATGTCCGGATTGCATGTGCTGTTACCATTGACATCATCAGGATGAATACGCTTGATGGGTAACGCCAGGTGAATGTATTCATAGAAAAACTGACCAAGATCTATTTCATGTTCATCCAGCGGCATTGTAATCATGTCCGGATCATCCTCGTCCCACTCTTTCCCCTGCCTCACAAACAGCCTGTTAGCTGATGAGACCGGAATGAAAAAGGGATCAAGACACCTGTCACAGACCACCTCGGTCTGACCGTTGATCACTATGTCAAGCTCAAGATGGGTGGAACATCTTTGCAAAACCACCACCGCTGTGAATTTTCCCCTCTTAATCTCCGACTCAGCATAAGCCTCAAAGAAATCGTTGCCTATACTGAATTCATAAGTGTATCTGGCTTCCTTTAATCCGGCAAGCGGTATGGAATATAATCCGGGCATCTCCCATTTTTTCGGTCTGCAAAATTATAAATCCTCTTCCAATAAAAAAAATTATGAACAAAAAAGTAACATTGCCCGTTCCCTTCGCTATTCGCCGGTATATATCCGCCCCCTGCCGGAAATGAGTAGTATGGTTTGGCAGAACACTAATATTTTTGTTGTGTAATTCAACGCGCAAGCTATGAAAGAAAAACACGGAAACCCGTTCATAGGCATCGCAACATTCCTGATCACTCTGGGAATTATGATGCTGGTTGCCAAACTTGATCTGTTTAAGCTGGGAGAGATCCCTGATTACTTCAAATGGCAGATGCTGCTGATATTCTTCGGGATCTGGTCACTCATAAGCCTCGAGCTGGTCTCAGCAGTAGTACTCTTTGCAATCGGGTTCTGGTTCCTCATGCCCGAGATGCCCGTACAACTGACCCAGACATATAAACAAATATACTGGCCTTCAGTGCTGGTACTGGCAGGACTGGCTTTCATGATCAGGCCAATAACGAAAAGACGCAGACATTAGAATCCACTAATAATTAATACAATGGAAAACGAACTTAAAACATCGCGACAGAACCCTGAATCATCAACAAGGCTCCTCATAGGGATACTTTTGATAGTAACGGGGCTGATCCTCATCGTCAAGAAGTCTACAGTTCTTCCCGGGCCTCTTGACAATTTTATTGATGATGTAATCTTCAGCTGGCAGATGCTGCTTATTGTGATAGGCCTGATCACCCTCATCGGTTCAGCCAATAAGGTGCCGGGTATAGTCCTGATCTCCGTTGGCGGCTTCTTTCTCATACCTGAACTGTTCACTGACTTCTTCAGGTCATTCAACTTCTTCTGGCCGGCACTCTTTATTGTGATTGGAATAGTGCTGCTGTTGAACTCAAAGAGACTTGTTAAAAGGCTTGATCTGTCAGGAGTCAATAAAACGGATTATTTTGATTTTGTCAATATCTTCGGAGGCGGCGAGAGACAGGTCAACACTGACAACTTCAGGGGAGGAAAGATCACCGCTATCTTCGGCGGAGGGGAGGTAGACCTCACCAGCTCGTCGCTCGCACCTGAAAATAATGTAATTGAAATTACCTGTATCTTTGGGGGGACAACCCTTATTGTCCCGGATAACTGGAACGTGATCCTTGAGATCACACCTATTCTGGGTGGATTCTCTGACAGCAGGAAAATGAGGGGAGATGTGATCAGGGACAATACAAGATCGCTTATTATAAGAGGGGTCGTAATATTTGGAGGCGGAGAGATCAAGAGCTACAAATAGACCATGAAGCATCCGTTGCTGGAGAACAGAACGAGGCTACTTGTTTGGTGGCTGGCCTGGCTTATACTGGGGGCAGGCCAGTCACTGCTTATTCATTTTGTGTATGGCAGCCGGCTGGAGGTGGCAATCGCTGACGGCCTGGTATCAATGATCATCTTCGGGCTTCTCGGGCTTGTAATATGGTTTCCCGTCAGGTTCCTCCTGAAAGATGATAACCAGCTTTATGTCAAAATATTCAATGTTCTGCTTACCGGCACCTTTACCCTGACGGTCTGGCTCGTGGGATCAAGATTCATCACCAGGCTCATGGTGTCCGAGAAGATTGATTATGACATCTTCTGGCACTCAGTGCTGGTCTTCAGGGCTACCGCCGGCATCCTTATCTTCTTCATGCTGTTGCTTATCTATTACCTCTTCCTCAGCGCCACGAGGCTGGCGGAGAAGGCTGCCAGGCAGTCACAGCTGGAAACACAGGTTCGCGAAGGAGAGCTTAAGATGCTCCGGTCACAGATAAACCCTCATTTCCTTTTTAACAGCCTTAATTCCGTCAGTTCACTAACTGTTACCAATCCACTGAAAGCCAGGGAAATGATAGTTAAGCTCTCTGACTTCATGCGCTATTCCCTCTCTTCGAGGAATGAACAGCCGGTCACCCTGAAAAGCGAGATGGAAAGCCTGAGGCTTTACCTGGAGATAGAAAAGGTTCGCTTCGGCGAACGGCTGGTGATTGAAGAGGACATAAGCCCCGACTGCCTTCATGCACTGATGCCCGGAATGCTCCTGCAGCCACTTTATGAGAATGCAGTGAAGCACGGGGTCTACGAATCCACCGGAGAGGTGATCATTAAGACTTCCGCCAGGAAGGAAAATGAGCTGGTGACAATAACTGTTACAAACAACGTAGATACCGACTCCGTGGTGACCAGGAAGGGAGCGGGAATAGGCCTTAAGAATGTAAGCAGCAGGCTTGAGCTATTCTTCGGCGACAGGGCTGACCTGATGGTCAACCGGAAAGAAGACAGCTTTACGGTAGAATTGAAATTCCCGTTCCGTAAATCATGAAACACTCAATCATACAGGCATGAAAAAGATCAGAGCACTGATTATTGAAGATGAAGCCCCGGCCAGGGAACTGATCAGGTTTATGCTTTCCGACCACCCTGACATAGAGATTGTGGGTGAGTGCGGTGACGGCTTCTGCGGTGCCAGGGAGATAAAGGAACTGCACCCTGATCTGATCTTCCTGGATATACAGATGCCCAAACTGACCGGCTTCGAACTGCTGGAGGTGATAGATGAGAAACCGGAGGTGATCTTCACCACGGCTTTTGACCAGTATGCCATCAGAGCATTTGAACTGAACGCGGTGGACTACCTTCTCAAACCATTCTCAAAGGAGCGGTTTGATGATGCCCTGGAAAAGGCGCTCAGCCGTCTCGGAGCGGAGGAGCCGGACCATGAGAAGATAGAAAAGCTGGTGACGGCAGCCTCAGAGGCAGAGGGATACCTTACCAGGATAGTCTTCAGAAAGGGAGCAGGCATCAAGATCATTCCACTGAACAATGTATCATACCTTGCAGCCGAGGATGACTATGTAATGATCTATTACAATGAGGGAAAGGCGCTGAAGCCCAAGACTATGAAGTACTATGAGGAGCACCTTCCTCCCTCTCTGTTTATCAGGGTGCACAGGTCATACATAGTAAACGTGGAACAGATCACCCGTCTTGAGCCGTACAGCAAGGATAATTACGTGGCAATTCTCAAGTCAGGTGAAAAGATTCCGGTGAGCAGGGCGGGATATAAGATGCTGAGGGAGAAACTCTCTTTTTAATCTCTCTCCTTCAGCCTGTTGCACCGCGGAGCCCGGCGCAGGGCGAAACCCCCGGCACGATACCTCCTGAAGATGAACCGGGGAACCGGATCATAACCATGAGTGCCTCCGGGCCTGCAGCGAAGAATCCTGTCGGCAGAAATTACCATCCCGGTCAACGGGCCATGCATCCTGAAAGCATCAATGGCATACTGCGAACAGGTTGGCACATGACGACATGAGGAAGGGGTCCACGGTGAGATGAACCACCTGTATAACCACACAGGTATAAGTAACAAAAAAGAGAATATCTTTGCTGCGCTCCTTAACATCGCCTTCAAAGATAAGATGATTAGGCATGACAAAATGACCTCTTTTCAGAACTTATCATTAATGGCAGGTGTTTTGTTGAGTAGAGGAGAAACAACAAGCACTTAAAAGCACTTATTTCAGATGGAAACAATGTTCTTACATAACGGAATATACTGGATAATTTTCATTGGCTTCATGATACTGAGCTGGATTATCAGTTCCAGGCTCAAATCGAAATTCAGGCAATATTCGAAGATGCCGATAGGCAACGGGATGACCGGCCGTGATGTTGCAGAAAAAATGCTTCGCGACAGCGGCGTGACAGATGTAACCGTTCACAGCGTGGCAGGAGAACTCACTGATCATTACAATCCTCTCAAAAAAACCATAAACCTCAGTCGCGCGGTCTATTCAAATGCCAGCGTGGCAGCAGCTGCCGTGGCAGCACATGAGACCGGCCATGCTCTTCAGCATGCGCGCTCTTACGCATGGCTGAACATGAGATCAAAGCTTGTCCCGGTGGTGAGCTTTGCCTCCAACTGGATACAGTGGGTACTGCTTGCAGGACTGGTGCTGCTCAACTCGAGGCCTGAGATCTTGCTGATAGGGATTGTCCTGTTTGCAATCACCACCCTTTTCAGTTTCATCACTCTGCCGGTGGAGATCAACGCCTCAAGACGTGCACTGGCATGGCTGTCAGATGCAGGAATAACATCTTCAGGAACGCATGACAAGGCACAGGATGCACTCAAGTGGGCTGCCTACACCTATGTTGTTGCAGCTCTGGGCTCACTGGCCACGCTGATATATTACATCGTGCTGTTCCTTGGAGCACGGGACAGGTAAAAGCCGCTGAGAGCGGTCCGGACTAACGTCCTTCCACGTAGAGGAATTTTGTCCGCTTGACCAGGTACCTGATTATGGCCCAGAAGATGAGGGCTGACACAAGGAGAGTCACGTACAACGGCTCCAGGTATAACCTGCCGGTCACAGCCAGGTTGCGGCAGAGGTCAAGAAAAGCAAAGACTATAAACAGGTTTGTTATGCTGTTATACTCGCGTCGGAGCACATTCCTGAATGAAAACGGAAGCTTCGGCCTGACGTAATTCCTGAATGAAGGGATCACCGCCCTGACACGGAATGCCCATGTATCATAGGTCTCCCCGAACTTGCGGCGGAGATATTGTTCCTCGGCAAAGATGATACGCTCATAATAGAGCCAGTAAGCCAGGATAAAGACCAGCACCCACCAGACTGATCTCAGGAACATTACCGGTCCCAGCCACATGAGAAAATTGCCGACATAGAGGGGGTGCCTTACAACAGAATAGATACCTGAAGTATTGAGATCATCAGCCAGCTGATCAACCACATTGCGTCCGGAGGTGTTCCTTGGAACATACCCAACGGTAAATGAGCGCAGCAGCTCACCAGCCACCGATACCAGGATGCATATTATCTCCCAGGTGTAGTTGAAATAGATGACACTGCGGTTTGCGATGAAGAGATAGGCCGCCGCGGGAACAAGTATTGTCGCCGGCAGCCAGCTGCGTCTTCTGAAGAGCCAGTTTCCGGATTTTTCGAGTTCATGGACCAGTGACATACTTACGGTGTTTGCCCCGTAAAAGTATGAAAATTTCAGAAACTATACCTGATCCGTATGAACCCGAGGTTTATCTTTGTCTCCTCGTTGGCCAGGGTGCTTTTAAAATGCTGCCACAAAAAAGTGAAATCTACATTCTCTGCAAGGGAAAAGTCAACCGAGGGGCCGGCATAGAAGCCGTCAAGGTCGGGAAACCATATCCCCGAAAGTGACAGGCTCAGCAATGGGAACGGTGTGCAGGTTATCTGCCCGGCGGCGCTAAATTCTGAGAAGGCAAGCTGCCTGGCTGTCAGTCCTCCCCCGTACAGCTCGTTGAAACTGCTGATATCAACCGGATTGCTGGAGTACATTACCTGGGCCAGTGCCGTCACCTTGTCTGAAAAGGTCTTGTCCACCCCGATGGTTGCAAGAAAATTGTATTTCTCCCCTTCTGCTCCCTTTAGCGGAGCGAACAGGGTTGCCTCCCCCCTTACTGATACTGATCCGATGGCTCCCGACAAGCCTGTTCCGGCGGTGAAGTATTCATCATCAGTCACCCCTGCAAGGAACTGCAGGTCAGTATTAAAGATGTTGAACCGCCCGAGGGCGGCAGCTGTGATGCGATTGCTTCCGTCAACCTTTACCGCCGCCTCCACTGCCGAGGAGGGGCCTGTGGAGTAGATAAACCGCAGGGCATCGCTGCCCGGTCTCTCAACATAGTCGAAATCAAAAAAGGAATAGGTGTTGAACAGATCATTGGGATTCCACACAAGGGCCTGGCTCCAGTTGATGCGCTGCCGCCCAGCCCTGACCTGCAGCTGCCCCGCGGTGAAATCTATATAAGCCCTGTCAATCATGGCATTCATGACGTATGAGCTGCCTTTGGAGATATTCCATGAGAGATCAGCCCAGCCCGCATCAGCTGAGAGGTTGCTCACATATGAAGGATCAAGCGCTACCATGTCTCCTGTCACAAACCTGTTGCGCAGTTCAAGGGCGAAGGTTACCTTGCTCCCGGCATAAGCCTTGAAATTAAGCCTGTTATGCAGCATGCTGCTGTTGATCCATGGTTCCGACGGTTTTTCAAATATGGCCATATGAAGCCATGAGGTATAGCCACCGACAGTGAGGCTGACCTTCGGCTCTTCCTCTTCTGGTGAACCAGTGAGAATAGCTGCTGTCTTCACTGTATCAGCTGCTGAAATCTCCCTGCTTACGCTGGCCAGGGCCGCTGACGGAAGCATTGCCCAAAGCAGAAGAGTTGCCGTAAGGATTGATCTTTTCATGAATGGTGATTTGTCCTTTCGTCAGAGACCACCTTGCCGTCCTCCAGGGTTATGACCCTGCGCGCCCTTTTCATAACACGAACGTCATGCGTTGAGAAGATGAAGGTCATCTCCTCCTCGCGGTTGAGTTTTTCCATGATGTCAAGAAGGGTTTCGGCAGATTTTGTGTCGAGGTTGGCTGTGGGCTCGTCAGCCAGGATGAACTGCGGCCTTGGTGCCAGGGCACGTGCCACGGCAACGCGCTGCTGCTGGCCGCCGGAGAGCTGTGAAGGACGGCTCCTGTGACGGTCAGAGAGACCTACAGACTGCAGCATCTCGTCAGTGCGGGCTATGCGCTTCTCCTTCGGCCATTTCTGCAGGCTCATGATAAACTCCACGTTCTCTGCCGCAGTGAGAACAGGTATGAGGTTGTACGACTGGAAGACAAATCCCACATGATCCATGCGGAAATCTATCAGCTCTGAAGGCTTCAGCTCCGAGAGCCTGTGTCCCGCAACTATGATCTCCCCGGCAGTAGGCTGGTCAAGGCCCCCGATGAGGTTCAGGAGCGTGGTCTTGCCTGAGCCCGATGGTCCCACAATCACGGCAAAATCGCCCTTGTCAAAACTGAGGGTGACGCCGTTGACGGCCTTCACCTCAACCTCTGTATCATGATAGGTCTTGAAGACATCATTGATTTCAACTACTTTCATCGTATTGTGTTTTTATCTGTTTATTCTCCTCTTAATGCTTCAACCGGATTAAGCTGCAACGCTTTCCTGGCAGGATAGATGGCCGAGATAATCCCGGTGATCACAATCATTACAGTGAGCATGATAAAGAAATCTGCCCCGATAGTAGGATAAAGCTCCGCCGAATAGCCGAAAGCCTCCAGACCTTCGGCATACTTCACCAGGTTTATGCCGGTATGGTTGGTAATGGCTATCACAATGGCGCTTACAGCCATCCCCGCAAATCCTCCGACAATAGACAGGAATATTGATTCAAGCATGATCATGCTGAAAACGCGCCGGCGGTTCATGCCTATGGCGGAGAGCATGCCCAGCTCACGGGTGCGCTCCAGCACCGCCATAAGCATTGTGTTTACTATTCCGAAGGCAAGCGCTGCAAGGATCAATAACATGAAGATGCCGTATATCTGGTTTATGTAATCGGCTATCATGGCCAGGTCAGTCTGTATCTGCTTCCAGTTCATCACCTCCAGCCCGGGGAGAGCCTCCCTGACCGCGCCACTGGCTTTGTCAGTCTGGTCATTATCCTCCAGCCTCGCGATAATGCGGTGGTACTGCCCCTCTTCCATAGCTGTGAGGCGCAGCAGCTCATCACGCGGCACAAATACCGAAAAGGCCTCGAAAAAGTCGTTGTTCGTCCGGAAGATGCCGGTAATGCGGAATGCCGCCCCGGTCTGTGTGCCATTTGCATCAAGAAAGGTAAGTATGATCTTCGAGCCCTCACGGTATGACCATGCTGCCTCCTTTATCTTCATCCCGTACAGCTTCGCCTCCTTCGCCGTAAGCAATCCGGTAAAAGCCTCTGACAGTTTTTTTTCGGTGGTAAACCTCTCGTTTTCGAGGGGTCTGAGTTTCGCCGCCACCGCAGCCGGAACACCCTCAGATTCAAGGGCGGCAAAAGATTCCTCCGTCAGGATATACCTGATAATATAGAGCTCCTTCGCCAGCTTCTCGCCGACAAAGGCGCTGTTAAGCCGGGTGTCAGCCCCGAAATAGCTTCCCGTGCCGGGGATCAGACGATCCTTCAGGGTAAACATCTGCTGTTCCTGTTCAACATCGATACCTGTGATCTCCACACCCGCACTCCCTGCAGACGTAGAGGCTATGCCCCGCACGATAATCCGTTCAGCAATATGGGTCACTCCGGGTGTCTCTTCGAGCACCTTAACTACCTTCTGCGGCTCGGCTATCACATTGGCTATGTCACTGCTTCCCCTGAAGCCGGGATTGTTTACCTGGATATGTGACAGTTCCTCGTTGACGGCAGCATCAATACGCTGAACAATAGAGCTGTTGATGGCGGCCATGGCAAAGACGCCGGCAAAGACGCCAACAGTCACGGCAGCTATCACGGTCAGGCTCCTGGTCCTGTTCCTCCAGACATTCTTCCATGCAATGGATGTTATCATCGTAGTGTTCTGTTAGGCTCTGAGAGCATTTATAATGT
>JAAZAP010000033.1 GCA_012514255.1 Bacteroidales bacterium | reverse complement strand
GATCTCATACTGCTCGTCAGTGATGACGGAACCCGACTGGCTCCAGTAGCAGTTAAACTTGACAATACCTTCCATATGATTATGATAACATTTTCAAAATTGATTCCTTTTCTGCCCTGCATATACCGCGGTCTGTTATCAGGCCGGTGATGAGACGCGCGGGCGTTACGTCAAATCCGTAATTGGAGACGGCAATCCCCTCCGGGGCAATGTTTACTCCATCTATTGTCCTGACCTCGTCAGCATCACGCTCCTCTATATCTATCTGTCCGGGACGGTCAACCGACAGATCAAAAGTGGATGCCGGTAGTGCCGACCAGAAAGGCACCCCGTTGTCGTTTGCCGCCAGCGCCTTGAGGTATGTGCCCGTCTTGTTTGCCACATCTCCCGATGCCGTCGCCCTGTCGCATCCAACCAGCACAATATCAACCATTCCGTTTTGCATCAGGTGCCCGCCGGCATTGTCAGTGATCAGCGTGCACGGCACACCGTGATTGAGCAACTCCCATGCCGTAAGTTTGCTCCCCTGGTTGCGCGGACGGGTCTCATCCACCCATACATGGACCCTGATCCCCCTGTCGTGGGCAAGATAGACTGGCGCCAGTGCGGTACCGTAGTCGACACACGCAAGCCACCCTGCATTGCAATGGGTAAGTATATTGACCGGTTCGCCGTGCTTTTTGCTGCTGATAGCCTCAATAAGCGGGAGACCGTGCACCCCTATCATCCTGCTTCGCTCCTCCTCCTCGTTGCAGAGGCCCCGGGCCGCCTTTTGCAGGACACCGGCATCGGGGTAATCCTTCAGCACGGCAGTCATGTAATCAACTGCCCAGGCAAGATTGACCGCGGTAGGTCTTGCAGACTTAAGTCGCTCTGCGTCACGAATCACTAATGAATAGATATCGCGTTTGTTGTTATGCGCAGCGTTGATGTATTGCTCAGGGCCAGCATCATGTCCGGGGCGGGCACCATGGGCAGGACCGCCAGTGTGCTCCAGGAATGAGAGGTATACTCCCCATGCCGCCACGGCACCGATCAGAGGCGCACCCCTGACAGCCATATCACGGATAGCATCATATACTTGTGTAACACTCCCGAGGGTCATCACCTCAAAAGAAAAAGGAAGCCTGCGCTGATCAATCACATGGACTGATCCGTGGTCTCCCTCATCTTTCCAGATGCTTTTGAAATACCTTTCCCCAACTTTCATCAAATGCCTTTCCCCACCTGAATTAATCCGTAAAATTAAGAATATTACAGTTATTATGGTATTCAGCATCTTCACTAAATTTCCGGATAATAGTTTTCGAATTTCCGAACCGTTTGTTCTATCTCGTTAGAATTAATTGATTATCTTTGCATAAGAATAAAACCTATGGTAGACAAAGAGGAATACAGGGCGCGGATTATCCGGACAGCCAGCAGGATTTTCAGTCATTACGGCTTCAGGAAGACGACGATGGAAGAGATATCCAGTGCTCTTAAGAAGGGAAAGAGTTCGATATACTATTATTTTGGCAGCAAGGAGGAGATCTTTGAGGCGGTAGTGCTTTATGAAGCGAACCAGCTTCGCAGAAGGCTTACGGCGGCTATCAAGGAGGTGGAGTCACCGCCCGACAAGCTGCGCAACTATATATATGTAAGGATGAGGGAGTTTGCCAAGCTCTCAAACTATTATAACGCTGTCTTCGACAAGAATCTTGACCACTACGAATTCATTGAGAAGATCAGGTCGAGGTATGACCGCGAGGAACTGGCCATTCTCCGCCTGCTTGTTTATGTGGGCAACACCAGGGGTGTTTTTGAGGTAGAAGACAGTGAGTACACTGCTATGGCTATCCAGACGATGCTGAAGGGTATGGAGGTTCCTCTCTTCTGGCGCAAGCGCGAAATGGATATCAATGACCGCCTCGAGGCGATCCTAAGGCTGATCTTTAACGGGATCATGAAGAAACAGTAATGGCTGTTTGCGGCAGGGGGCACTGCCGTTCAGGTCTCACCTCTTTTGTCAGGGTAACCTGTGATCTGCAGATACAAATGGCACGGCAGAGAAATGTGCTTTTAAATCTTTCCGGGTTTACCCTTTCCCTTTGGGTCAGGAGTGGTCCTGGTTACCGGAACCGGTTTATGCCGGTATGCCCAGATCAGGATGGCTATCCCGGCAAGGACCAGCGGTATGCTGAGCCACTGGCCCATGTTCAGTTTCATCCCGGCCTCGAAGGCAACCTGGTCCTCCTTTATGTACTCCACGAAGAACCTGAATCCAAAAACTATCATCAGGAAGATCCCGAAGAGCAGTCCCGGCTTCTGTTTCCCAAGGTTCTTCCAGTAGATACGCATAAGAAGGCCAAAGGTTATCAGGTAAGCCAGCGCTTCGTAGATCTGTGTCGGGTGCTTCGGGGCTGTCTCCCCTTTACGCAGGAAGACAAATCCCCACGGGAGGGTGGTCTCAACACCGTATATCTCTGAGTTCATCAGGTTGCCCAGGCGTATGAGAGCACCGGCAAGCGCCACAACAATGACCACCCTGTCAATGGCCCAGATGAACGGCTTCCTTTCCTTCCGTGCAAAAAGCCACAACGCCAGCAGTATTCCTATGGCAGCGCCGTGACTTGCCAGTCCACCGTGCCATATCTTCAGTATCTCCACCGGCCGGGCAAGGTAGTAGGCCGGTTCATAGAAAAAACAGTGGCCCAGCCTGGCGCCTACTATCGTTCCGATGGCTACATAAACGGTAAGCCTGTCGAGGGTGGCATCACCGAATCCTTCGTTTTTGAAGATCTTCTTCATTATGTAATAACCGAAGACAAACCCCGAGGCGAAGAGGAGACCGTACCACCTCACTGCAAAATTGCCTATCCGGAATATTTCCGGATCAACGTTCCACGGAATAATCTGAAGTTCCATAGGCCATGATTTAGGGTTACAAATTTAAGCAAAAATGAAAGAGATGGGTCATCTCCCTTTAAAAGGTGAAACATGGTTGGCAGAGTGCAATTAATTATATAACAAAATTTGATGTAAGTTTGCAGGTGGTGGATCACGGAAGATACATATCACGCAATCTGAGTCTGACGGCCATTGTGATGCTTTTAGCCCTTTCGTGTGCCAAGATCAGCGCACCCAGCGGTGGGCCGAGGGATAAGGAGCCTCCGGTGATCATCAAAAGCCTTCCCGAAAACAGCAGTGTCATGTTCACCGGCAAAGGATTCACCATCACCTTCGACGAGTATGTTGTTCTTGACCGTATCACGGAAAAATTTATGGTTTCGCCTCCCATTGCCACTAAACCCGAAGTAAATCTCAAAGGCAAAAGCCTCATAGTCAACTGGGAAGATGATCTGGCAGACAGCACTACCTATACGTTCTATTTCCAGGATGCCATTCGTGACAACAATGAGAACAATCCCATCCCAAACTTTCAGTATGTCTTCTCAACCGGTCCGGTGCTCGACTCCCTTTCACTTACTGGCAATGTCTTCAATGCATCTGATCTTGAGATTGTTGAGGATGTGATGGTGCTGATGTATTCAAATCTTTCCGATACCGCACCGCGAACAATCCTGCCTGCCTATATCTCCCGTCCCGACGCCTCCGGGGGATTCATGATCAGGAACATCAGGCCGGGACGATACAACCTCTTCGCCCTTAAGGATCTCAATGGCAATTCAATGTATGATCTTGAAGATGAGGTTTTTGCCTTTGGAGATTCAGTCCTGTCAATCACACCTGAACAGTATTACGGGCTTGTTCCGGATACTGTCTCATATAAACCTGCCACGGCTACTGAGACAACGAAGCCCGACAAATTTGTATACGGCCTTCACAGGATTTATGCCTTTCAGCAGGAGCCCTCACAGCAGTACCTGAAGTTCACTGAGAGGAAGAGCTCATGGTTACTCGGCTTTGGCCTGGCCATACCCTCTGACAGCGGACAGGTATCGGTTGAACTAATCGATGCTGACAACACCTCGTGGTTTATGGAACACAATACAGCCCGTGACACATTCAGGTTATGGTTAACCAAACCCGAGGTTTATGATCTTGAACTTATTGAAACCCTGCTCACCTATCCCTTTACTGACAGCACCGGTACGATTATTTCCAGGACTGATACTGTCAGTTTCCGGTACCGCAAGCCTGCACCGCCCAGGGGAGGAACGGGAAGGGTTCCGGGACTCCGTCTCACCTCAAATGTTGCAGGCAAGGTCAGGCCCGGGACCGTGCCCTTCTTCCGCTCCGCCACTCCGCTTGCCGATCCGGATACATCACTGATCACGTTCACTCGTACAGTTGACAGTCTGCAGGTGCGCGTACCGTATCAATTTGTGAGGGATTCAGTGTCATCACTCGGTTTCAGGATGAATACACAGCTTGAGCCGGGCGGGGCATACAACCTGTTGTTCAACAGCGGTGCCTTCCGCGATATCTATGGCCTGGCGTCTGATTCAACATTGTACCGGTTCACGGTTGCTACCGGGGAGGATTACGGGAGCCTGAAGGTATTATTCACCGGGTACGAGGGCAACCTGATTATCCAGCTGATCTCCGGCAAGGACAAGGTTGTCCGCGAGATGAGGGTCAGCAGCCCCGGCGAGGTATCCTTCCCTCTTCTTGACAAGGGGACGTATCGCCTTAAGGCGATTTATGATCTTGACTCAAATGGAGTATGGACCACGGGAAACTATGGCCTGGCCAGGCAGCCGGAGCCTGTCTCATACTATCCTTCCGAGCTGGAGGTGAAAATTAACTGGGCGCTGGAGCAGGACTGGGATCTGGGGGAGATGTACCATAAGGATGTCTCACTGCGCAACAAACCCACAACAGGCAGATAAAGATATGTCAACCCGAAGAAGGTTTATCAGGAACAGTATTGTAGCCGGCGCTGCCGTCACCGCAGGCATTCCTGCATTCTCGTCAGGGCGTGCCGGCAGATGGCCCTTGGTAAGGCCGGCACCACGGCAGCGCAGGTTTCGAAGCAGCGCGGTAGAAGATACAATAAAGGAGATTGAGTCGTTCCTTGGGCCTGACAATGAGCTGGCATGGCTCTTCGGCAACTGCTTCCCCAACACCCTTGACACCACGGTCAATTTTTCCGGGAAAGAGGGCAGACCTGATACCTTCGTTATCACGGGCGACATCAATGCCATGTGGCTGCGCGACTCCTCGGCGCAGGTATGGCCCTATGTATCGCTAACAGCGAAAGATAAGAAGCTGAAGGAACTTATTGCCGGGGTCATCAACAGGCAGGTTAAGTGTATTCATATAGATCCCTATGCCAACGCCTTCAATGACGGCCCCGGCCATAGTGAATGGATGAATGACCTCACAGAGATGAAGCCTGAACTCCATGAGCGCAAGTGGGAGATAGACTCGCTCTGTTATCCCGTCAGGCTGGCTCATGGTTACTGGAAGACCACAGGTGATACTTCGGTTTTTGATGCATCATGGTCCTCTGCCATGAAACTCATTATCAGGATCTTCCGTGAGCAGCAGCGCAAGGAGGACCCCGGACCCTACAAATTCCAGAGGGTGACCGGATGGCAGACAGACACTGTGGCAGGAGCCGGCTATGGCAATCCCGTTAACCCGGTTGGACTTATAGTCTCAATCTTCAGGCCATCGGATGACGCCACAATATGGCCTTTCCTGGTACCATCAAACTACTTCGCGGTGAAGTCGCTCCGTCAGATGGCGGAGATAGCTGCCGCGGTCACCCGCGATGAGGCGTTGGTCATTGATGCCACCATGCTGGCCGATGAGGTTGAGGCCGCCCTTATAGGATATGCGCGGGCCTCCCACCCGGAGCATGGAGAGATCATCCCCTATGAGACTGACGGTTACTACAACTACAATTTCATGGATGATGCCAATGTCCCCAGTCTGCTGAGTATGCCCTACCTGGGAACCATTGACCGTGATGATCCCCTTTATCTCAGAACCCGTAAGTTCGTGCTCAGCAGGAGCAATCCTTATTATTTCTCCGGTATCAGCGGTCATGGCGTAGGCAGTCCGCATACCGGCCTTAACCGCATATGGCCCATAGCCATCACCATGAGGGCGCTGACTGGCAATGATCATGATGTGATCACATCACTCAGGATGTTGAAGAAAACCCATGCTGCCACCGGTTTCATGCATGAGTCGTTCCTCAAGGATGATCCCTCACAGTTCACCCGCAAATGGTTTGCATGGGCCAACACCCTCTTCGGGGAGCTGGTGCTGGAGACATTCAGGAACAGTCCTGATCTGCTTAAAGAAGTTTAAATGATGAGAATATGAAAGAAGTTGTTGCCGGAGTAGACATTGGCGGGACAAACACCAAGATCGGGTTTGTTGATGCGGAGGGTATCATTCATGCCGAAGGGAGGCTCTCCACCCCCGATTATGCCTTTGCTGATGATTTTGTAGCAGGGCTTGATGAGAAGCTTAAGGAGATGCTTGCGGGTAATCCTGACCTGAAGCTCATCGGAATAGGTATAGGAGCCCCGAATGCAAACTATCATAAGGGAACCATTGAGCTTGCTCCCAATCTCCGCTGGAAGGGCATCGTGCCTCTGGCCAGGATCACGGAGCGCAAGACAGGACTCAGGACACGTATCACCAATGATGCCAATGCTGCCGCGTTGGGAGAGATGATCTTCGGTGCCGCAAAGGAGGTCAGTGACTTCATCATCCTTACCCTGGGCACCGGCCTGGGCAGCGGCATTGTCATTGACGGCGAAGTTGTCTACGGTCATACCGGTTTTGCCGGTGAGCTGGGGCACATGACTGTTGTTGAGGGAGGCAGGGTTTGCGGGTGCGGGCGCCGCGGCTGTCTTGAGACGTATGCCTCGGCCACGGGGTTGGTACGCACTGTTCTGCATATGCTCAGCGACCGCCGTGAGGAGAGTCCCCTTCGGGAGCTTAAGAACAGCGAGATCACGTCACGGCGGGTCGCTGAAGCCGCGGCGGCTGGCGATATCATAGCTCAGAATGCCCTTGACGAGACAGCGCGGATGATAGCGCTTGGAATCGCTAACTCGGTCATCTTCTCCAGCCCCGAGGTGATATACCTCTTTGGCGGACTGGCACAGGCCGGCGACGCTATCTTCGCACCTGTGCGCAGGTATGCTGAAGAGCTGGTGCAGCCCGTCTTCCGCGGCACCTTCAGGGTGGAACCGTCAGGACTGCCCGAGGCGCAGGCAGCCATACTGGGAGCCTCGGCACTCATCTGGAAAGAGGTGAGGTGACTGGCAGTAGTGGGTACCGCAGGAGTTATAGAATTGCATATATACGGCAATGAAATACCTTTGAATACCCCGTAGGGGTTATAGAATTGTAGCATGGTACACCACAATTATTCTAAAAAGACACATGTCATACATAAAACATTAATAAATATGCGTTTTATTGAGGTCGCCAGGTTAAAGACAGAAAAAGTAATCCCGCCAATGGCAGAGGTCTCGGCACGGCTTGACGAGCTGGGAGAAGGCCATGAGATTGGAACGGTCAACTGGCAGAGCCACACATACCGCCCGGAGGTCAGGTTTAATATCGCCTGGGGAGCATGTGAGATATATATCAAATACTATGTCCGTGAGAATCATGTCAAGGCTGAGAAGAGCCGCACCAACGAGATGGTGTGCGAGGATTCATGTGTTGAATTTTTCGTCGCCCCGGAAGATGATGGCATCTATTACAACTTTGAGTTCAATCCTATTGGCACTGCCCTGATGGGCTCCGGGCATGGTCGTCATGACAGCGCACGGACGGACCCCGCGGTGGTTGATGGCATACGCCGTCTTACAACCATGGGCCAGGATCCCTTTGAAGAGATAAGCGGTGATATACGCTGGTCGCTCACCGTTGCCATCCCCCTGGAGACCTTCTTCCGCCACAGGGTGGAGAACCTGGCAGGGAAGAGCTTCAGGGCCAACTTCTACAAGTGCGGTGACAAACTGACCACGCCGCATTTTGTTACCTGGAATCCCGTTAAAACTGAGAAACCCGATTATCACCGTCCGGAATATTTCGGAGAGCTTAAGTTTATCTGAAATCATCCGCGGGCTGAGGCTGATGCTCTTTCATGCAACCGGATAGTCAAGGAAATGACAGGATCAATACAAAAAAGATCATATACACGTTTATAGCTTAACTAATTTTTGCCTGAAATCACTAACCGGCAAGATCGGGAAATCTTAAAATAACATTGTTAAACATTAACATACAAGAAAATGAACCTGACTCAGAAGAAATACTCCAGGTTCGCGCTGGTGCGCGAGATGATGGAGACACCGGGAATCGTTAAATCATTCCGTCCCGAATCATCAATCCCCTTTATTCCTGCTTTCAAAAAGAAGAAGGGCCTATTTCTTACGGGTGAAGGCAGCAGCCGGCTCTTCCCTGCCAAAAGGGCCATCTTCTCCAATCTCAGGAAGGAGTTCCTGCTGCCGGTGATGACTGAAGGATGCACGCAGTCGCTCGAGTATAACCTGAACGACTTCGTGGTCTTCGCCGCCTCCAACTCGGGTCAGACGAAGGAGGTCATACGCCTCGTTGAGAATATGAGAAAGAAGAACCATGACGCCATCTTCGCCCTTACGGCCAACAAAAACACCAAGCTTGAAGAGATGGTACATGCTGCTCATGTGCTCAGGTGCGGAAAGGAGAATGCCGTTGCTGCCACCAAGTCAGTTGTGGAGCAGGCTCTCTTCTATGATTCTCTGCTGCGCAACCTCAGGGGTGAGAAGATGACCGGCCTGCGTAAGACTGCCGCCCTGATGGAGGAGGTGCTGACCGGCACTATTGACAGGAAGATCATTGATATGGTTCGCAATGCAGACATGATATGGTTCGCCGGACGCGACAACGGAGTGGCTGCCGAGCTGGCGCTCAAGACCAATGAGATAACCCGCAAAAAATCGGGTTTTCTGGAGGGTACCTTCGCCCTGCATGGCATAGAGGAGGTGATGAACAAAAATGAAGTGCTCATCTGGGTTGATCCCTTTGACCATGACCGTGACAAGTTCATGGAGTGCATCGTGAAGGGAGTAGGAGTGAATGTCATTGCCATTTCTGATGAAAAGACCGACTTCCCCACCATCGTCATTCCTCAGGGAAGAGATTATGCCGAGTACCTGCAACTGGCGGCCGGATGGAACATACTGGTAGAGACCGGCATAGCCCTCGGTATCGATCTTGATCATCCTGTCAGGGCCAGGAAGGTGGGCAATGAGTATATAGCCGGGGTAAAATAATGCCGGCTGCCCGCCGGAGATCAAATTTATTTCGCCGGTATTTTCTAAAACGTATATTTACGTTTAGTTTAACTGTGTATCTGGGTATGGACAAGGTAAAAACTGTGGTCGGGATAGATATCGGAGGCACCAATACCATTTTTGGCTTCGTTGACCGGTCGGGAAATATCTTGGCAGAGGATCAGATCATGACCACAAATTATGATGAGCCTCAGGTTTATGTTGCCGACCTCTTTGAAAAGATAATGATCACTGCACGGAATGCGGGGAAGGAGATGGAGATACTCGGTATCGGTATCGGAGCCCCCATGGGCAACATCAACAAGGGAACCATTGAATACCCTGCTGACTTGCCATGGAAGGGGATCATTCCCCTGGCGGATATCTTTGCCCATCATACCACGCTGCCGGTCATCGTCACCAACGATGCCAACGCCGCGGCTGTAGGTGAGATGATCTACGGCGGCGCCAGGGATATGAAGAACTTCGTGGTGATAACCCTGGGTACGGGCCTTGGCAGCGGGTTTGTTGTTAACGGCAAGCTGGTCTATGGCCATGACGGCTTTGCAGGAGAACTGGGCCATACCTCCATCAGGCCGGATGCCTCTGACCGCGAATGCGGATGCGGACGCAAGGGATGCCTTGAAACATATGTCTCTGCCACGGGACTGAAGCGCACAGTGCTGAAGATAATGGCAGACAGGCTTGCTGACAGCGAGTTACGAAAACACAGCTTCGAGGAACTTACTTCTGTGATGATTTACGAGGCGGCGCGAAGAGGTGATCCCATTGCGCTTGAAGCCTTTGAGCAGACCGGCGCTATTCTCGGGTACAAGCTTGCCGATGTGGTGGCTCACACCAGCCCGGAGGCTATATTCCTCTTTGGCGGGCTGGCCCAGGCCGGGGAGCTGATCTTCGAACCAACGAAGAGGCATATGGAAGAGAACCTGTTATATATCTACCGTGACAAGGTGAAGCTGCTGCCCTCCGGGCTGAGAGCGCAGGACGCAGCCGTGCTGGGCTCCAGCTCACTGGTATGGTCATCCCTTGAGGCTGATGGAGTAAAATCCTGATCTGAAGGGAATTAATGAGTACGTTTAATCTGCCGGAGATGATGAATTATATCATAGGAGCTATCTTTGTGGTGATCGTTTTCTCCATCGCATATGCTTATCTCAAGCCCCACCGGCTGCATCACGCGAGGCCTCTCTCAACACTTGCACTGAAGGGTAGCTACCTTCTCTACCTGATAGTGACCCTGGTGGTTATCTATTTAGCCAGTCTGTCTGGAGGAGGAGTCAGCAAGGTGTTCGACGGCGGTGAATTTTTCCTCTTCCTGATGGTGATCTTCGTCCCCACTGCGGGCATCTTCTCAAGAAAAATGGCACGGTTCAGCGGGAAGAGGGTCAGATACAATATTATCTTTACCGGCGTGAACCTGTTGATGGCAGTTTTGGCGCTGGTGCTTTACAGGTTCTGAATCCATAACAATCAAAAAGATTACATTTGTGTTGAATAATTGAATAAAACTCCAAAACCATGATCAAGGAAAGATTTATCTCCTACGTAGAGGAGAGTATCAGGAAGAACTGGGACATTGAGGCGCTCTCTAACTACCGAGAGAAGGGTTACACATACAAAGAGATAGCCGGTATTATTGCCAGACAGCACATTGCTTTCAGGGAATATGGCATCAGTGAGGGGGATATGATTGCCCTACTCGGAAGGAACTCGGCCAGCTGGTGTGCCATGTACCTTGCGGTGGTCACCTATGGAGCGGTGGTGGTGCCAATACTTCCCGACTTCAAGCCTGACGACCTGCATAATATAATCAACCACTCAGACTCAAAGATCCTCTTTGCCGACGACAAGCTGTGGGAGTC
>JAAZAP010000225.1 GCA_012514255.1 Bacteroidales bacterium | reverse complement strand
TGAAGCCATAGCAAAGATAGTCAAGTCTATACAGCGCAACAGGGCCGGACTGAAGGATCCGAACAAACCTATCGGCACCTTCATCTTCCTTGGCCCCACCGGGGTGGGTAAAACTCAGCTGGCCAAGGTTCTTGCAAAGTTCCTTTTCGATTCAACTGACAACCTGATAAGGGTTGACATGAGTGAATACATGGAAAAATTCTCAGTATCGCGCCTCGTGGGAGCCCCTCCCGGATACGTTGGTTACGAGGAGGGGGGACAGCTGACTGAAAAAGTGCGTCGCAAACCTTACTCAGTTGTGCTGCTCGATGAGATTGAAAAGGCTCACCCCGATGTGTTCCATATACTTCTGCAGGTTCTGGATGAGGGTCAGCTTACCGACAGCCTCGGACGCAGGGTTGACTTCCGGAACACGATCGTCATAATGACCTCCAACATCGGCACCCGCCAACTTACCGAGTTTGGCACAGGTGTTGGTTTCGAGACTTCCTCAAAGCGAACGACACGGAATGAGCAGAACAAGAGCATACTGCAGAAAGCCCTGCAGAAAACTTTTGCCCCCGAGTTCCTGAACAGGATTGACGACGTGATCATGTTCAACCAGCTCACCAGGGAGGACATAGACAAGATTATCGATATCGAGCTCAAGGGTCTGTTTGACAGGATCTCAGCGCTGGGATACAGGATAAAGCTCAGCCCGCAGGCACGCGATTTCATGGCTGACCGCGGTTTTGACGTTCAGTACGGTGCAAGGCCTCTCAAGCGGGCTATACAGAAGTACCTTGAGGACCCGCTGGCGGAGGTGATAATCAAGAGTGATGTCAGCGAGGGTGCCGTCATAAGCGTGGGTTACTCCAAGGGCAAGGAGGAACTGTCATTCAAGGTGGGTGGCAAGAAGGACGCCGGGGAACCACCTGCGGAGGAGTAAGGTAACGGTTAAGTCAGCAGTCAGCAGTACCAGTCAGCAGTACCAGTCAGCAGTTTTGACTACGGATATCTGTTTTCAACGCTATTTTCGATTGCCTGATGGCTATTGACAGACCTCAGCGTACAGATCGAACTCAGTTGACCCGGTTACCTTCACATTGATAAAGGTGCCGGGCTCAATGTCTCCGGCACCTGAGATCAATACCTCCTGGTCTATTTCCGGAGAGTCATGTTCACTGCGTCCGACAAGAAACAGCCCCTCCCTCCTGTCGATAATTACCTGTATTACCTTACCCGCCATGGCAGCATTCCTTTCAGCAGATATCTCCTGTTGAAGGGCCATGATCCCGGCCACCCTCTTTTCCTTGATCCGTTCGGGGATGACATCACTGAGATGCAGGGCAGCATGGGTGTTCTCTTCATGAGAATAACGGAACGCCCCCAACCTGTCAAACCGGTACTCCCTGATGAAATCCAGCAGTTCCCCAAACTCTTTTGCCGTCTCGCCGGGATGACCGGCTATAACCGTTGTGCGAACGGCAGCACCCGGAACAAGTCGGCGGATATCATTCAACAGCTGCCTCGTCCCGGCACTGTCATGCTCCCTCCTCATCATCCTCAGCATATTGTCTGAGATATGCTGTATCGGCAGATCTATATATTTGCATATCTTTGGATTATCCTGCATCATCTCAAGTAATTCAACAGGAAAATCAGAGGGATACAGATAATGAAGCCTGATCCAGCCCAGTCCCTCTGTGGCAGATAGCCGGCTGACAAGTTCAGGTAGCATTTGCCTGCCGTAAAGGTCTGTGCCATAGAGCGTAATGTCCTGCGCTATAAGTATCAGTTCCTTTACCCCGCCACTGGCAAGCTGACTGGCCTCATCCACAAGCTCTTCCATGGGTGTTGAGATATACCTGCCTCTGATATCAGGGATGGCACAGAAGGCACAGGTGCGGTCACATCCTTCAGAGATCTTAAGGTATGCATAATGCACCGGGCCGGTAAGGACACGCTCTCCGTTGAGCTCCGGTCGGTATGCCAGTCCCAGGTGATTGATTATCTCCTGTGGCCTGTTAACCCCGAACCAGCCATCAACCTCAGGCAGCTCACCCTGCAGCTCCCGTTTGTATCTCTCTACCAGACAGCCCATTACCAGAAGCTTACCCCTGCCCTCTCTCCTGATGGCTTCGGCATGTCTCAGGATGCTCTCAATACTCTCCTCCCTGGCATCATTGATAAAACCGCATGTATTAATTATAACAATGTCAGCCGGTTTCTCCGAGTCAGCCATGACACTGTAGCCGCCGGCTTCAAGCTGGCGCATCAATTTTTGTGAATCGACGGTGTTCTTTGAACAACCCAGGGTAACAATATTAACCCTGTTGCCCTTCATCAGGAGTTGTTGCTGAAGAGTGAATCGACGAAAGCGTAGCGGTTGAAGATCCTCAGATCCTCCATCTTCTCTCCCACCCCGATATATTTGACAGGTATCCGGAATTGGTCAGAGATGCCAATGACAACACCACCCTTGGCGGTACCGTCCAGTTTAGTGATTGCCAGTGCATTAACCTCAGTTGCTGCGGTGAATTGCCTGGCCTGTTCAAAGGCATTCTGTCCGGTTGATCCATCCAGTACAAGCAGCACCTCATGGGGTGCACCAGGAATTACCTTTTCCATCACCCGCCGTATCTTTGCGAGCTCGTTCATCAGACCTATCTTGTTATGGAGCCTGCCTGCAGTATCTATAATAACTATGTCTGTTCCGGCTGCCACTGCTGACTTGACGGTGTCATAAGCCACAGAGGCCGGATCAGAACCCATCTGCTGACTAATCATCGGCACTCCGGCCCGTTCAGACCATATCTTCAGCTGCTCTATAGCTGCTGCACGGAAGGTGTCAGCCGCCCCCAGCAGCACACTGCGTCCGGCCTGCCTGAAGTTATATGCCAGCTTGGCTATGGTTGTAGTCTTTCCCACGCCATTGACGCCTACAACCATAATAACATACGGACTGGCAGGCAGGGGTGCATCAAAGCCCGATGAGACATCATGAGTGCTGCTGTTCTCCTCGAGAAGCCCGGCTATCTCATCGCGCAGGATGGTATTAAGCTCTGAAGTGCTTACATATTTGTCGCGGGCAACACGCTTTGACACCCTGTCAATGATCCTGAGTGTGGTATCAACACCCACGTCGGATGAAACAAGGACCTCTTCCAGGTTGTCAAGGACCTCGTCATCGATCTTCGATTTACCGGCAACGGCCCTGGTAAGCCTGGAAAAGACACTCTCCCGCGTCTTTGTCAGTCCGCGGTCAAGGATATCCTTCTCTTCTTTCCTGAATAATCCGAATAATGCCATCATTTTGTTCTTGATGCCTCAAAAGTAAAAAAAGAGACGCACTTACCGGCGTCTCCCTGTATAAACTGATCAGGAATACTGACCTTATTTCTTTTCAAAGAAGTCCTTAACGTGATCGTTATGAACCATCTCTTCCTTGAACTGATATGCTCCCGTTTTATCCGACTTCACCACCTTGATGCACTTGGTGAATGATTTGCCGGTCCCTGTCTTAAGTGTTGCAACAACTTTCTTTGCCATGACTAAAATTTATTTTATCTCCCTGTGTACGGTGACCTTTTTGAGAATCGGATTGTATTTCTTCCTCTCGAGACGGTCAGGGGTGTTCTTACGGTTCTTTGTGGTAATATACCTCGAGGTGCCCGGCATTCCGGATTCCTTGTGCTCTGTGCATTCAAGGATAACCTGCACCCTGTTGCCTTTACTCTTCTTTGCCATTTTCTCTCCGGTTTATTTTATTTGACAATGTATCCTTTTTCCTTTGCTTCCTTAAGCACGGAGGCAAGACCGTTCTTGTTGATGTTCCTCATTCCTGCTGCTGATATCTTAAGGGTGATCCACCTGTCCTCCTCTGGAAGATAATACCTCTTCGTGAACAGGTTGGCCATAAACTTTCTCTTGGTCCTCCTCTTCGAGTGGGAAACGTTGTTCCCAACCACTGCTTTCTTACCGGTGACCTGACAAACCTTTGACATTATTACTCTTTTTTACTTGTTCTGAAAAGTCCGAAAATCGGTTCGCAAAATACGTGATTTTTATTCTATTAAACAAAAAAAACACGCATTTTTTTTCAACATCACATCATCACTCAGCTTTAGTGGTTGATTATCTGTTTTCTCAGGAGGTTCAGGGCAGTATGGGCCGAGCGTGAGATGTTGATCAGCCTGTCATCTGCAAACCGTTGTTTCTCAGTGATAATGCCCCTTTCAGAGACTATCGCGATCCAGACGGTGCCGACAGGTTTCTCAGGTGTGCCTCCGGTGGGACCGGCAACACCCGTCACTGCAATCGCGAAATCAGTGCCTGTCAGCCGGCGTATTCCTTCGGCCATCGCTGTGGCAGTCTCCTCACTGACAGCTCCATACCTGTTGATGATCTCAGGATCCACGCCGAGAAGACCTGTCTTAATAGAATTGTCATAGGCTACAACAGACCCTTTAAACCATGCCGAACTGCCGGGAACGGAAGTAATCAGCGAAGCTATCTTTCCGCCTGTGCAGCTTTCTGCAGTTGACACTGTCAGGTTCTTGCTCAATAACAGGTTACCAACCTTCTCCTCAAGCGTAATTTCGCCTTCTCCATAGATTACATCCGGAATAATTGTATAAAGCTTGCGGATCTGTCCGTCCATCATCAGTCCCAGTTGCCTTGTACTTTCTCCCGTACCGGTAAGGCGAAGCTTGATAATCCCGTGTGAAGGAAGGTACGCCAGCTTTATCCCGGCAGGCAGCTCCCTTTCAAATTCCTCCAGCCTCTCGGCCAGCTTCGCCTCAAAGGTACCATAGGTCATTATGTTCCTGTGGATGATTGTCCTGCCTCCTGCCATGGCTGTCACCATTGGCAGTACATGTTCCTGCATGATGAATTTCATCTCGGAGGGAACACCCGGCATTGAAACCACTGTTTTTCCCTCTTTTTCAAACAGCATCCCCGGCGCAGTCCCGGCACCGTTGCTCAGGACCCTGCAGCATGCCGGTACCATAGCCTGACGCCGGTTGTTCTCATTCATTACAAGGTTACGCCTGGTGATCCTTTTGGTAACCTCTGCCAGGACTTCTTCATTCATGACCAGCTCAGATCCAAAGTATTCCGCCAGGGTCTCCTTCGTTATATCATCACTCGTAGGACCCAGACCTCCGGTCACCAGTACCAGTTTTACCCGCACCAGTGCCTCGTCAAGGGCATTGATGATCTCCTCCCTCCTGTCCGAAATCGATGTGATTCGGTTTATACTTATCCCTCTCATACTGAGCTGCATGCCGATCCATGCCGAATTTGTATCTACTGTCTGTCCGATCAGCAGCTCGTCGCCGATTGTGATTATTTCTGCACTGTTCATATCTTGTTAAGGACCCTTTTATGAAGGATGCAAAATTATCAATATTTTGTGTCACATTATCGGTAAGGCCAGATGAAAAGTGAAAAGGAGATCATTGAGGAAGTCAGCCACTTTGTTGAGGAGGCTGTGAAGCATCATGACAGTGGTCACGGATGGTCTCATATAGAACGGGTGAGGCGACTGGCACTGCACATACATGAACGTGAGGGCCGCGGAAACAGGGAGATCATTGAGCTGGGTGCCCTGATGCATGATGTGGGAGATCACAAGTTCTCAATCCATGCCGGACCCGCGGAGATACGCAAATTGCTTGCCGGATTGGGAGTGGATGCCGGCGTGATTGAAGAGGTGGTACTGATCAATGAAGAGATCTCTTTTTCAAAGGGAAAGAGGCCTGCCCCGGAAAAGATTGAACTGCAGATAGTTCAGGATGCCGACAGGCTCGACGCCATGGGCGCCGTCGGTATCGCCAGGGCATTCAGTTATGGAGGACTACGAGGGAGAGAGATATATGATCCTCGGGAAAAGATACTTAATCCTCCCCTGCTGCCCGGAACAAGCTCGCACTCAGCGTCAACAGTGCACCACTTCTATGATAAACTACTGATGCTCAAGAACCTGATGAACACTCCTACAGGTCGCGAACTGGCCAGGGAGAGACATGATTTCATGCTCAGCTACCTTGATCAGTTCTTCAGGGAGTGGAACGCTGAGGGTGACATGTAAAAAAACGAGATAATGTATTAGAAAATACTATTTTTACTATCCAAATACTAAAAATTCAAAGCGATGTTATTCTATGTACTTCTAATCATCATTGTTTTACTTGCCC
>JAAZAP010000224.1 GCA_012514255.1 Bacteroidales bacterium | reverse complement strand
CAGGTGTCCGGGATAGTTGAAAAGCTTTATGTCGATTTCAATTCGCCGGTCAAAAAGGGACAGATACTTGCCGAGCTTGACAAGACCGCATTAAGGTCAAGCGTTCAGCAATCGCTTGCCACACTTGACAATGCAAAGGCTGAGATGGAGTATCAGGCATCCAACTATGAGCGGAGCAAGGCACTCCATGAGAAGAATCTTATTGCACAGAGTGATTATGACCAGGCAAAGTATAATTATGACAGGGCGAAGGCCACTCTCAAGAACTCTCAGGCCCAATATGACAAGGCTCTGGTACAATTGGGCTATGCAACCATCTATTCGCCTATTGAAGGTGTTGTGATGAACCGTGCCGTGGATGAGGGGCAAACGGTGGCAGCCAGTTTCAACACACCGGAGATCTTCACCATTGCCCAGGATCTTACCCAGATGCAGGTGGAGGCTGACATAGACGAGTCAGATATAGGGATGATCAATCAGGGGCAACGGGTTGAGTTTGATGTTGATGCCTATCCCGAAGAGACGTTTGCGGGCACGGTTGAGCAGATAAGGCTGTCGCCGGTCACCACATCGGGTGTGGTTACTTATACAGTAATTATTAATGCTCCCAATCCTGATCAGAAGCTTCTTCCCGGGATGACGGCAAACATTATAATTTATGCGGAGGAGAAAAAAGATGTGCTCACCATCCCTTACAGGGCAGTGAAGTTTACCCCTGAGGCTGATTATCTGGCAAAGGTGGGTAAGGAAATGTTTCCCGGGGGGATGGGAGGCGGTATGCCAGGAGGTGCCGGCCGGTCCGCAGGCAACTATGGTGGCATGGGAGCCGGAATGGCGCCTGGGGCAGATGCTGGAGCAGGTTCGGGATCAGGAGGCATGACAGGCGGCGGGATGCCGGAAGGCTTTACTCTGCCGGAAGGTTTCAAAATGCCGACGATGGTATGGGTGAAGGATGAGAAGGGAATACACCCGGTATGGGTTGAGATTGGATCAAATGACGGTGAGAATGCGGAGGTCAAATCCGGCCTTGCCGAAGGTGATGAGGTAGCAATAAAAATGACGGTGGCAACATCAAAGGACAAAAAGGAGAAGGAGGTGGCATCCAACCCCTTCATGCCCACACCTCCCGGAAGAAGGAACAGTCAGGGCACATCTCGTTCATCCGCCGGCTCATCAACAAGAAACTGACAATGAAAACGATAATTGATATTACTGCACTGAAGAAGGACTACCATGTAGGTGAGGTCACGGTTCATGCCCTGAGAGGCGTGGATCTGAAGATAGGCGAGGGTGAGTTCGTTGCAATAATGGGAGCCAGCGGCTCAGGCAAATCGACCATGCTGAACATAATAGGCTGTCTTGACAGGCCTACTGAGGGCATCTATCTGCTTGACGGAGTTAACGTAGCGGGGATGTCAAAGAACGAGAGGGCTTCAATACGGAACCTGAAGATAGGATTTGTTTTTCAGTCGTATAACCTGCTGTCGCGAACATCTGCACTGGAGAATGTTGAACTACCTCTTATGTACAACCCGTCAGTGGGAGCCAGGGAGCGAAGGGAGAGGGCGATGGCAGCCCTGGAGGCTGTGGGTCTGGCAGACAGGATGGACCATATGCCCAACCAGCTCTCGGGAGGTCAGCAGCAGAGGGTGGCCATAGCCCGTTCGCTTGTCAATGACCCCGTGGTCATCCTCGCCGATGAGGCAACGGGAAACCTTGACACACGCACATCATACGAGATCATGTCGCTCTTCCAGGAGCTGAACCAAAAGGGTAAAACAATAGTATTCGTTACCCATGAATCAGACATAGCCCGTTGCATGACCAGGAGCGTTGTGTTTCGTGACGGCCATATAATCAGGGAAGAAGAGTTTAAGAGCAGGCTTAGGGCAGAAGAGATGCTGCAGGCGCTGCCGGTGGAGGAAGAATGATAAAGTGTAAGAGAAATGAATACAGGAAATCTTATAAAAGTGGCAATAAACGCATTGAAGAGGAACAAGATGCGTTCATTCCTTACGATGCTGGGCATTATTATAGGTGTTGCCTCGGTTATCACAATGCTGGCCATAGGCCAGGGATCCAAGAAGAGTATACAGGACCAGATAGCAAGCATGGGTTCGAATATGCTCTTCGTTATGCCGGGAAATATGAGAATGGGTGGGGTGCAGCAAGGAAGCTCTTCATCACAGCGTTTGACCGTAAAGGATGTGAATGCCATAAGGGTTGAATGTGATGCCGTGGTTGCCGTCTCTCCCGAGGTGCGCAGCAGCGGCCAGGCGGTCTATGGTAACTCAAACTGGCCCACAACTATTTACGGAGGCAATGAGCAGTATCTTGAGATACGCAGCTGGGAGGTGGTCAGCGGTCGCAATATCACTGACAGTGAGGCTGAAGGATCGGCCAAGGTGTGTCTCGTGGGGAGGACGGTGGCAGATGAGCTGTTTGGTGAAGGCATCGATCCAACCGGTGAGACGATACGGTTTAAGAACATACCGTTCAAAATCATCGGCGTCCTGGAGGAGAAGGGACAGAACAGCTTCGGGCAGGACCAGGATGATGTGATGATAGCTCCCTACTCCACTGTACAGAAGAGGATACTTGCCCAGACACATATCCAGTCTATCCAGATGTCTGCTATCAGTGCGGAGGAGTCAGACGCGGCAATAGGACAGGTGGAGGAGGTGCTTCGCCGTACCCACAGGCTTCGCGAGAATGAGGACAACGACTTCGAGATAAGAAGCCAGGAGGAGCTGGCCACCACAATGACCTCCGTCACCGAAATACTGACCATACTGCTGGGCGCTATAGCCGGGATATCACTTCTGGTGGGCGGAATCGGCATTATGAACATAATGTATGTCTCGGTAACAGAGCGGACAAGGGAGATTGGACTGAGGATGTCAATAGGAGGAAGGAGTGTCGATATACTGCTTCAGTTTCTCATTG
>JAAZAP010000223.1 GCA_012514255.1 Bacteroidales bacterium | reverse complement strand
GATCCTGATAAAGCTTCTCAGTTCCTCATTGTCCTCAACGAAGAGAAGAACAGGTTCGTCATCGTCATGTGTTTCGTTATCCGCCTCTGCATCTTCTTCCTGCATGACCGATGCCATGCGGCGTGACTTGAGGGTGTTCTGCCCGTCGGCCAGTACAAACTCGGTTTCGTTGTCGAAGTGGGCAAATCCCAGTTTGAATATCACCCTGAAGGTAGCGCCCTTGCCCTCTTCACTCTCAGCCATCAGCTCGGCCTGGTGGAGTTCTGCCAGTTCCTTGCTGAGCGACAGTCCGATGCCGGTGCCGGGCTGCATTGTCATCACCTCTTTCTCCTCGCTGCCGAATCTCATAAAGAGATTTTTCATCTTCTCCTTTGAAAGCCCTGTTCCCTGGTCGGCAACAATGAGCTCAAGTGTATCACTGTTCTTCCTAATGGTTACATTGACCTGTTTGCCGCGGGGAGTGAATTTGAGAGCGTTGCTTACCAGGTTGAAGGTGATCTTCTCAACCTTGTCGCGGTCAGCCCATACTTTTTCGCCATCAGAGTGATCTTCAATGATAAGTCTTATCCCTTTGTCTTCTGCCATCTTCCGGAAGTCGGCACAGATGCCTGAGATAAATGGCCCCAATGCAAACTCCTCAATCCTGAGCTTCATCTTCCTGCTCTGCACCTTCCTGAAGTCGAGTATCTGGTTTACCAGCCTCAGCATACGCTGGGTGTTGCTCTGGACCATTGTCAGCTGATCCTTCACCTCGGGATCGAGGTTGTTGTTCTGAAGGATGTTGGTTACCGGTGACGATATCAGTGTCAGTGGTGTTCGCAGTTCATGCGACATATCAGTAAAAAACTTCAGCTTGAGATTGGTTATGATCTGTTCCACCTCAACCTTATGACGTAGCTTGTACATGGTGAAGATGACATAGATGGCCAGGGCAATGAGCGCCATGCTGACAGCCACTATCAGGGTCTTTGCCAGCAGGGTCTGCCAGAAGGATGGTCTGACGGTCACCTTTATTGTACGGTTGTTGTCAACCCAGATACCGTCAGAGTTTGTTGACCTGACACTGAAGAGGTACTCGCCGGGATTAAGATTGGTGTATGAGGCTACCCGTTGCCCCCGCTCAATTATCCAGTCGGGATCTACGCCCTCCAGTCTGCGGGCATACTGGATGTTCTTCGGATTCCTGTAGTCAAGGGCAGCATATTCAATGACCAGGCTCTTCTGGTCATGCCGCAGGTCCAGGGTGGTCATGCTGTCATCATCCTCCGGCCGGGGTGGTGATCCGCCGGCCGTATGTATGTCTGACCCTGCAACGGAAAGGCGGGTGAAGAGGAGGGGAGGGACATAGTTAACCTTTCGTACCTGTGCGGGATTAAAGCAATAGATGCCGTTATCAAACCCGAACATGATCTCATTGTCAATCGTTCGCAGTCCGGTAGCCTCAGAAAAATACCTTCTTTCAACGCCGCTCTGTTCACTGTAGATCTCAAATGATTCTGTATTCCTCCTGAACTTGAGAATACCTCGCTCACTGCTGAGCCACAGGTTTCCGTTAAGGTCATCAACGATGCTCAGGATGACATCGTCTGGCGCCCCGGTCTTTACCGTATAGGATTTGAACAGGGGCGTGTCACCGTTGTATCCGGTAACCCTGTTGAGGCCTCCGCCGAAGGTGGCCACATAGATCTCATTATCTGGCGAGCAGTAGATGTAGTGAACATCATTGTTTGCCAGGCTGGTTTCCACTTCAGGATCGAAGAAGCAGGTCACGAACCTTGCCTCCCCGGGATCAGCAAAGTTCCTGTTAAAGATCACCAGGCCGCTGGTTGTGCCTACCCACATTCTGCCCTGCCTGTCAGAGGTGATGTATCTTACCCGTTTGTGGTTTGAATAGGGGTAGTTGGTCAGCCTGTTGAAGGAATTGATAAAGAGTGTCCGGCCGTTCTCCTCAGTGATATAGTTTAATCCACCGTTGAATGTTCCCACCCAGATTCTGCCTCCCGGATCTTCATGAACGGAATAGACGTTATCATGGCTCAGGCTCATCGGATCATTATCATCATGCCGGTATCCGGTGATGCGATAGCGCCAGTCAGTGCCTTCCCCGGCAGGCTCGAGCCTGAATAGTCCCCTTCCCTTGGACCCCAGCCAGATATTGCCCCTGCTGTCCTGCGTTATTACGTACACAAGTGCACTGAACGGCTCCCCGCCGGTGAAGGTTCCGTTCTCCCTGAGATGTCCCAGGAGTTTGCGTTCGGAGTCAAAGAGGTACACCCTGCCATCACGGGTTGCGGTCCAGAGATTATTGTTGTTATCCTCGTAGATTGCCCGCACCTCATTCTCTGAGTGTGAGGCTGTTGCGGGCTTGGGGCTGATCACCCTGAACATACTGGGGAAGAATGAGATCTTTTCAATTCCGCGTGTGATGGTGCACATCCACAGGTTGCCCTGGTTGTCTGAGAGAGCCGAGTGGATAAGGTTGGGGAATCGTCTGTCACTGCTGCCCGGCTCATTGAAAAAATATTCAAGTTCCCGTTCCACGCGGTTGTAACGTGAGAAACCGCCTCCCCGGGGATATACCCAGAGCATGTCATTTATATCCTCAAAGATCACGAAGCTGGGAAGGAGGACATTGGGGTTGGTCTTGTCAACGTTCATCCGAAAGTGTCTCACCGTGCCACTGAAGGGATCATAGTGAGTCACTCCGTCAGCATGCGATTCAATCCATGCCTCACCGTAACGGTCAACGTATACTGAAACCATCCTGTTGTCAGGCAGTACGGGATAGCGGGTTGTGTCATAATGCTTTTTCTGGCCCGTCACCGGAGAATAGATAAAGAATCCATCGCCTGAGGTAAGAATGATAAGTTCACGCTGGCTGAGGGGCCTGATGCTGATTATATCAGACCGCACCCCGAGGCGTATCTCATCTACCAGCTCAGCGTCCGTGTCAGTCACCATGATGGTTCCGTTCCCTGTTCCGAACCATATTCTTTCTTCGTCCTCGTGAAGGCAGAAGAAAGCGTCATGGCTGCCGGCGGGATTCTGGCCTACTGTTACCGGGCTGGGAGATTCCTCCTCGCCTGTAAGGCTGAACAGGCCGTTGTCGGTAAGGATCCATACCACCCCGCGGTCATCCTTGCTTATGATGTTTATTTTACGGACTGGGGTGTTGCCGTTGAGGCATTCAAACTTCCGGATAGAGTAGTCGGGGGAAGAGAGTGACGAAATAACCCGGATGCATTTGCCTGACTCGGTGGAAAGCCATGTCTCCCCTCCTCTGAAACAGTATATCTGGTTTACCGGGGTGTATCTGTCAGGACCTGCCGAGCTAATTTCGTTGAGGTTGATAAACTCCTCTGTACGGGTGTTCATGCGGTACACCTCTCCGTCGTTATTCATTATCCAGAGGTAGCCGAGGTCATCTTCAGTGATGCGGTCCACCCTGTTGTTCGTCAGGCCATAGCTTGAGTTGAATCCTGATTTGTAAACCTTGAAGTTATAGCCATCAAAACGGTTGAGGCCGTCAAAGGTGCCGAACCACATCATGCCGTCACGGTCCTGGTGCATGGTGAGTACCACGCCTTCGGAAAGGCCATCTTCAACTGAATAGTGAGAGAATGCGCTTTTATACTGCCCTGACAGTGAGAGGGCCGGCACTGTCAGCAGCAGCAGGAGTCTGATGATTTTTCCGGTGCCGGGGTGCATATGCTGTTTATTCTGTACTGACCACAAGGGGTGACCGGAGTCGCTGCGAGAACTCTTCTATATAAGTGGTCCATGCGGCATCAGATTCAAACCCCCATTTGCTCCATCCGGCTCCGGTATAATAGGTAAGGGGAGTACCCGGCTGGAAGCGTGTGACTATCAGCAGATGGCCGTGGTTCTCCTTCACCTCTACGGCTGGGGTGGCAAGCACCGTACCCACGTAGGTTAATCCGCCCTCGCCACCGTCAAGACGGTAAGCAATGGCATTCATCTCAGGAGGGAAGAGCAGGGGAGAGCCTTCCTCCCTCTCAACTATCCCTGCGGCAATGGTAAACTCATTCTCTATGCCGCTATACTCTTCAATGACCCTGTTCATCTGGCTTCCGGCATCAAGGGAGATGGTACGGGTTTCAGTAACCATGACGTCACGTACCATGAAGGGAGGATACCTGAGCCTGAAGGATGTCCGTATGGGCCCGTTGTCAAGCCTCTCCCACTCCTCAAAATTAATGGCCAGCCAGAGAGAATCATCAACGTATGGCGCCATGGCACCTGCTCCCAGCGTGCGGCCCACCTTGTAGCAATCGCACCCCTCCCCGTTATCGTCGTGATAACTGTTTTTGCCGGCGAGGTAATCGGCATACCACCTGTCTATCACCATCTTATCGGTGCGTTTCACCCACACGTCAAGTCCGTTGCTGGGGCCGTCCTTCTCTATCAGCGCAGTACCATAAATACGAAAGGCAATCCGGTCATTCTCCCAGGTGTAGTCATCATACCTCTCCGGCACGAATCTGCCGTAGGCTTTGGTTTCCACAGCCTGAGGGGTGCCCCGGGTGATATAGAATTCCTCCCTGTCGCCCGCCCTGATGTCAGTCTGGAAGATGAGAGACTGCGGGTCAGCCTCACCGTTGTAGATGAGCTGTGAAGTGACGGGGTCCCCTTTTCTGCTGATCACAGTAAGCCCTGCCGGATCGGCATCGCCCAGTTTCCCTGTGATGTCGCTCAATGGTATCTCAATTGTCTCGGATATTCTGTCAAAGGGGAGGTCATTTTCTATTGTGACCTTTATTCTTTCTTCGGCGCAGCCGGAGAGGAGAAGGAGCGGCAGGATGATGAGGGAGATTTTTTTCATGATATGGTTTTTATCATTTGGGTTGCTTTCCGATATATGCCAGGATACCGCCGTCAACGTATAGTATATGACCGTTGACAAAGTCAGAGGCAGGTGAGGCGAGGAAGAGAGCTGGTCCCTGCAGGTCTTCCGGTGTTCCCCAGCGGGCTGCCGGCGTGCGGCCAATGATGAATGAGTTGAAGGGGTGCCCTTCAGCCCGCAGGGGTGCTGTCTGGGGAGTGGCTATGTATCCCGGCCCGATACCGTTAACCTGAATATTGTATTCAGCCCATTCGCAGGCCAGGTTGCGTGTGAGCATCTTCAGACCTCCCTTTGCCGATGCGTATGCCGAGACGGTTTCCCGGCCCAGCTCACTCATCATTGAACAGATGTTGATGATCTTCCCCCCGCCTTTCTTTATCATTCCCGGAGCCACTGCCTTCGACATGATGAAAGGGCCGGTGAGATCTATATCTATCACCTCGCGGAAGTCAGCCGCATCCATCTCAAGGGCAGGAATCCGTTTTATGATCCCGGCGTTGTTGACCAGTATGTCAATAACGCCAACCTGAGTGGTGATTTTTTCAATATGCTCCCTGACACTCTTCTCATCAGTCACGTCGAAGATATATCCGTGGGCATCAATACCGTCACGCCTGTAATCATCAAGGGCAGTTGCCACCTTTTCGGGATTGCGGTCGTTGAAGACCAGGGTTGCACCCGCCCGGGCAAGGGTTTTTGCCATGGCCATGCCTATGCCGTACGATGCGCCTGTCACCAGGGCGACCTTGCCGTCGAGTCTGAAAATATCCTTGTTCATAGGTCCGTTTCGTTTACCATATTATACTCCTACCTAAGGTCTGTCTGTTTCAGAAAATCCTGGTCGCCGTAATCGAGGTTTTCTCCTCCCATGCCCCAGATGAAGGTGTAGTTTGCCGTTGCGGTGGCGGCGTGTATAGACCACTGTGGTGATATCACTGCCTCATTGTTCTTCATCCAGATATGTTTTGTCTCTGTGGGTTCGCCCATGAAATGACATATCACGCTCTCATCCGGAACCTCGAAGTAGAAGTAAACCTCCATCCTGCGGCCGTGGGTGTGCGGGGGCATGGTGTTCCAGACACTTCCCGGCATCAGTTCGGTCATACCCATCTGGAGCTGACATGTCTCCAGCACCTCCCTTACCAGCATCTTGTTGATCACCCTGTGGTTGGCAGCTTCCATGGAACCCATCTCTGCGGTAATGGCATCCTGTTTTGTCACCTTGCGGTCAGGATAATTGCGGTGGGCAGGGGTGGAGTTGAAATAGAAGAGCGCCGGATGGTTCTTATCAATACTCTCAAAGATGATCTCCCTGTCACCGCTGCCCAGGTAGAGTGCCTCCTTGAATTCCAGGCTGTAGATCTGTTCGCCTGCCCTGACCCTTCCGGGGCCACCGACGTTGAAGATGCCCATCTCACGCCTGTGAAGGAAGAATGAGGCTTTTACCTCGTCAACAGGTTCCAGCTTCAGGGCTTCACCTGCAGGTTTGGCTCCTCCTGCAACCATACGGTCATAGAGAGTATAAACCATGGTGACGGTGTTATCCTGAAAAACCGGTGCAACAAGGTGTTCTTTTCGCAGCCGTTCAGTATCCCAGTGTTTAACATCCTCAGGATGAGCGGCGTATCTTACTTCGATATTTGTATTCATATTTTTTGTGGTTATCAATTACAAAGTTGGCTTAAAATAAACAAAAGTAGTGGACGAATCGGTTAGATTTGTGCACTAATTATGCAATCATCGGCCGTTATACGACGATGATTGGTGGACTTAGGTGATGATAAAGTTGCAGGCAGAGGGTATCTGCTAGAGATATTTCCGGTCCTCCTTGGGGATGTCAAAATACTTGTCGTAGAGTGTGGCGTCGGGGCCTGTCTTTTCGACGCCTGTTTCACTGATCTTGTATGTGCATTTTTCCCCTACAATGCCGGAAAAATAAATGTCAAACTCCTTGCCGTTCTCATCAACCATAATTATCCTGACCAGGTGGGGATATTTCATGCTGTTCAGCTGGGAGTGACATATAGGACAGTTTATCAGGTATTCAGCGCCTGTTTCAAGTTCAAACGACGGGTGGGTCGTTTTTGTGTAGTTGCCGAGCTCAGGATTCAGATAGATCAGGCCTCTGCTTGAGCTGTTCATCTTGGTGGCAGAGAGCACGATTGAAGTTTTGATGTTCAGGTGTCCCCTGCATGCCTTGCACAAATATTCAACGGCCATTTTGCACCTCCTTTTTATTGATAAGTTCAATTATTTGCCCACAGGCCTCAAGAACAATATACGATAAATTTTCTCCGAATGCAACAGTTTCAGGTTGAATTGCTAGTACCAGAACTTCTTTTTTAAAGAAACCTGACAATTTTTTAAGGGAGATATTATGTGTATTGAATGTCAGGTCGCTAACATGCTCCGGGGGGATAATATCCCATGTTCCCGGGGGGCTGTTCATGTCAGCACAGTCCATCAGCACAAGCAGGTCATGTTCTATTGAATTGATTTTCCCAATATAGTTTTCTATGCTGGCTTCCGCGGTGATTACCTTTATGTTTTCAGTCTCCATTATGCGGGTGCTGATATATACTCCTGCACCGTCATCCTGCCGGAGCAGGTTGCCGATACCGACGAAGAGTATCGTACGGTCATTATCCCGGATGAGTTCGCTGAGATTATCACGCACCTTTGAAGAGATACTTTACTGTGACCTGCCTGAGGCAGTTGGGACATATGATGCTGAACATATCCTTTCTCTGTGGTGTCTCTCCGGTTTCTGCGGAGAGGTCCTGCCCTTCGGCCAGCTTCAGTTTACGGTTGAGCACATTGAGATTGAGTATCGATGCGAAGGCTTTTGGTCCAAGCTTACGGTGCATGTAGCTGAGGTGCTCCACTGTGGTGATAACCGCACCGCAGCTTTCGCAGACCAGTAGCTCCTTCTGCTGGAATTCCACGTTGTCAGCCCTGTTAAATACGGCGATGTCATAGATCCTGTCAGAGAGCTTCACGCCCTTGCCGGTGATGCAGTGTTCCTGGCACTGGCCGCAGAAGATGCACTTGCCGTAGTCTCTGCTGATAGTTCTGATCTTTTTCTCCCTGTCGTCAGTGAAAGTGATGGCCATGGAAGGGCATACATTCGCGCAAGTCTCGCATCCCACGCAGTTGTCATCATCCACAACCGGCTTTCCCCTGAAGTTGCTGAACGGCACATGCTCTTCAACCGGGAATTTCGAAGTATATGCCGGTGTGACAAGTGATATCACTGCCTCCTTCAGCTCTCTCAGTTTGGGGTATTTCATAATGGTGCCTCCTTTAGCTCTCTGATTTGGGATATTTCATTTCACTGCATCCCTGTAATCGTCTTTCACGGTCCTCTTGTCAGGCCTGGTACCGAAGTGATATGCTCCCCTGACGAGCGCATGTGCTGCCACGGTGGCTGTAAAGAAGAGTATCGGGATTGCCACCAGTGCCCTGAAGCCGGCACTGCCGAAACCGAAGTGCACTGCCACGCCGAGCAGAATACTGCAGCATCCAAGCGTAACACATTTGGTGGCTGCCTGCAGCCTGTTGTATATGTCAGGGAGCCTCAGCAGCCCCAGGCATCCGAAGATATTAAAGAGTACTCCCACCGAAATCAGAATTACAGCAGCCATATTATTCATTAAGTTTTTTCCCGCCGAGGTATTTCGCCAGCGTGAGGGTTCCAATAAAACTAAGTATCACCCAGGCAATGCCTATATCAAGGATAAAATCCTTTTCAGTCAGAACAGAAATGATCCCGCAGATGCCCACCACAAGAATCCCGAAGATGTCAATGCCCACCATCCGGTCAGGGATTGAGGGTCCCCTGATGATCCGGTAAAGGCATGGTGCACAGAGGGCTATCTGGATGTAAAGCAATATGTTCAGGAATCCGGTCATTCTGCAAATTTTTTAATGTACTCTTCAAACCTCCCGGTTACCATCCTGGTATACGTGGCCGGGTCATCTGACCTGATAAAGATCCAGTGTACGTAGAAATCATCCCCTATGATGTCCACGGTGATGGTACCGGGTGTCATGGTTATGGAGTTTGCAAGCAGCGTACGGGCAAACTCTGACCTGAGGCTGGTTCTGACTTTAACTATTCCAGGCCTGATGGGCATTCCGGGGTGAAGCACACGGTAAGCCACGTCGAAGTTGGCCCTGATGCAGGCCCATATGAATGTGACCAGGTAGACGCCAAACCAGAACCAGCGTCGCGGCTGCAGGAATTTATAGACATTGTGGAAGTAGTACCTGCCGAAAATGGCCGCGGTAATGGCTGAGGCCACAGCTCCTGTCACAATACTGGAAGCGGTGAACCTGAAGGTTATCAGGAGCCAGAAGATCATTGACAATATGAATATTGCTAAGTATCTCATATCACATTCCGGTTATCTGTGAGGAATATTTCATCTGGTCCATAAGTATGTCAGTTGCAGGCGCCAGTACCGAATCACGCAGACCTGGGAGCGCCAGCAAGCTGAGCAGCAGGCATACCACCGCCAGGGTTATCATGCTGACAAGCATCGGCACAGGGACCTCTTTAATATCATCCCTGAGCCTGTCGTGCTCCCTGTTGTAAAAGGCATACCGCTGGAACTTCATGAATGATGCCAGTGTGATGATACTGACAAGGGCCGCCAGGGCAGCCAGCAGGTAGAAGCGGCCCATCACTGCTGCCACAATGATTATCAGCTTGCTGAAGAAGCCGTTGAAGGGTGGTATGCCGGAGATTGAGAGGGAAGCGGCGAATGATGTCGCCGAAGTCACCGGCATTGACTTTGCCAGTCCGCCCATCTCGTGCAGGTCACGCGTTCCGGCGGAGTACTCTATAGCCCCGGCGTTGAGGAAGAGAAGTCCCTTGAAGGCCGCATGGTTGACCATATGGAAGATGCCGCCCGTGATCGCCAATGCGGCCACTTCGGGGCGGATGCCCCTGGCCATGAGTGTCATCCCTATGCCGGCGGACATGATTACATAACCCATCTGGCTGATACTGTGATAGGCAAGGAGCCGTTTGATATCCCACTGGCCAATGGCCAGGAAGACGCCCACTGCCATGGATAGTGCACCCAGTGTGGCTATGAGCACTGACATGCCCTCCGTGATAACAAACATGTTGAAGAAGAGGCGGATAATGACGTAAATACCGACTGCCTTTATCAGTACGCCGGAGAGCATGGCTGATATGGGAGATGGTGCCGAGGAGTGCGCATCGGGCAGCCATGCATGAAACGGTATGATGGCAGCCTTGAGGCCGAAGCCGGTGAGCAGAAGGGCCTGTATCAGAATATAGTGACTGCCCCGGTCTCCTGTGCTGAAGGCGGTCCGGATATCCGCAATATTCAGGGTCTTGGCACTCCAGTAAATGAAGGCGATTGCAAAGAGGATCATGAGTGATGCCACGACGCCCAGAACCTGGTACTTCAGCGTTGCCTCAAGTTCGTTCTTCTCCACTCCGAAGGCCACCAGCGCGTATGATGAGATGGCTGAGATCTCCATGAAAACGAAGATATTGAAGATATCACCGCTGAGAACCACACCGTTCATCCCGGCTATCATCAGGGAAAAGAGGGCATAGAAATAATTCTCCGAGGTGTATCTTGCCATATATGAAATGGAGTAAACCACTGAGAGGAGGCCGATAAGGCTGATAATGCAAAGCACCAGCGCGGAAAACCCGTCGTGAATAAGATAAAGTCCTATAGGTACCCCGTTCACTGGTTCCCAGCCTCCGATTATATATACTGAAGAAGAAGCTTCGCCTGTCAGAAGCAGCAGGAAGCTGATGAAGGCTGTGACAAGCAGGGTGGTCAGGGCCAGATACCTGGGGATGCCGGTGATGAACCTGCCCAGTATCATCGTCAGGAAAGCACCGGCCAGCGGGATGGCAACGAGAAGCGGAATGAGCGGATTCATCATCTATCCTCTTAGGTTCTTTATCTCTCTAATGTCAAATGTTCCGTATTTCCTGTAGATCCTTATTATCACCGCCATCAGCATGGCTGTGGTTGCCAGTCCTATCACGATAGCTGTCAGTACCATTGCCTGGGGCAGTGGATCGACATAGGTTTTTACGGGATCAGCCGTATCAACAATGGGGGCCACCCCTCCCTCCCTGTATCCCACAAGAGCCAGGAAGAGAAAAATGCTGAACTCCATTATAGAAAGTGAAATGGCTATCTTGATCAGGTTTCTGCGGGTAATAACACCATAGAGACCGGTCAGGAACAGAATGAAGCAGAGCCAGTATACAGTCATTTCAGTACCTCCTCTTTAAATATTACCAGGGCAAGGAAGATTGTAAGGATGGAGGCAGCGACCTCAATCCCGACAAAGATGTTGTACAGAGGCAGCATGCCTGCACTTACCAGTTCTCCCGGGATGCCGTGAGGCAGCCAGTTGGAGAAGAAGACCCTTACACCGGCAAGGAGCCCGGAAAGGGCAAGGAAAAGGACTATCAGTATTGCCAGGTTCTCGTAGAGGGTAGAACCTCTTTCTTCCTTTACCAGTTGCAGGAAATCGCTTCCCCACGCAAGGATCAGGAGTATGAATGAACCTGCGAGGATCACTCCGCCGGCGAATCCTCCTCCCGGGGTAAGATGCCCGTGGAGGATGATGTAAATGCCATACAGGAATATGAGTCCGGCTATCAGCTGCGTTGTCTTTTTTACTATGACTGTCATTCCCTTCATGTTCGCCCGGATTATTCAGGTTAACTTTTTCTTCCCGGTGATCCTGAGGATGGCAAGCACCCCCATCACGGCGGTTATCAGCACTGTTGCCTCGCCAAGGGTGTCATATCCCCTGAAGTCGAACAACACGCCTGTTACCAGGTTGACGCTGCCGGTCTTATCAACTGCACCGTTGATATAGGCATCGGCCATCCTGAGAGTGGATTCTCCAAAGGGTTCAAGATGTGATGCTGCAGCCCTGAAGAACCAGAAGAGTGCCAGCAGCATTAACAGTGCACTGCCTGCCGTTATCCACGCGCGCCGGTCGAATTTACTGTAGGCCTCAACCCGTGAGCTGTCAAGCACCACGGCCACCATGATTATGAGGGTGATTGTTTCCACCACTATCTGCACAATTGCCAGGTCCGGAGCCCGAAGGAGAAGGAAACAGATGACAAGGCTGTATCCGACAATTCCTCCTGCAATCACTGCAGAGAGAATATCCCTGGCATGGATGGCATATATCGCCCCGAGTATCATAAATCCAGTTATTACCGAAATCGCCAGTTCCATTGTTCTGTTTTGTCAGGTCATTATTAGCAACATGATTATCAGTCCGGCACAAACCCAAATCACATACCAGGGCAGCACCCCGGTATGTGCGCTGCCCAGCCTGCCGCTGAGCCAGAGTACAGCCTGACGGCAGATATCGTAGATGTCAAAGGCCTTCGCTTCCGCCAGCCTGTAAACGCGCGAGAAGAGACTGAACTCGGTGAAGGTCTTGTAAAATTCGGGGGCAGGATAGGATGCATCAAGTTTTTCGATCTTCTCGCCGCCGATGAAGAGGTCTCCTGTCCTGAATCTCTTTCTCCCGGCAGCGAGGTAGATGAGAAAGCCGAGGATTATTGAGATCAGCACCAGCAGGGAGACGAATGAGGAGTTCCAGAGGCCGGTGAATTCAAACGGGCCAACGGCAGGGGTGAACAGCTTCGGGATGACCACGCCTGTGGCAAAGACTCCGAAGAAAACACACAGCAGTGCAATCAGGGTCATAGGTATCCACATCAGGAAAGGCACCTCCCTGACTCCGGCCATGACGGAGTTTCTGCGTCCAAGGAATATCCCCCCGATGAATTTCACGAAGCTTGCCAGTGTCAGGGCTGATCCGAGGACAGCCAGGCCCAGCCAGAGTATCCACAGTTCGCCTGCGATGCCTGCATTGGCACCCGATTCAATGATACCCTGGTATATCAACCATTTGGATGCAAATCCGTTAAAGGGGGGAACGCCGGATATTGACATCGCAAAGATCAGTGCGGCGGCAAATGTCACGGGCATTGCCTTTGAGAGTCCGCCTAGGTCTCCGATATCGTTCTTCCCGGTTTGGCGTTCAATTGCACCGGCCGTCAGGAAGAGGCCGCTCTTGTAAAGAGCGTTGTTGATCATGTGGAAGAGTCCGGCCACAACCCCCAACAGAGAGCCTATTCCGAATCCCAGGATCATGTAACCGACCTGTGAGACGGCATGATAGCCGAGGAGACGCTTATAATCATGCTGCATAAGAGCCATCAGCACTGCGGTGATAATGGTCACCACCCCGACAGACAGGAGTGCCACTTTCATTCCCTCACTCAGTATGAACATATCTCCTGTCAGCCTGGCGAGGAAATAGATTCCAAGCAGTTTGTCAAGGGAAGCAGGGAGTAATGCAGAAGAGGTTGCCGGTGAATTTTCAGTGAAGTCAGGAACCCACGAGTGGAAGGGGAAGGCGCCGGCTTTGGTGAAGCTGCCGACAAGCAGGGCAAGAAATGCCGTGATATTAAGACCATTGACGGTGTCGAGTGATATGCCATTGATGCTCAGTGTGTCCGTCAGCCTCCACAGGAGGGCAATGCCTACAAGCATTATCGTGTCTGATGCCCCGATAAGGATCATGGTCTTTTTCGCGGCAGCGGAGCTCTTCTCATCCTTTCCCGGAATAAGTTTGTACAGTGTGATCCCCAGTATTCCCCAGAAAAGGACGAAGAGGATAAGGTTGTCAGACAGCACTGCTCCGTAGGAACAGGCGGTTGTGACGAGGAGCCAGGAACTGAAATGAGGGGTGGGGGATGATCTGTTATATGAAATGGAATAAACCAGCACAAGCAGTGCCAGTATGCTTATAAACAGTACAATCAGTTTGCTCAGGCCGTCAACCGTGAAGGTAAGGTATCCTCCGGCTTTCCCCAGCAGGTCAGAACCAAAAAGGGTCATACAATCCTTCGTCACCTTGTCTCCCTGAGGGATCATCTGCGGAGAGGCTGAATATAGCATCAGGGAGATGTAACCCGCGAAGAGGGTTGCAGCCAGGGCTATAATCCCTTTTGCCATGCGCCATCTCTCAGGCATAATGAAAAGCAGCAATCCAACCGCCAGGGGGATCAGTATCAGCATCTGCAGCATCAGGCAGGCGGAGGGCTCGGTTAATGATATGAAGGGCTCATTCATGACCTGCAACAGATTTTCTGATTTCTCCTGTTCTTTCCAGGGAATGGTTAATAAGCTCAGTGGCATTCATTATCCTTTCACCTGTGGCAGAATCGTAAACGGAAGCCATTCTCTCCGTGCAGCAGTAGCACGGGTCAACGGCAGCAAGGGAGATGGTGGCATCCGCGATGGTCTGCCCGATACAGGATTTTTTAAACGTCGCGATGTTTGTATAGCTCGGAGCCCTTATTTTATGTCTTGCCGGAGAGTTTGAGCCGTCAGACACCACGAAGTGGAAGACCTCGCCCCTGGGCGCCTCTGCCCGTCCGGTCCCGATACCTGCCGGGATCTCATTTATCTTCAGAGCCACATCACCCTCCTTCAGTTTTTCGAGGGCATCAATGCACTGTTCTATTATCGAGACTGACTCATACATTTCGAGGAGTCTTACCTCTGCCTTTGCAAATACATCACCTGCCTCAGCCGTTATGACCTTCCAGCTGACAAGCGGGTAGGCTGCATACGGATCGTCCCTCCTCACATCTATGTCAACGCCTGATGCCCTTGCCGTGGGACCCACAGCGGCATAGTCGAGGATATCCTGTTTTGTCAGTACCCCTACTCCCTTTGTCCGGGCATGGATAACCGGGTCATCCATTACTGCGCCGGTGAGGAGATCAAGTTTTTTGCGCATGACAGACATCTCCCTGCGTATGGCAGGTATCTTGTGATTCTCAATGTCACGCCTGACGCCACCCACCTTGAACATAGCATAGCTGTTCCTGTTGCCGGTTATCATCTCAAACAGGTCGAGGACTGGCTCCCGGTATTTCCAGGCCCACATGAAAACGGTGTTGTAGCCAAGAAAATGGCCTGCAAGGCCCACCCAGAGGAGGTGACTGTGAATACGCTCGAGTTCTCCGATAACTGATCTGATATATTTTGTCCTGTCTGTGATCTCTATGCCGGCGATCTCCTCAACGGCATTGGCAAAGGCAAAGGGGTGGGACGTTGAGCATATGCCGCAGATGCGCTCCACGAGGAAGAATACCTGGTCATAAGTCTTTGATTCGCTGAGCTTTTCTATACCCCTGTGGTTGTAACCGGTCTCCCATTTAATGTCAGTAACCGTTTCACCGTCACAGTAGAGCTTGAACAGTTCAGGCTCTTCCTGGAGCGGGTGATACGGTCCTATCGGTATGAGTGTCTTTCTGCCCATTTTATCCGGTTTATTATCTGAACTTTTTTCTGTAGGGAAAAACGCCTTCAGCCCAGTTGCCTTCAGATATCAGTTTTTCCTGGTTGGGGTGGTTGAGGAAGTTGATGCCGAAGAGTTCATGCATTTCTCTTTCAATCCAGTTTGAAGCACTGAACATGTTTGAGAGGGATTCAATCTGAGGTTTTTCACTGTCGAGGATCACATGAAGGCTGAGTATCATTCCGGCTGAGTCTAGGCTGAAGTGATAATAGATTTCAAATCCGCTCCGGGTATGCAGCGCGGAAGCAATGATGAATCTGAAGCCTTCACTTTTATAAAGGTATTCGGAAATGGGAAGGATAGCAGATGGTTTGACCGAGACGATTCCCCGTTTTTCCCGTGACATGTCCACCCAGACAGTGTCACTGCTGAACCTCTCCATGAGTTTGTTTATTGCAGCCTCTGTACTCATTTGCATATCACTGTTTTTTTCCTGCCAGTTTGACAATGCCTGCAATTATTGCTTCAGGCTTCGGTGGGCACCCGGGGATATATGCATCCACCGGTATTATCCTGTCTACAGGTCCGGCGAAGGGTATTCCTTCGGCAAAGATACCTCCTGTGCATCCGCAGGCTCCGATAGCCACTACCAGGAGAGGTTTGGGAGCCTGGTTATAGAGTTCCAGCAGCCGGTCATGATCACGCCGGTTTATCGAGCCGTTGACTAGAAGCACGTCAGCATGTCTTATGCTGCCCGCCAGGAGTATGCCGAACCGCTCAAGATCATGCCTGGGGGTAAGGCAGTCAATGATCTCGATGTCGCAGTTATTGCATGAAGCGCCTCCGAAGTGGTAGACCCACAGTGATTTTCTGAAGATAAAATCCTTGAAGCCCACGGTCTTTGTTTTATAGTCCGAATGCATTAAGCACAATTGCAATAACCACCAGCAGGTTCATCCATATAAGGAAGAAAGAGGACGCCTGCTTTATCTTCAGCCTCGGGTTGGTATTCCTGATGAGTGTCAACAGGAGCACAATCCCGAGTATCTTAAGGATGAGCCACAGAACGCCGATGCCGCCGGTCATTCCGTTCATGAGCAGTGCAACAAATAAAGCCGGGAGGATGAAAAGCATGATGTACTTTGTCAGCCTGATCATTGCATAGGGTGGCCCGGAGTACTCAATATAGATGCCGGAAGCCAGTTCGGCTTCCGCTTCGGGCATATCAAAAGGCACCAGCCCCAGCTTCGCCTGTATGCAAAAGAGCCCGGTGATGAACAGCAGCACGCCGGAAATACTCCCTATAAACGGTTTGCCCGATTGCTGTGCAGCGATGATGTTGTTCAGATCGAACTCCTGTCCGCTTTTCATTATCACAGCGGCTACCACCAGGAGGAAAGTAAGCTCATAGCTGATTATCAGTTTCATTTCGCGCGATGCGCCTACAGCTGCAATCGGGTTGCCCGAGGCAAGGGAACCGATTATATATGAGAATGACGGAAGTGTCAGGAGATAAAATATGACTATAATGTCGCCCCGGAATCCTGTCTCGATATTGAACAGGGGAAGGAGTATAAAGAGGCCGGCCATTGATGCCCCGAAAAGTGCCAGGACAGGAGCAAGAAGAAACATAAAGCGGGAGCCCTGCCCGGGGAGAATAGTCTCCTTCACGAGCAACAGCTTGAGAAAGTCCCAGAAAGGCTGAAGCAGGGGAGGCCCCTTTCGGAATTGTACCCTGGCGGTTATCTTCCTGTCAAACCAGGAAAGCAGTCCCCCTGTCACCGCCATGAACAGCAATCCGGGATAAACAAAGAAATAAAAGAGACTGACCGCCATATCCTTTCTCGTTACTCTTTTTCAGTTATATATATATAATCACGAATGAGCACCCTCTCATTAAGCTGCCATATATGTTCCTCTGGCTTTTCGCCCTCGCTTGTGATCCTCGCCGTACCGGGAGGGCATGCCTCCACAAATTTCAGGGCCTGTTCATGATCACACAGGTCGTAGAGAAGATCCTTATTGCGGTGATGTTTGAAGAAATCGGTCATCATTGTGCCAAAGGGACAGATTGTTACGCAAGATTTGCAGGATACACAGAGGTTTGTGTGCCTCATGATGATTCCTTCCTCGTCCTTCTCAAGGGCATCGGCAGGGCAGACAGCTATGCAGGGTGCATCTTCACACCTGCGGCAGGTGAACCTGAAGGTAGCCAGTTCCCTGATTGTTTTGAGGCTGCCGGATCCGCCGTGACAGAGAGCCTCGGGCAGCTCTGTCGCCGGGTTACGGGTCATGACAGCCCTCAGTTCAATCATATCTATTAAAACCCTCATGCCTGCCTTGTTTTCATTTCCATATTTCAGGACTGTGCTTTATCTCCTTATAGGTAAATACCGGGCCGTCCTTGCAGACAAAGAACTCTCCCATCATGCAGTGACCGCATTTGCCCAGGCCGCATGACATGTTCTTTTCCATTGAAAGGTATATCTGGTCATCACGGTAACCCATCTCAAGGAGTTTCAGGGTGCCGAATTTCATCATTATGGGCGGGCCGCACACAACAGCTACCGAGTTGTCAATGCTGACCTTAACGTTGTCAAGGAGTTTGGTGGCCACACCAACAGGTCCGTCCCAGTCGTCATCAGTAATATCAACCGTGCGGTATGCTTCAAACTTGTCAATGCTGTTGAGTCTGCTGAACAGCGGTTTGTATATACAGTCAGCGGGGGTTTTGGAACCGTAGCAGAGTATAACCTTTTCAAGATCATCCTTCATATGTTCCAGGGTAAACAGCAGGGAACGTATCGGGGCAAGACCGCAACCTCCACCCAGGATCAGCACTTCCCTGCCTTTGAATTCTGTTATGGGATAACCTCTTCCGTAGGGGCCTCTTATGCCCATCACAGCTCCCGGCTTGAGTTCATGCATTATGCCGGTGACATAACCTGTCTTCATGACAGTGACCTCAAGCGTCTCGGTCACCAGCGGTGATGACGACGGTGTGAAGGGCGCCTCACCCACACCGTCAACAGATAACTCAATAAATTGTCCGGTCCTGAAGATGAAATCTTCCTCCGGGACGAGTACGAAGGTCTTGATCAGGGGTGATTCTTCAATCACCTCAGTCAGGCTTGCCCGCAAGGGTTTGTATATATTTATATTGTTTCCGGTCATGGGAATCATCATGCGAGTTCCATGAAGAGTTCATTCTTGTTTATCTTTCCGATGCATGCCTCGATGCATCTGCCGCAGCCCGTGCAGGCAATGGATTTGAATTTCTGCGGCCGCCATACATACTTGCACATGTACCTGTTCCTGAACCGGTGATCAAGTGCAAAAAGTGCATCCTCACCTCCGGCCACCCTTTCGAATCCCGGATACTGACATGCATCGGTCTGTTTCACCTTTTCAAAACCGGGCCTGTCAATAAGCAGGAAGCAGGTGCAGGTTGGGCAGATTGTCGTACAGGCCCCGCACGAGACACATTTTGATGCATATTTCTTCCATATCTCACTGCCAGCCTTCAATACAATTTCACCCGTGGTTTTGTAATCAGGCAGGCCTTTGTTAAGGTCGGAGAGAAGTGCCTCCGTATCCCTGTGCCTCTTCTCCGCAAAGCTTAGTTTCCCCGGCTCCTCAACCGGCAACGCAGCCGTCAATTGCCGGGCTAACTCTTTCCCATTGTCAGAAATGACCCTCAGGATTATATCATCACCGTCAGAAAGAAGGGCCATGTCGGCAATCTCCTCCGAATAAGGCTTAATACCGTAGCTGGTGCAGTGACAGTGCTCATTGACCGACCAGCAGTCTGATGCTATAATGCAGGTGTTCCTCCTGCGCTCCCTGTAAAAGGGATCGGGGAAATCCTTATCAAGGTAAATCTCGTCAAGCAGCCCGAGAGCCGCAACATCACAGTTGGGCGCACCGATGATGATCCTGGGTCTGCCTTCTCTGACAATATTGCTCACATTCTCCCTGACAGGCAGGAAGAAATTCTTGAGGGGAGTGGTGGGTTTGGGTACGTTGTATGCAATCTTTTCAGCCTGACTCAGCCTGAATGGCTCATAATCCAGACCAAATTCATCCTTCACCGGAACGAATACGTCATGTGATGAGAGCAGATTTTCCAGTGAACGATGCCAATCTTCCTTTCTAATGCTTATGTAGTACATTATATGTGAGGAGATTCACATAATAAAGGTAAATGTGCAATCAACTCAAGTCAAATTTTTTTTATACCCTGCCTTACGACGAGAAGCTCTCTTTTTTATAACTTATTAGTAATCAATGTAATATTTTAATGTATGCTATTTGAAAAAGTTAGTTTAACTTGCATGTGGGAATTGTATTACAGAGTGTTAATGTGAAACAATTCACAAAACATAGTACCAGGAACAGTCTCAGGCGGATTTTTCTTTATCACGGGCTCCTGGTAAAGCTTAACTCGATGGGAGTCAGGAGAGTCTATTCATATACCCTTGCTGAGGGTGCAGGGGTAACACCCGAGCAGGTAAGAAAGGATTTTTCGGAATATGGCATCAGGGGCAACAGGCGGGGTGGTTATTCGCCCGGGTCTGTTATCACTGAGATGGAGACGCTCTTTAAAAGAGACAGGATCACCAACGTGATACTGGTTGGGATGGGGAACCTGGGGCAGGCACTTTCGAAATACGCGCGTTTCATCAAGAGGGGCATAAACATAGTTGCGACGTTTGACATTGATCCATTCAAGCAGAAGTCACGGGATGAGATGCAGGTTTACCCTCCCCGGCGGTTACAGGAGATAATAGACAGGTTTCATGTTACGGTAGCGATAGTTGCAGTACCAGACATTTCGGCGCAGGATGTCTGCAATGAGCTGGTAGGTATGGGAATCAGGGGGATTGTCAATTTTTCTCCCGTATTACTCAAAGTGCCGGATTATGTGATTGTCAACAATGTGAACCTGAGTGATGAGATAGAGAGTGTCATCTGGTCAGTTTACCGGATGAGGGAAAACCAGTCTCTGTATCTGTAGCAGTCATGGAAACGGGTTATGAGATAATGGTCAGGGGGCTTGTTCAGGGTGTCGGATTCCGGCCTTTTATTCGCAGGCTTGCCTTGAAGCATTGCCTGCAAGGCGAAGTGATTAACCGGAGTGACGGGGTGAGGGTTGTCCTCAGGTGCGATCTGACGGCAGTCACGCGATTCATTGATGATATCCGGGCCCTGGCTCCTCCGGCAGCGAATATCAAATTGGTGGAATACAGGCGGACAGAAGTCAGAAGATACAGCAATTTCACCATCAGCCCCAGTGTGAATGACGGGATGATAATTACTGAAGTGAGTCCTGATATTGCAGTCTGCGATGAATGTCTTTCCGACCTGGTCAGTGATCCGAGGCGTATTGATTATCCCTTTGTCAACTGCACCAATTGCGGTCCGCGCTTCACCATTATCAGGGCTCTCCCGTATGACAGGGCTGCCACCACCATGGCGCCGTTTGAGATGTGCCCTCAATGTGCCTCAGAATATGGTGATGTTTATGACAGGAGGTACCATGCGCAGCCTGTGGCCTGCAACCACTGCGGACCGGTGTACGTTCTCAGGACTGACGGGAATGAAGTCACGGGCATAACAGCCATCCTGAGAGAGATTTCCGGCCGTATTTCTTCCGGAGGCAGTATCGCCATCAAGTCCACGGGGGGGTATAACCTCATGTGCAATGCGCTTGACGAAGAGGCGGTTGCTCTCCTCAGACAGAGAAAGCAGCGTGACATGAAACCCTTTGCTGTCATGTTCAGGGATATTGAAACCCTGAGGGAGTATTGCATTACTGATGGATCAGAAGAAACTCTCCTGCTCTCATGGCGGAGACCGATACTCATCCTGCGGCAGAAGAAGCCCCTGGCGCCTTCGGTAAGCAAAGGACTGAACACCACCGGGGCAATGCTGCCCCATATGCCTTTCCACCATATGCTTTTCAGGATCCTGGAAACCCCGGTAGTGGTGCTCACCAGCGGAAACCTGAGTGAGGAGCCGATAATCATTTCTGACAATGACGCCCTCAGGGACCTGATGCCTGTCACGGGTTGCATTGTCAGTTACAACAGGGAGATAAACAACAGGGCTGATGACTCAGTGGTGAGAATGTGCGCCGGGAAAGCAATTCTCATCCGCAGATCGAGGGGTTATACTCCGCAACCGGTAGATCTGGCTACAGGTGCTGAGGGCATCTTTGCGACAGGGGCCGAGCAGAAGAACTGTTTTTGCATCGGCAAGGGCACACGTGCCATAATGAGCCAGTATATTGGTGATATTAAGAACGTGCCTACCTTTGATTACTATACAGAGACCTATGGCCTCTTCTCATCCCTCTTCAGGTTTGAGCCATCTGGCGTTGCGTGTGATATGCATCCCGATTATCTATCGGGGAGATTTGCTGAAGAGCTGGCAGGGGAGAGGGGATTGCCGCTGGAGAGGATACAGCATCATCATGCCCATGCGGTCTCGGTAATGGCTGAACATGGTCTCAGCGGCAGGGTCATAGGGGTGGTGCTTGACGGAACGGGCTACGGAATTGACGGCAACACCTGGGGCAGTGAATTCATGATAGCCTCAGCTACGGAGTTTGAAAGGTTCACCCACTTTGATTATTTCATGATGCCCGGGGGTGATGCAGCTGTTGCCGAGCCATGGAGGATGACCCTCTCATGTCTCTTCAGCACTTTCGGAAGTGATTTTGATTTCAGGTCTCTCAGGCTTTTCAGTGAGATTGATGACCAGAGGCTGGATACTGTAAGGGAGATGCTTGTTCAGGGGATCAATGCGCCACTGACCTGCGGCGCCGGTCGTGTTTTTGATGCCGTCTCCGCGCTGCTGGGGTTATGTACGAGGTCATCATTTGACTCCGAGGCACCCATGCGCCTTGAATCGGCTATAGATTGCAGGACTGAAGAGTACTATCCCTTCGGACTGAATGGAACTGTATGTTTCGGTGATACTTTCAGGGAACTGGTATATGAGGCCGGGAGGAATGATATATCTCTTATCGCTGCAAAATTCCATAACACAATAGCGCAGGTAATCCTTTCGGTATGCCGCAGGATGAGGAATGACACCGGGCTGAACCAGGTGGTGCTGTCGGGCGGGGTATTCCAGAACAGGTATCTGCTTGAAAAAACTTCGTACCTTTTATCCATGAACAGGTTCAGAGTTTACACAAATCACCAGGTTCCCCCGAACGACGGGGGAATATCGCTGGGACAGCTGGTGGCGACAGCGGAAAGGAGGCGCATATGTGCCTGAGCCTTCCTGCCAGGGTTCTTAAGGTTGAGGGTGACATGGCTGAGGTCTCCGTTGGCGGAGCTGTGTTCAGGGCAGGTATACAGATGGTTGAAGATTTAAGGCCGGGCGATTATATACTGCTTCACGCGGGTTTTGCAATCGCGAAGATGAAAGAGGATGAGGCCCTGGAGACACTTCGTCTGCTGAATGAGATTGAGGCTTCAGGCTCAGGTACAGGAAAGGCCGGGCCCGGTGATGATACAGGGGGAAGAGCATGAAACCTGACGGCAGATGAAATACGTTGACGAATACAGGAATGAAAGGCATGTTGCCGGCCTGGCTGAGATGATAAAGCGGGAGGTTACCCGTGAGTACAGTTTCATGGAGGTCTGCGGTGGTCATACGGCTGCCATTCACCGGTTCGGGATACCTTCGCTGCTTCCCGGAGAGGTGAAGCTGCTGTCAGGACCGGGCTGCCCGGTATGCGTCACACCTGCACGGTATATAGACACTCTTGTCGCCCTCGCTTCGCATATGGATATTACTATTGCCCTGTTCGGTGATCTGATCAGGGTTCCCGGCACACTGATCTCTCCGGGAGAAGCAAAGGCTTCGGGTGCTGACATCAGGATTGTGCTGTCGGCACATGAGGCACTGGACCTGGCCAGGTCAGATCCGCAGAGAAAGGTTGTCTTCGCGGCGATCGGGTTTGAAACCACTGCCCCGGGTACGGCTCTCACGCTTATGCAGGCTGAAAAGGACCTGGTAAGGAATTTTTATGTACTGAATGCACATAAGGTAATGCCACCGGCGATGGAGATGATCTTACGGCAGGGTGCGCGCATTGATGGCTTCATCTGCCCGGGTCATGTGGCTGTCATCACGGGTGCTGCAGCCTTTGACTTTATTCCGCAAAATTACGGGCTCGCCTGTGCCGTTACCGGGTTTGAGCCGGCGGATATCATGCTGGCGGTACTTATGCTCATCAGGCAGGTAAATCTCGGTAAACCACGGGTTGAAATTGAGTACGCCAGGGCGGTTTCGGCAGGGGGTAACACGATGGCCGGGAGATATATGCGTGAGGTATTTGAACCCGAAGACGCAGAGTGGAGAGGGCTTGGCATTTTAGAATCGGGAGGCTTGAAAATCCGTGAGTGTTACAGGAGATTTGATGCGGGCATTGTATTCCCTGTTGATATTCCTGAACCGGAGGCTGACATCACCTGTATCTGCGGTGATATACTCAGAGGCGTGAGCAAGCCCTCTGACTGTCCTTTGTTTGCCTCGGCATGCACCCCCGATCATCCGCAGGGTGCATGCATGGTCTCCGCCGAGGGATCATGCCATTCCTTTTTTAAATACTGCTGCCATGAGTGAAAAGATCACACTGAGTCACGGAAGTGGCGGGAGACAGGCACAGAAGCTCATCCGCGACCATTTTATCCCAAGGTTCGGCATGAACGGCCCGATGACCGACTCTGCCATTCTCTCGGCGCCTTCCTGGGCGATTGCCTTTACCACAGACTCCTATGTAATTGATCCGCTTTTCTTTCCGGGAGGCAACATTGGAAAGCTTGCAGTTTGCGGGACAGTGAATGACCTGTCAGTGTCAGGGGCAGCACCGAAGTACCTGTCTGCAGCCTTTATAATTGAGGAGGGCTTCGACATGGACGAGCTTGATGAGATTGTAGCTTCCATGGCAGACGAGGCGGAGTCTGCCGGTGTCCGGATAGTTACAGGAGACACCAAGGTTGTGGAGAAGGGCAAGTGTGACAGGATCTTTATCAATACTGCAGGAGTGGGCCTTCTCAGTGGTGACCTGGTGCATGTCAGCAGCGGATCAACAATAAAGGAGGGAGATGTGCTTATCATCAACGGCCCGCCGGGTGATCATGCGGTGACAATTCTCGCTGCCCGGCGAGGTCTGACGTTTGATACCCCGCTCCTCTCTGACTGTGCTTCGTTGAATCACCTGGTCAGAACCATGGTTGAAAAGCCGGAAGCAGTCCACTTTATGAGAGACCTGACGCGGGGAGGACTGGCTACCGTACTAAATGAGCTGGCCGTAATGCGGGGTTGTACCATAACCGTCAATGAGGCTTCCGTTCCTCTTCATGAATCCGTCAGGGGGCTTTGTGAGATACTCGGGTTTGACCCTCTGAGCCTGGCCAGCGAGGGGCGGTTGCTGGCAGTGGTGGCAGCTGATGAAGCTGAGGCAATCCTGGAAAGGATGCGTACGGATCACCACGGCCGCGGGGCAGTGGTCATTGGCAGGATCACCTCCGGCAGGGAAGCCCGTGTTATACTGAACAGTTCGACGGGAGGGCAGAGGTTCCTTGATATGCCGTCAGGTCAGATGCTGCCGAGAATATGCTGAAAGGAAGGCTATGCACGAGCTTAGAATAGCAACTGACCTGGTTGAAATGGTTGAAGGTCATGCAGCTGATGCAGGCCTGCAGGCAGTCAGCAGAGTCAATGTCAGCTTCGGGCAGTTTATACAGATAGTGCCTGACCTGTTTGAAGCAGCATTCCGGGAGGCAGCCAGGGATACGGTTGCTGCCGGCGCAGAGATAAACATAGAGATCATCGCGGCAGAAATGCGCTGCATGAACTGCGGTTCACCCTACATCCCCTCTGGTGACCTGAAAGGGTGTGCCACCTGCGGTTCATCTGAGATTGATATTGTACACGGAAAGGAACTGTTTATAAAAAGTATTGAAGGAGAATGACCATGAAAATCATGATTATGAAAAACATCCTCGACAGGAACCAGAACAAGGCCGGGGAGGTGCGCGCGTTTCTGGATGAGAGGAAGGTGATGATGGTGAACATTATAAGTTCACCCGGCGCCGGCAAGACAACCCTGCTCGAAAGAACCTGCGAAGCCCTGGCAGGGAAGGTCAGGATAGCCGTCATCGAGGGTGATGTGACAACTGACCGCGATGCACAGCGCCTGAAAAAATACAATATCCCCATCGTTGCAATCAATACTGAAGGAGGATGCCATCTTGACTCACACAGCATCTCGAAAGCCCTGGTGCATTTTGACCTTGATTCTGTAGATCTGATTTTTGTGGAGAATGTAGGCAACCTAATATGTCCTTCTCAGTTTGACCTGGGTGAGACCTTCAAGCTGGCTGTTGTCAGCACGGCCGAGGGGGATGACAAGCCTGCCAAGTACCCGATGCTTTTCAGCCAGGCACGGGCTGTTATCCTGAATAAGACTGACCTTTTGCCCTATACCAACTTCCGCCTTGACGCCTTCGCGGCAGACATGGCTTCCATCAATCCCCGCATAACCATATTCAGAACCTCTGCCATTACCGGAGAAGGCCTGCAGGAGTGGTTAGCCTGGCTCGGAAAACAGCTCAGGGAGTTTTCTGCGGCCTGATATCAGGCTGAAATAAGTGCCCGCCACGTTTATTATGCAAGGCCTTAAATGTTCTTAAACATGACATAAGTAAGGTTTTTGTGTCTCTATTGTTATTAATTTCACACTCGAATTAATCACCCAAAAGTTCACGTTTTAACACTAAATACTTAAAAACCAATAGAAATGTATCACACAGGTAACTTGGTGAAGGAGCTGGCTGATAAGCATGGCCGTAAAAGGGAGAACCTTATGCCCATCCTTCAGGATATTGTGAAGAAGCACAACTACCTTACAGATGATGCCATGGTGGCTGTAGCCACCGAACTGGATATCTCTGCAGCGGAGGTTTATGGCACTGCATCGTTTTACACTTTCCTTGACACCGAAGAGAGGGGTAAGAACGTGATCAGGGTCTGCAAAACTATAACCTGTTCAATGAAAGGCAAGAATGATATCATTGCCACCCTGGAGGATATACTGAAGATAAGGGTTGGCGAAACCACGCCTGACAAGATGTTTACCCTGCTTGAGACCAACTGCATAGGATGGTGTCACAAGGCTCCCGCAATGCTGATCAATGACATGCCATATACTGATCTGACGCCGGAGACAGTTATTGATGTGATTAAAGGTTATATGCGCAAATAAGAGGGAGGCACTGAAATGAAAAACAAAGGACTTACAAAGGTTGACCTTATATTCGAAAGCATTGATGTCAGGAAGCTCATGACCAAAGCCTTCGAAATGACAGGCGAAGAGATTATCGAGCAGATTCTTGAATCAGGTCTGAAAGGGCGTGGCGGAGCCGGCTTCCCGACAGGATTGAAATGGAAATACACCGCTGCTGAGAAGGATCCCGAAAAATATATCGTCTGCAATGCTGATGAGGGTGAGCCTGGCACATTCAAGGACCGTGAGATTCTTGACAAGGTTGCATCAAAGGTTTATTCAGGCATGGCCATTGCCGGAAAGGCTATGGGTGCAAAGAAAGGTTACATCTATCTGAGGGGCGAATACAGGTTTCTTCTGCCACAGCTTTTTGTGGAGCTTCATAAATTCCACAAGATGATCAGGGAGATAGGATACGATTTCAGTATTGAATACCGCATGGGCAGCGGAGCCTATATCTGCGGCGAGGAGAGTGCATTGTTCGAGTCAATTGAGGGTTTCCGCGGTGAACCACGCAACAAACCTCCTTACCCGACTGTCAGCGGTCTCTTCTCCAAACCAACCTCGATCAACAACGTGGAGACGCTGGTCACTGCCGTCATGATCATTGAGAAGGGTGCGCAGGAGTATGTAAAGCTTGGAACATCTGATTCACGCGGGTCAAAGGTCTTCTCCATCTCAGGTGATACGCCCATTCCGGGAATCTTCGAACTGGAGCTTGGGATGACAGTTCAGGAGTTTGTCAATGAATTTGGTGACGGTGATACTAAAGCAGTGCAGGTAGGCGGTGCATCAGGCTTCTGCGTACCACGCAAGAAGTTTGCCGATACAATAATAGGGTTTGAGGGAGTCCCGACAGGAGGTTCAATGAAGCTGTTCAACAGCTCACGCTCAATGTACAACGTCCTTCACAACTACCTTGAGTTCTTTACCGAGGAATCATGCGGCCAGTGCACACCGTGCCGGGTCGGATGCCAGCAACTCCTCAAGGGTGTGGAGAAGGTGAAGAAGGGAGAGTCTAAATCAACATATCTGAATGAACTTGTAAAACTTGCTGACACCATGAAGGTGGCATCAAAATGCGGCCTGGGACAGTCAGTGGGCAACGCCTTCAAATCAATAGTCGAGAATTTCAGGGAAGAGATAATTTATTAATACTAGCACGGAAAAAAATGGTAACTCTTAAGATAAATGATCAGGAAGTAAAGGTAGCGAAAGGGACAACAGTTCTTGATGCTGCCAAAAAGCTGGGTATAGTTATCCCCACTCTCTGCAATCACCCGGATCTGTGTGTGGCCGGTAACTGCAGGGTATGCGTGGTGGAGCAGACGGGAGCCCGCACACTGGTAGCTGCGTGCGCAATGCCTGTGGTAGAAGGGATGGATATCCACACCAACACTCTGAAGGTAAGGAATGCACGCAAGCACATTGTTGAGCTGCTGCTCTCAGAGCACCGTGCTGACTGCACCAAGTGCTACAAGAACCAGAAATGCGAGCTGCAGACACTGGCAAACGAATACTCTTTCGGAGAACATCTCTTCCTTGACCTGGTTGAGGATCATAATTATACTATTGACAGGTCTTCGCCGGCATTCATCAAGGATGACAGCAAGTGCATCAGGTGCCAGCGCTGTGTACGCACATGCGCACAGCTGCAGCATGTCTCCGCAATAGCCGTGGCAAACAAGGGTTCAAAGATGAAGATCTCCTCGTTCCATGAAAGGCCTATGAGTCACGTTGTATGCACCAACTGCGGCCAGTGCGTCAACCGCTGCCCGACGGGAGCGCTGACTGAGAAAACATATATTGACCATGTGTGGGATGCTATCTATGATACGGACAAGCATGTGGTAGTGCAAACAGCCCCGGCAGTAAGGATAGCCCTGGGAGAAGATCTCGGATATGATCCGGGAGAGAGGGTGACAGGCAAGATGGTTACGGCGCTGCGTCAGCTTGGGTTTGACTCAGTGCTTGATACTGACTTCACGGCTGACCTTACCATTATTGAGGAAGGGACAGAGCTACTGACACGCCTCAGGAAGGTACTGGTTGAAAATGACCACAGCATGGCACTGCCCATGTTCACCTCATGCTCACCGGGATGGATCAAGTTCATTGAGCATAAGTACCCGCATATGCTGGCGAACCTGTCAACATGCAAGTCTCCGCAGCAAATGTTCGGCGCCCTGGCAAAGACATTCTATGCGCAGAAGCGCAATCTGAATCCCGAACAGATTGTTTCGGTATCAATTATGCCCTGCACTGCGAAGAAGTATGAGGCTGACAGGCCCGAGATGAGGTCAAGCGGATACAAGGACATTGATTACGTGCTCACAACCCGCGAGCTGGCAGTGATGATCAAGCAGGCAGGGATTGATTTTCGTTCTATCGAGCCGAGTCACTACGATTCAATCATGGGTGTCTCCACCGGTGCGGGAGTGATCTTTGGCGCCACCGGAGGCGTTATGGAAGCAGCTCTGAGGACCGCCTATGAGATCGTTACCGGCAAGCCGGTACCCTTCAAGAACCTGAACATCATGCCTGTAAGGGGCATGGAAGGAGTGAAGGAGGCTACAATCAAGATAGAAGGTACAACCGAAGAATGGAGGTTTCTCGAGGGTGCCGAGCTGAAGGTGGCCATAGCACACGGACTGGTCAATGCCAACAAGATAGCGAAGGCGGTAAGTACAGGCAAGGCTTCGTATCACTTCATAGAGATCATGGCCTGCCCGGGAGGATGTCTCGGCGGTGGCGGCCAGCCTATTCCTACCAATGCAGAGATAAGACAGAAGCGTACAGAGGCTATCTATGCAGAGGATATGCATATGGACATCAGAAAATCTCATGAGAACCCCGAGATCAAAGCCATCTACGAGGAGTTTCTGGAGAAGCCCAACGGGCATAAGTCACATGAGCTGCTGCATACACACTATATTGAGAGAGAATCTTACTAACACACAGTTGATAATTTAATGTTGTTGAAGGCAGGTCTCAAGGGCCTGCCTTCATTGCATTACACGCTTATTACGCCTGCCGAATGATTACGGATTACTCAGCTTCTTTTCAAATGATCTGTGGTTACTGTTTTTTAACAGCTATTCATTGTTGCTTTAAGATTTTTTCCACCTTTAAGCTTTTAAAAAAAATATCGCACGTAAATCAGGGTTGAAAATGAGCGGATTTGATTTTTCCACCAGGGGCTCTTTTGGCAGCAGGATGGGGGTTATTATGGCAGCAG
>JAAZAP010000222.1 GCA_012514255.1 Bacteroidales bacterium | reverse complement strand
GTGCTTCAGCAACAATCTCCTTAACAGGATTGACAGTGCCGAGTACATTGGAAACGTGTGTGACAGCCACGATCCGGGTCCGTTCCGTGAGCAATGACCTGTATGCTTCGAGGTCAAGGATCCCTTCGTCTGAGAAGGGGATTATCTTCAGTTTTGCCTTCTTGCGCTCACAGAGCATCTGCCAGGGAACGATGTTGGCATGATGTTCCATGCCGCTGATTACAATCTCATCGTCCTCATGGATAAATCTCTCGCCGAATGAGAAAGCAATTGCGTTGATTGAGGCGGTGGTACCGGCAGTGAAGATGATCTCCCCGGTGGAACGGGCATTGATGAATGCCCTGACCGTCTCGCGGGCTGCCTCATACCGGTCAGATACCCTGTCAGAAAGGTAATGGACGCCCCGGTGTACGTTGGCATTGGTAGTTCGGTAGAGCTCCTCCATCACGCTTATTACCCGTAGCGGCTTCTGGGTTGTGGCGCCGTTGTCAAGATAGATCAGCGGCTTCCCGTGCGCCAGGGTTGATAGGATGGGGAAGTCGGATCTTATCTCTTCTATGCTCTTTGCAAGCTTCATTACTTCGTTCAATTACACTGTATTGCACATGAGGCGCAGCGCGACAGTTCGCCGCGGAGGCGCTTCAGCACCAGGTTATCTATCCGGTCGCGCAGTGCTTCGATGGGGATATTCTTGATGACATCATGTGCGAAGCCGAACATCAGCATCAGCCGTGCCTCCTTTGCACTTATCCCGCGTGAGCGGAGGTAGAAGAGAGCGTTCTCGTCGAGCTGCCCGACGGTGGCGCCGTGGCTGCACTTCACGTCGTCAGCATATATCTCCAGCTGCGGTTTGGTATCCATGCGGGCGGTGTCAGAGAGGATGATGTTGTTGTTGCTCTGGTAGGCGTTGGTTCGCTGTGCGTCCTTGTGAACCATGATACGTCCGTTGAAAGCTCCCGAAGCATTGTCATCAAGGACTCCCTTGAAGAGCTGCGTGCTGTTGCAGTTGGGAGCCACATGGTCAACCTTCACAAAATTGGCAATATGTTGCTCTTTATCAGCAAGGAAGAGTCCGTAACTGTGTGTCTCGGCATTCTCACCGTTCAGAGTGTGCCATGTTGCGTTGCGTACCAGCCCGCCATGAAGTGATATATTGTTTGATGAGGCGTAGCTGTTACGCTCCTGGTGAATATAGGTGTGTGTGATCTTACCGGAGTGATTGTGCTGGTTCTGAACCCTGATGATCTCAAAACGGGCATTGGGGCCTGCATATATCTCCGTGATAGTATTCGTGAGTATCCGTTGTGGTGAGAGGGCATGATCACATGAGAGCAGTGATAGTTGCGCTCCTTCTTCTATAACCACCAGGTTGCGGTCCTGCACAAAGATATCTTTGTCTGAGTGTAACAGACTGACTATCTGCAGTGGTTTGGTATAAACCGTATTTTTTGGGGCATAGATGAAGAGCCCGTCTGATGCCAGTGCTGTATTCAACGGTACAAGACCGTCATTTCCGTTTTGGACATACCTGTTATAGTGTTTCTTAACGAGTGAAGGAAACTGCTTTGCTGCAGCTTTCATACTGCCTACCCATATCCCCCCTGGCAGCATGGCCAGCCCCTCTTCACCCTTCGGGAAGAAACCGTTGAGCAGAACCATGTTCCAGACATCCAGGTCTTCTACGTCACAATGGAATTTTTCTGCTTCCCTGAAATCGTCAGGTTTGGGGAAGAAATACTCCTGATACGGATGATTGAGGAACTTTTCCAGGTTAGTGTATTTGTATGCTTCGTTCTTCCTGTCAGGTATACCGAGGCGCAGGAAGTCTGCAAAAGCATCTTCGCGATAGCTGTTGAAAATCTCAGGCGATTCCCTGAGATAAGCATCGCGGCTGTCATCATACATGGATGCCAGCCTCTCTGTCACTTCTGTTCTGTAGTCCATGTCTCTTCGCTGACGTCTGCTTCCTTTCTTATCCAGTCATATCCTCTCTCTTCAAGCATGAGAGCCAGTTCAGGACCGCCCGACCTGACGATGCGGCCGTCGTAGAGCACGTGTACATGATCGGGCACAATATAGTCAAGGAGCCTCTGGTAGTGAGTGATCACAATCACTGATGTGTCAGGCCTGCGGATCTTGTTCACGCCGTTGGCGACGATGCGCAGTGCATCGATGTCGAGGCCTGAGTCGGTCTCATCGAGGAGTGCCAGTCTTGGCTCGAGCATTGCCATCTGGAATATTTCATTCTTTTTCTTTTCGCCGCCGGAGAAGCCTTCGTTGACACTCCTGTTGGTCAGGGCAGAGTCAATCTCCACAAGCTCCTTCTTCTCACGCATCTGGCGCAGGAATTCTGAAGCCGACAGCGGCTCGAGACCGCGGTGCTTGCGTTGCTCGTTGATAGCTGTCTTCATGAAATTGACCATGCTGACGCCCGGGATCTCTATGGGGTACTGGAATGAGAGGAAGATACCCTCACGGGCCCTGTCTTCGGGTGACATATCAAGGAGGTTCTTGCCCTCGAAGGTGACTGTGCCGGCGGTGACGGTGGCTATCTCGCGACCGGTAAGCACATTGGCGAGAGTACTCTTGCCGCTGCCGTTGGGACCCATGATGGCATGGATCTCCCCGGGTTTCACTTCCAGGGTGAGACCCTTGATGATCTCCTTATTGTCAATTGAAGCTTTTAAATCTTTTATCTGTAACAAAAATTCGGTTTGCATATGTTGTTTGCTGTTGATTCTGTTTTATAGTGCTTATGCTCAAGTTATTATCATCTGGTTTGTCAGGGTGCCCGTCCGGAATTACAGCGGGATTAACCCACACTTCCCTCAAGGCTTATCTGCAGCAGCTTCTGCGCTTCCACCGCGAACTCCATCGGGAGCTTGTTGATCACCTCGCGGGCATATCCGTTGACGATAAGCCCGATGGCATCCTCGGTGGAGATGCCCCGTTGGTTGCAGTAGAATATCTGGTCTTCGCCGATGCGTGACGTTGTTGCTTCATGTTCCACAATTGCCGAGGGGTTGTCCACCTCAATATACGGAAAGGTGTGTGCTCCGCATTTGTCGCCGAGGAGGAGTGAGTCGCACTGCGAGAAATTGCGCGCTCCGTCAGCCTTGCCGAGAACCTTCACAAGGCCACGGTAGCTGTTCTGGCCAAAACCGGCAGAGATACCCTTTGAAACGATCGTGCTCTTCGTGTTGCGGCCAATGTGTATCATTTTTGTGCCTGTATCGGCCTGCTGGTAGTTGTTGGTGACGGCCACCGAGTAGAACTCGCCTGTAGAGTTGTTGCCGCGAAGGATGCATGAAGGGTATTTCCATGTGATTGCCGAGCCCGTCTCCACCTGTGTCCATGAGATTTTTGAGTCGTCACCCTTGCATATTCCGCGTTTGGTCACGAAATTGAAGATTCCTCCCTTGCCATCCTTATCGCCCGGATACCAGTTCTGCACGGTGCTGTACTTGACCTCGGCGCCACGCTCCACAACTATCTCAACCACAGCGGCATGGAGCTGGTTCTCATCGCGCATGGGCGCGGTGCAACCTTCCAGGTAGCTCACATAAGCCTCCTCGTCGGCGATGAGCAGCGTACGTTCAAACTGACCGCTGTTGGCAGCGTTGATCCGGAAGTATGTAGATAGTTCCATGGGGCACCTTACGCCTTTTGGTATATAGCAGAACGAGCCGTCAGAAAAGACTGCCGAGTTCAGTGTGGCAAAGAAGTTATCAGTGTAAGGTACCACTGAGGCCAGGTATTTCTGTACCAGCGACGGGTGTTCCTTCACTGCCTCGGAGAATGAGCAGAAGATAATGCCCATCTCGGCGAGGGTCTCACGAAAGGTGGTTTTGACCGATATTGAGTCCATGACGGCATCAACGGCAACGCCTGTGAGTCGTTTCTGTTCCTCAAGGGGTATGCCGAGCCTGTCAAATGTCTTCAGCAGTTCAGGATCAACATCGTCAAGGCTATCCGGCCCCTTTTGCTGTTTTGGGGCGGCATAGTATATAATATCCTGGAAATCAATATCCGGGATATTCAGGTGGGCCCAATTGGGCATCTTCATTGTCTGCCAGTGGCGGAATGCCTTGAGCCGGAACTCAAGCATCCATTCGGGCTCTTCCTTTTTGGCAGAGATGAGTCTTACCACATCTTCACTGAGGCCTCTGGGGATAACCTCGGTCTCTATATCCGTAACGAAGCCGTACTTGTATTCTCCCGATGTTACCTCGCCCAGCAGCTTATCCTGGTCATTTTCCATATACCTCTCCTTCAACGGTACATCAACTCAACAAATGTCACCGGTTAAAGTTTGTACAAGTTTTTACAATCGTGCAAAATTAATCAAAAATGGCGAGATGGAGGATGAATGTAAGGCTATGATGAATAAGGCAAATGTAACTTCCGGGCGGGGAAGTGGTTGTTCACCTCCTGTTATTGATGATCAGTGCGCCGATCACGCCGGGGACCCACCCGCAGAGGGTGAGGAGGAAGATGATCAGGACTGAGCCACAGCCCTTGTCTATCACGGCCAGGGGAGGGAAGAGAATGCATACGAGGACACGCCAGAAACCCATTGTTATTTGCGATTTACGATTGTGAAGATAGGAAATTCCTGTATTGTTGTACAATTCTTGATCGTCTACGACGATGGGTTGGCGGTGAGTATTTGCCGGTTACAATTCTTGATCGTCTACGACGATCTGTTGGTTGGGGTGTCATTCGTGTTACAATTCTTGATCGTCTACGACGATCTGTTGGTTGTGACGACTGCCAGTTACAATCCTTATTGCCTGCAATCTGATGCGCGTAGCGCATCAGGAATTGTAACAGGAGCTCCCAATAAAACCTATGCTCGTAGAGCATAAAGAATTGTAATTCAATGATATATGATAGATAACTACCTGAACAGATGATCCGCCGCCTGCAGTATCTTCAGCTTCAGGTCCGCCGGGTAGTCAGGGTGATCATCGAGGAACTTCTCCATGGTTACGCGGGCCCCGGGTGAGCGGTGTCCGGCAAGGGTTGTTGTTATCCAGCTTCCGGGAAAGAAGATGTCACCTGTGTTCTTTATCTCTTCAAGCAGTTCAAGCGATGGAAATATGTAATGCTCAGATCTTTCCGCCACAGATGGATGGTGCAGATATCCGAGTGCTTCCAGAACCCATGGCTCACGCTCGCGGTTGGCCGGGTCACGGAGACTCTCAAAGAAGGCATCCCTGACCGCAGCGTCAGCAGATACGGCCGGTATCACAAAATCAAACCGCTCCAGTCTCTCCTTACCTGTAATTCGTTCGCGCTGCTCCTCAATTATTCGGTCAGCCTCAGGGTGACCTTTCAGCGCCAGCGTCAGCGCCAGGGTGCAGAGCTCATCCTCGCTCAGCATGACGGCGCCGGAAATCTTACCGCCCGGAGGCACATCGCCCCGAAGGGTCTCGCCCGGAAGCTCTCCGCTTTTCCACAGGATTGTAAGGTAATTCATGCCCCCGGGTGTGACTGTTACATCTCTCAGTGTGCCGTACCATGAACGTTTTTCAGCCGGGGTTTCTGCTGATGCCATTTTGCCTCTAATCATTGACTCTGTCTCCGCCGCCCGGGCCGCCCGCTCCTCTGCGGTGAGCCGGTTCCACCATACCGACGAGAACCTGCCTGAAAGATAGTTCCGCAATTGCAGATCGGAGATGACCTGCAGGTCGCGTAGTGCGGTTTCGCAGAATACAACCGGACTTACTGTCCCGTTGACCAGGTTTTCATACATATTGATCCAGAGGATACCTTTAAGCAACGGATCGTTCATTTCCGGAAGCCCTGCCGTCAGATATGCGGCACTGATACTGTCAAACAGGAAGGTGCCGTATGCTCTTCCTGAAATATCAGGGATAACGCACAACGGCTTGTCAGCGGTTGTGATATAGGAATCTCTTTCAGCCGGTTGCAGGTCAGCAGTAATGGTATCCGATGCCGTGATCACCATTGTCTTCAGTGTCTGGGGCCAGTGCCGGAGTGTCCCTGCCGGGTCATCCTCACTGAGCGAGATCCTGTATCCGTTATCTTCTGCAATTACGGGTTTTATTATCGGCATGCCAGCCTCCCTTACCCACATCCTGCTCCACTCCCCGAGGGGCTTTTGCGATGTCTCCTCCAGTATGGAAACCAGGTCATCCCAGCGGGCATTGCCCCATGCGTACTCGTTCAGGTAAACCTGCAACCCCCTCTTCAGGTTCTCTTCTCCGGCCAGCTGTTCAAGCTGCCGCATCACTATGGGTGCCTTGTTGTAGATGATGCCTCCGTAGAGCGAGCCGGCATCCTTCATATTACCCAATTGCTGAATGATCGCGTTGGTGCCCCGGGTGCGGTCTACCTCATAGGCAGCAGGATAGCGCGAAAGAAGAAAGCGGAGATCATGGTTTATATCGGGGAAATCAGGACCGGCAATTTTATCTGACATGTAGCCAGCAAAAACCTCCTTCAGCCAGACGTCGTCAAACCATTTCATTGTCACCAGGTCACCGAACCAGATATGCGATGTCTCATGTGCAATCAGCGAGGCACGTGAAAGCCGCTCGTTAAGTGTGGGAGAGGCCTCAAGCATCAGCGATGAGGCCCTGTAAAATATTGACCCCGGGTGTTCCATCCCGCTGTATTGGAACGGCGGCAGAAGCACAAAGCCGAATTTGTCAAAGGGATAGGGTATCTGCGTGTATTCCTCAAGCCATTTCAGGGCGCTGTAATGGAGGCGGAAAATCTCATCGGCGTTGTTCTCAACATATCCGGGGCGGTTCTCGCGGTGCAGCATCTCCATCTTCACACCGTCAATCTCCTTTTCCGCCAGCTCAAATTTGCCTGCTGCGAAGGCAAAGAGATAAGTGCTGATGGGCTTTGTCTCGCTGAAGCGAAGGGTGACCCTTCCGTCAGTTGTGTCTGCCAGGACGACGGGATTGTTTGACATGGCACGGTATGATTCAGGGATATCCAGCGTGATGGTGAACCTGCCCTTGATGTCAGGCTGGTCAAAGCACGGGAATGCAGTTGATGCCCTGTCGGGAACGAAAAGCGTATACAGGTATTCATCATTCCTGTTCAGCGAGAGGTCCCCGGCCCGGAAGCTGACCTCCACGCGGTTGTAGCGGCGTGATAACAGTTCCCTGTCAATGATTATATGGCCGTTGACGAGTCCAGCCTCAGTCGGCTTCCCGTTTACGGTCACTGTTTTAAGGTAATCCCCGGGCACCTTAAAATCCAATACCAGCGGTTCACGACCTGAAGTGCGCTCAAACTCAATCACTGCAGTGCCCTCCACGGGACTAACCCTGCCTGTATCAATAATAAAAGACAGGTTGTACCTTACATCTTTCACGGTCTCAAACCTGTATGTTGCCAGGAGTTTTGACACTCCTTCAGCGGTATATCCCGCCCTGTCAGTACGGCCACATGAAGATAAGACCACGGTGGCAAGTAACACGGCCGCCTCAATCAGCAAAAACGCCGGCAGCAGGCGAATGGAAATCGGTCCGGGTTTCATAATCTCTCTTTATTGTGATCAAATATAGTCAATCGTCCCGTATAGACTTTCCCAGGCATATCATAACCACCCCGGGAGTTTCATGAACAGTGTTAAATAACATCAGCTTTTTCAGCTTGTTATTCTATATATTTGGAGTGAGACCATTTCTAAACGAAATATCATGAAAAGCCTTTTTAACTTGTTGATGTTGTTGGCTGTAGCTGGCACTATCTCAGTCCGTGGGCAGTCTGCCTTTCTCTCTGATCCGGCAATCTCACCTGACGGATCAAAAATCGTATTTGTATATGAAAGCGACCTGTGGATGGCTGACCGCAGCGGCGGCACAGCGCATCGCATTACGGCAATGACCGGTGAGGAGTCGGTCCCCTGCTTCTCTCCTGATGGTAAGTGGCTGGCTTTTGCATCCACGCAGAACGGTAACGCGGATGTATACATCATGCCGGTCGATGGCGGCACCATGCAGCAGCTGACATGGCATGACGCCAATGACTACCCCGACAGCTGGTCATGGGATTCAAGAACAGTCTATTTCACATCTGACAGGTTCAATACATTTGGCGCTTACACTGTTTCTGCAACAGGATGTACCCCGGCGCGTCTTTTCTCGGACAACTACTTTGACCAGGCACACAACATGGTTGAAATCCCGGGAAGCAACGGCAGAGAATGGTATTTTACCACATCGTGGGAGAGCTATATGTTTCCCCACAGGAAGAGATACAGGGGGGAGAATGACCCTGACATCGAGTATTACAGCAGAACCACAGGCGAATACAAGCGGCTCACGGAGTGGGAGGGCAAGGACCTGTGGCCTTCCGTTGACCGCAACGGCAAGCTCTGGTTCGCATCTGACGAGGGCAATGCTGAATACAATCTGTACACTTTTGATAATGGCGCAAAGCGACAGATGACCACGTTCCCGACCTCCATCCGCCGTCCACGGGTCAGCGCCGATGGCAGGTTCGTGGTTTTTGCGCGCGATTACCGCATCTGGACTTACGATGTCGAACGCGAAGAGAGTTCGCTCTGCGAAATAAGTGTCTGGTCAAACGAAAACCTGGCAACGGAGATTGGATACAACAGTGCGGGCAAGATCACTGATTTCGATGTCTCTGGCGACGGCAAGAAGATTGCCTTTGTCTCGCGCGGGAGGTTGTTTGTTTCAGATATCACCGGCAAATTCATTAAGGAGATGCCCACCGACAGGGGCGAGAGGGTACAGGAGGTCAGATGGATGAAGGATAATGAGTCGCTTCTCTACACCCGCACCTTAAAGGGATGGGCCAATCTGTTCACAATTTCAGCCTCGTTGCCTGCAGCTGAGAAACAGCTGACACAATACGAACGTACCCTGCAGAATCTGCTTGTCAGTCCTGACGGTGAGAAGGCACTTTTCAACAGCGGCGACAGCTACATTGACCTCATTGACCTGAAAAATTTCAGTGTGACGGGAATTATTAAGGATGAGTTCTGGTTCCGGCCCACCCAGCCGCGATTCTCACCTGACAGCAGGTATATATTGTATGCCGCCTTCCGGAACTTCGAACAGGATATCTTCATATATGACACGAAAGAGTCAAAAACTCATACCATCACCAATAACGGTGTGGCTGAGGCGGATCCGTACTGGTCACCTGACGGTCGATATATCTACCTGAGCGCCAACAGGTACAATGCCGGCTTCCCGAGGGGGGCAGGTGTCAGCAAGCTCTACCGCATCCCGCTTTACCGTTTCAGTGAGTCATTGCGTACGGAGGAGTACGACAAACTTTTCGTGAAAAAGCCTTCCAAAGACAGTCTGAAGGTGGATATAAAAATTGAGACAGACGGAATCGCTGACCGCTGGGAACAGATTGATGTGAAAGGGAATTCGCAGTCATCACCTTACGTTTTCACTGTCAGGGGCAAGACGATGGTGCTCTTCAACAACTCTCGCAATCCGCGTGACAGGGTGATGACGAAGGTGGAGCTCTCTCCGTTTGATCCGCCGAAGAGTGCAGCCATTGGCGAGAGGAGTTTCAGCAGGGTGATTATGGCCGGCGACAAGTTCTATGCCCTGATCTCGGGCGATGTCCACGAGGTGAAGCCGGCCGAGGGGAAGGCGGACAAGATAGCCCTGTCTGCCACCTTCAGCAAGAACCTGCACGATGAGTTCCTACAGATGTTTTACGAGAACTGGGCTACGCTTGCAGAGCACTTCTATGATCTGAATTACCACGGCGTAGACTGGAGGGCTATGCTTACACGGTACGAGCAGTACCTTCCGCTGATCCGCAACAGGGACAACCTGAGGACCATACAGAATGATATGCTTGGTGAGCTGAACTCGTCGCACCTCGGCTTTAGCAGCCAGGGCGAAGAGGCGAGACCTTTCTACAGGCTGAGGACCAACGCAACGGGTATAATCTTCCGGAGCGATGATCCTTTTGTCGTGGAAGGATGGGTGGCACGCTCGCCGGCCGATCTGACTGACACGCCACTGAAGTCCGGCGACAGGCTGGTGGCTGTCAACGGCACACCGGTGGATGAGTCTGCTGATCGCGACAGGTTCTTCACCCTGCCGCAGCTTGAGAAGGAGATCACACTTCGCTTTGCGCGGAAGGGGAAGGAGTTTGACATGACCCTGGTTCCCGTCAGCTCAGGCGCTCTGAAGACACTGCTTTATGACAGCTGGGTGGCTGAGAACAGGAAGATTGTCGACAGCCTTTCAGGGGGCAGGGTGGCTTATGTCTATATGAAGGACATGGGCAACCAGAGCCTTGATAAGTTCCTTATTGACATGACGGGGATTGCCCTTGGCAAGGAGGCGCTGATCCTGGATATACGCAACAACAGGGGAGGGAACGTGCACGACGATGTAATCAGGTTCCTCTCTCAGAAGCCCTACCTGGAGTGGCAGGCACGCAACGGGAAGCGGTCGCCGCAGCCCAACTTCGCACCGTCAGGCGGACCTATTATCCTGATGGTTAATGAGCAGTCGCTGAGCGATGCCGAGATGACCGCCGCCGCTTTCCGTCAGCTGAAGATGGGGACAATAGTGGGCACCGAGACTTACAGATGGATAATATTTACTTCGGGGAGGCAGCTGGTTGACGGTTCCTCTACGCGCCTGCCGGCGTGGGGTTGTTATGACCTGGAGGGAAATGACCTGGAGAAGACCGGGGTGAAGCCTGATGTTTATGTACGCACCACTTTCGGAGACATGCAGAAGGGTAATGATCCGCAGCTGGTAACCGCGGTTAAGGAAGCATTAGGAGCACTGCACTAGGAAGTCGGCAGTACCAGTCGGCAGTCGGCAGTGCCAGTCAGCAGTACCAGTCGGCAGTTGGCAGTACCAGTCGGCAGTACCAGTCGGCAGTTGGCGGTCATGAGGGAATTGAAGACCGCGCAACTGCACGACAGCAAGACCGCAGAACTGCAAGACCCTGACATTCTTACCTTCTGACCTTAGGCCTTCAGATTTTCTAGCATAGCTCCTGGAACTTCTGCCTGAAAGTCATCGGGTGGGCGATGTTGTGGAATGTTTCCGTGGTACCGCCGGTGCCAATGATGGTGATAGACCCGAAATTGAGGATCCGGCCCAGGACAGTCTGGTCAACATTCACCGTCTCTATCTTTGAGAGATTCATCTCAAATGTACGGCGGGCAATGAATCCCTCCTTAATGACTATACGGCGGTTAGTTATTACAAACTCGGAGAGCCAGCGCTTCATCCAGGCGTAAATTGTCAGGGTAAAAATCGATTTCAGTGAAAAGAAGATCACCCAGTGGTATTTAGTCTCATAGGCTACGGACTCGTCCTTGATAAGATGTCCGTTGACATAACTTCCCATTATTCGGATCGTTTTTGGTTTCTATGCAATCAGTCGTTTACCTTCACCGCTTTATCCTCGCTCTGCCATAAACCGTGCTTGGTGCAGACGGCCAGGGCACTGAGATTCATTGAGACATCGGGGGCTACAAGATGGAAATCGACCTCCACATGAGAGGGTCTGTGTCCGTTGGCGCCAGCCGAGTAGCGAGCCTCGGCAAGCAGCGTCTCGCGGTTCCAGAGCTGGATCACGCTAATATAGTGATCATCCTCATCAGGGTGAGGGTACTGGTCTCCCATCCGTACCTTTACCTGGAACCTGTCTCCCCGTCTGACGCTGTCAGGGCAGATGACATGCGGCATATGGCGGTCGAGATAATCGCGCATTATCTCTTTCTCTTCCTTTTCTATCTCAAGTGCTTTGAATACTCTTGGCATGGCTTTTTGTTTTTAGTAACAATATGACCGGCATGAATGATCATCCGGGCAAGTGTAAATTTAGAAAGAATTCCGGTCAGTTTTCAAAAAATGAATTTTTCCCGGGCAATGAAACTGAGGTCCGAGGCCACAACGTTCTCCCTCACCTGTTCCGGTGTCTTCCCCCCGGGGATCACCGTGTGACAGGCGGGGTGCGCTATACAGAACCTCAGGCTCATTTGTACCATAGAGTGATGAGGGTATTCATCGAAGAGGGGCAGGTACCTCTTCAGGTCGGTTATGTATGATTCAAGTTTCTCCGGAGAGAGATTGAACCGGCGGTGGTCATTGTCGCCGAATCTTGCATCAGCGCTGAATTTTCCGGATAGCAGTCCGAAGAGTAGCGGGATGCGCACTATTACTCCTGTGCCGAAGCGTTGTGCCATCGGGAACAGAACCTTCTCTGCCTCGCGCGATTTGTCATCATCCGTTGTTCCCCAGTCGCGGCCACTGATGCCCCAGGCGCCGAAGCCGACGGTTGAGACAACAGGACCCCTGGCTCCCAGTTTTTTGTATTCCATGTTTTATATGTCTTTTGGCTGGTATTATTTGGCGTACAGCTCGTTGCAGTACATGACAAGCCTTGTCAGGTCATCCCGGTCTTCCATTTTAATGTTCTGAGATTTGATAAAGTTGGCGATCTCCTTTTTATGTTCAGGGAAGATTTTAATGAACTGGCTCCGTCCGAGGAAGCTATGCATTTCGCCGTTATGGTGGATCCAGTATACGGGCATATACTTTACCTCGAAATCGGGCGGTATTTCGAGGTTGTAGATACCTCCCTGTGTACTCATGTGGGAGTAGGTAATCACCTTCGAGACTTTGGATGTGCCTCCGTAACCCACCGGCTGACCGGGAGGGATGAGGCGGCTCTCGTGATCTATGAAGAGGGTGACGGGAGCATTCACCACAACCTCGTGAAATATTTCTCCGAAAGGGACAAAGCGCCTGCCGTGGAATATTATTGTGTCAGCCTGTCTGGCTGTGGAAAGTCCAACGATTGCATTTTCCTTAATGAATGCCATTTTACCCGTAATTGTGTTATAGTTGCCTCTCTCTGTTGATTCAGCGCCGGTTTTGGATTTGATAGTGCACTCCGTGAATTCAGGGAAAAGGTACTGGTTCATGTTCACGGCCGGTATTGACTGGGAACGGCCCGGAAATACCATTGCTAAAGTCATTAAAAAGGTTGCAAGAACAGCTTTGGGATAGTGTTTCATGGTTGATCGTCTATTTTGTTCATGAAATATTGCAGTTGCTGATTATTCCGAAAGTTAGCATTTTTCTGTCGTACCTGTTTGGGTCGCTACCCATAGCTATCAGAGTTTTTCTTAATTTGCTTTGCATTTACTGATTATGAGGAAGCTTGCAGTTTTCACTTTCCTGATCATGTTTTTACTTCTCTACTGCAGTAAGGAGAAGTTTGATATGGATCTGCTGTTTCAATAATCCATATTGATTTTGCAGTTAAGGAAATAGTATGTATATTTGCACCCACATTGCGGGGTGGAGCAGTGGCAGCTCGTTGGGCTCATAACCCAAAGGTCGGAGGTTCGAATCCTCCCTCCGCTACAAGTCAAAAGCCTCGGTGCGAATGCACCGGGGCTTTTTGTTTTCAAACCGAGCTGTGCTTGCACAAGCGAGGGATGAAAATAAAGAGACACGACAACCGCTGAAGGCGGTTGCGAGGCTTTTGACTTGTGAAGCTCCCCCAAGAGGATCACGCAAGTAATCCTCCCCTTTGTCGCGCAGCATGGCTGGCTTTTTCTTTGTAATGCCTTCCTCAGAGGATCATGGGATCCGCCATCTGGCGGAGAGCGTAATCAAATGTTCAGGTCAATTAACTTTTTCCAGGAAATATAATTTCCACTTGAGGTTTTTAAATTGGTATCCCCTCCGTAAATGACACTCATATTTTCAGGCTTTTCTCCGGTTAATTTTTGCCAGTATTTTAAATTTGTAAAGTAATACTCATTCATTGTCATCCCGGATTTAATTTCAAAAGGAACCGGACCCTGAGGGTTGTCTATTATCAAATCTATTTCTTGTTTGGTTTTGTTTTGCCAGAAAAAAAATCTGGGATTCACTCCTTTGTGAAGCTTGCTCTTAACCAGGTCAGTGATGATCAGGTTTTCGAACAGGGCTCCTTTCAAATGATAAGTTCTTACCTGATTTTCGGAGTTTATTCCCAGTAAAGCACAAACCAAACCTGTATCGTAGAAATATAGCTTTGGAGATTTAATAATTCGTTTATTGAAGTTTGCGTAATAGGGTTCTAAAAAATAGATAATAAAGCTTGCTTCAAGGATTGATAACCATGACTTTGCCGTATTTGGCGAAATTCCCGCATCTGTTGCCAAAGAATTCAGGTTGATAACCTGTCCGGCCCGGCCTGCGAGACTCTGAGATATGTTTTCAAGTAAGAGGAAATTCTGTGAACCGGACAAAACAAAATGTATCTTTTTGTTCTTATCGACAATGTCCTGTAGATATGAAAAAAGCTCGGGTGTTCGCTGTATTTCATCCAGAACAGCACCTTCAGGGAAATTACTTAAGAATCCACGAGGATCGTTTAATGCAGCATTTCTTACATCAATATCCTCCAGGCTAACGTATGGGATATCAGTGTATATAGATTTAAGAAGTGTTGTTTTGCCGCTTTGTCGGGGACCGGTAAGGGTAATAACAGGAAACTGCTTCCTTAACTTGCCAATTATCTTTGCTGTTTCTCGTGGTATCATGTTACAAAAAAAAACGGACAAATACGCAATTATATTGAAAATATGTCCAGAATATTTTTAATATTCTGAAAGAGCTTAAAAACAAATAATTGATTCAAATGTTTTCTAAACCGGTTATTGGAACCATGAAATAATCCTCCTCCGAAGATTGGGCTAAAGCCCTGATTGCATCAATGATCCTTACACACGCCGCATGCAGTATATGTACCGCCCTTGCAGGGCTGACAGATGCAGAAGCCGGTAATCCTGACTACCACACGACGGTATAAACTGACCACCAGGAGCCGGCGTAAATCGAGTGATCTCTAGACAAGCATATAAATGTTCAAATTACCGGCGCAATGTGGTCAGATTGTCCGGCGTATGCATTGGTTATTTGACTATCTTCGGTATGTTACTTTAAAATCGATCCGATGAAAAAGTTATTCGCCATTTCGCTTATAGCATTGGTAAACACTGGTTTAGTGATCAGTCAAAGCACTGTCAATCTTACATGGTTTGGTCAGTCGACCTTCCTGATGAATACCGGTGATGGAGTAAAAGTTTTAATGGATCCGGTAAATCCGGGAATGGCAAAGGTTGAAGTGCCGGACATTATCGATCTGGTTACAGTATCGCATGAACACGGAGATCATAATTATGTTGCCCTGGCAAAAGGGAATCCGGTTATCATACGCGGACTCAGGGGATCCGATTATGCCAGAGTTGATACCGTATTCAGGGGGTTTCATGTTTATACTGTCGGATCATTTCATGACAACCAGGGAGGGAGCCAGCGCGGGAAAAACGCGATTTTCGTTTTCGAATTGCCGGGACTGAAGGTAGTTCACCTTGGTGATCTTGGTCATGTGCTGAATGAGAGCCAGGTTTCAGCCATCGGGGTAACGGATATTCTCATGATCCCGGTTGGAACCGGATTCACAATTGATCTTCAATCGGCAATGGAAGTCATCAAACAACTGAATCCCAGGGTTGTCATTCCGATGCATTATACGCCGGCAAATGCGCCTGCAGGTGGTTTCAGGCTCGGGACAGTTGAAGATTTCATTGAGGCAGTGGGTACTACCTATGATGTTAAATACTCAGGACATTCTGAAACATTCATTACAGGCAAGCTTCCCCCGAAAACAACCATCATGGTCATGAAAACGTCAGAATGACTGACTCTCTGACTGTAAGACAGTAATAGCCGAACCATTCTCTCACCATCATTGATGATCTCCTGCAGTACCTGGACAGAGTTTATTTAGCAGGTCAGGAGTATTCTTATCACTTGATGTTCTTCTTCTCGACCTTCCAGTTGGGATCTTTTGACAGGCCGCAGGATTTACCCCTGAAGAGCTTGCCTGCCTTTTTGTCCCCTTTAAGCTGCCATTGCAGCCAGGATGTGGCCACTTTTGCAAATTCACCGCCGTGAGGTTTGCTGTAAGTGCCTCCGTGTCCCACATCCATGTTTGCAGCAAACACCGGTAGGTGGTTAATGCGTTTAAAATCGTCCATGCCGTTTGCATAGGCAATATCCGATTCTCCCCCAAGCAGGTACAGAACAGGAGTATGAAGCTTTAAGAGATGGTCCTTGGCGAGGCCAGGCATTCCCGGCATACCGCTGCCCGGTCCGGGCAGGATACCGCTGTTACAGATAATGACAGTCGACACCCTTGGATCGGGTGCTGTCTCAAGAGCCTGCAACCCTCCGCACGACATGCCGCTTACCGCTATTTTTGTCACATCGATCTTATTGTAATACGGGCTGGATTTATCACTGTTCTGGGCAATCGCCCAGTCAATTGCATCAATCAGTTGAGAGGATTCAGACCTGCCCCTGCCTCTTTCTCCCTCCAATGGCATAGTCCCGATAGCTATCACCAGAAATCCATGGGACGATACTTCCGATAAAAAATTAATATGCTCCCAGGGTGAATTTGCACAGGCTCCGTTTCCCCATGCAAACACAGGCAGCTTGTTTTTGGATCCGAAAGGAGTCAGATCTGCCGGTCTGAAAACCGTATGGGTCTGCAAGGTGCT
>JAAZAP010000221.1 GCA_012514255.1 Bacteroidales bacterium | reverse complement strand
TAGTACCTGTGATCATGGAATGAGAACTCATCTGTGTAAAAGCAGTAACCGCTGTAAAACTCCTCCAGCAGCTTCGCCATGGCGGGCTCCTCTTCCCGCCCGAGGCGTGTCACCGACGGGTTGGTGCGAGGATTGAACCTGCTGAATGCCACTGTAAGGAATGAGCGGATATATTCATATCCCGCCTGGTTCACCATGTTTTTGGATCTCTCATTGCGACTCTCCACGTAAGCGTACATCACATGAGTCCGGTTGCCGTTCCGGTCATCTGCCGCCGTCTGCTGTGGTTCCCTTATCAGTCCGATGATCTTTTCCTTGAAGCTGTCAGCCACCGAAGTAAGTCTCCCGCTCCTCCTTTCCGGAGCCTTTTCTACCTGAAAGGCGCTTTGCACGGCAAGGTATCGCAGGTAGGTTGAATCACACTTTTCTCCACAATTGGAGATAATCCTGCGGCAGAGACCGATCACCCCTTTCAGGCTATTGCGTTTGAAAAGCGCCAGGAAGGAGAGACGATCAGCATAGGTGGCAATTCTCTCCGGAGTGTTTTGCATGACATATCGCATGCCGCCCTCGGACCCGAGCACTGTCTCTTTCAGAAGGTTGATGACTTCATCATCAGCCCTGTTGAGCTTTCGTATCTCCAGTTTCTTATAATCAAGCAGCTTCTCGTGATCCATCTTTTTACCGTTTCATTGCCTGATCATCCCGTACAGTGTTGCTGCCACTGCCAGATCCTCAGGTGTGGTTATTTTCAGGTTCTCCCTGTTGCCGTGAGTGAGGTGTATCTTCACCCCGTCTGCTTCCGCCACGGTGGCATCATCAGTGAATGCGGGATTAAAATTGCGTCTGTAAGCTTTCATTATCACGCTGCCGCGAAACACCTGGGGTGTCTGGATAAGACGAACCTCATTCCTGGGCAATGGCCGGCTGTCGTCGCCCTGGAGCACCCTGACCGAGTCAGCCGGTTCAATAAAAGGCACAGCATTGCCAAACTCTTCAGCATCAGCAAAGCATCGCCAGATGGTGTCATGGCTCACCAGGGGCCTGACTCCGTCATGGATGGCTATGAGTATGTCATCTGTGACCGTTGCACTGTCAGTTCTGAGGGTGTCACCGGCAGTAACAGGTCTGGTACCTTCACCTCCCGACATGCCAGTCCCCGCACCGTCACCGGCAGCAACAGGTCCGGCTTCTTCAACCCCTGGCGTGCCGGCGTCTGCACCGGAGTCGTCACTGGTGGCATGAATCTGATCTTCAGCCACGCAGGCCAGTCCGGCCCTGACGGAGTGAAAACGCTCTTCTCCTCCGGCAACAATCCGGTGGCTTACGGCAAAGGCGTGATCATCACACAGCCTCTGCCACAGGGCATGATATTCAGCGGGCAGCACCACGATGATCGTGATGGAGCTGTCAAACGTACTGAATCTCTCTATGGTGTGCATCAGCAGCGGCCTCCCGTCAAGCAGGAGGAACTGTTTGGGGAGGGCTGATTTCATTCTCCGTCCACTCCCGCCGGCTACTATGATGCAGTATTTTCTCACCGTTTCGTATTTATGGGAGAGGCCCTTGCGGGGCCCCTCAAAAAGCGGAATATCAATCCTTCATGTACAGGTAGCGTTTAATACTCTTCTTGGGGGTCTTAGCAAACTCCTCAGGATGGACCCTGAATTTTGTGACGGCCATATATTCAGGTACCCGGCTGTTAACATCCTTACGTATTGTATCAAGCTCCCCGGCAAGTCTGTCATCTCCTATACCATCTGCCTTGAGAACCTCATAATCAGGGTATATAAGCCCGACAAGCTTATTATCCTCCGATATGACCACGGCCTCTGATACATACTTGTAGTTATTGATGATTGACTCAATCTCCTCCGGATAGATGTTTTTGCCTGACGGGCCCAGGAGCATGTCCTTGCTCCTGCCCTTAATATAAATATACCCGTCCCTGTCAATGACCCCCAGATCGCCGGTATGCATCCAGCCATCTTCGTCAATCACTTCCCTGGTGGCCTTTTCGTTCTTGTAGTATCCGAGCATCACATTGTCGCCACGGAGTATTATCTCACCCACCGTCTTCTGCGGATCGGGTGAATCTATCTTTACCTCCAGCGTATCAACTGCTTTCCCGCATGAAGCCAGTCGTGCCGTTCTCCAGGCGTCATAGCTGATAAGCGGTCCGCACTCTGTCATGCCGTAACCTACCGCGTAGCGCATGCCAATCTTCCTGAAAAACTTCTCGGCATCAGCATTGAATGCCGCTCCTCCTATCACCAGCTCCTTGAACCTGCCACCAAAGCTTGTCTCCAGCTTTTCGCGCACCTTCTTAAAGAGTATTTTGTTTATGCCGGGGATCTTGAGCAGTACCTTCATCGTCGGCTTACTGATTACCGGCAACAACTGCTTCTTGTATACCTTTTCAATTACCAGCGGCACCGAGAGTATCAGCCGTGGCTTTATCTCCTTGAATGCCTGTATCAACACCTGCGGCGAAGGGGTCTTTGTCAGGATGGTGATATGGCACCCATAGGTAAAGGGGAAGAGGAACTCAAAGGCGCAGCCGTATGTATGTGCCAGAGGCAGGAATGAGACAACGGGATCACCCGGTTCAAGGGGCATGTTCTCCTGTGCATACCGCACGTTGGCTGCCAGGCTCCTGTGAGGGATCATCACCCCCTTGGAGAAACCCGTGGTGCCTGAGGTG
>JAAZAP010000220.1 GCA_012514255.1 Bacteroidales bacterium | reverse complement strand
CACCCTGACCTGATTATTGCCAACTGTCCGGGTTGCACATATTTCCTTGACCGCTGGCAGTATGTCATCTCGGAAATGGAAGCTAAAACCTATGGATCTGACGGTTATGGAATACCGGTCCTCACCTATGAGGAACTGGCCGGACTGCTTCTGGGTTATGATCCGTGGGACATAGGCCTCCAAACCCACCAGGTTGCTGTGGAGCCATTGCTTGACAAACTAGGGATTGAATATGATCCTGATGCCAAATACAGCGGAGTAAATGGCATGAAACTGAATGTGCCGGAACAGCCGGCATTTCTCAAAACCTGCTGACTTTCCGGCACATAAACCAGTCGCTGCCAACCGCGAAAGAAAACCCTGCCAGGATGCTGTCCTGCCAGTTACTCCTTGCCCAGTTCTCCGAGACGTTTTTCAATAGCCTTGCGGGAGCGTTCGAGTGATTCAATCTGTGCTTTCAGCATCTTTATCTCATCCTCCCTGTCAATGGCCGGCGTGACACCCGGGTAACCGGGAGCAAAACCCTGTTCGTGGAAAGCCTGACCTCTTCCTGCCATGAAACCACGGCCACGACCCATGCCTCGACCGTACCCTGACCAACCTCCACGGCCCATACCTCTTCCCGGCCCCCTGGTGTATCCGGGTGTATCAAATCCATAGCAATAACCCATTGCTCTTCCGGTTCCGGGACCAATTCCCGAAGGTCCGGTGCGATCTCCTAATGGCATAAACTGATATTTTTTAAGTTCGACATATTGAAATATTACCTGTCAAATATAGTAAATAAAATGAACATATGTTCACTTCGGTGGTATTTTTTTATCAGGTTGTGAGAAATAATTGCCTGGAAATTGTCAGAACGAGAGAATATCACCTGTTCTGACAGGCCTTGTATCAAATGTAGTGCGGAATCTTGTAAGTGCAACGCCGGAAGTGCAATGGGAGGGAAGTATGTGGACTGGTTTGGCGTTTTTGAGATACCTGATTGTCTCATCGGTCTGCAGGTCATTCTCCTTCAGGTGGAATCCGCCCATTATACCGTAGAAACTTTCAGCACCTGTGACGCTAATGGCATGTTCAATTGTGTTAACGATCCCGGCGTGACCGCAACCGGTAATAATGAACAATCCTCCTGGCAGTGTAAAGTAGAGGGCGCTGTCGTCTGCCACAAAATCAGGCGATCCGTCCTCAAGCACGAACGTACTCGTTTGTGATTCGAAAGATGTGATCCTGGGTATCTCTCCTGCAAAAAACACTGATTCGGAGATTCTGTATGGTTCCCGTGAGGCAATCAGGTTAAATCTCGATTTAAGTTCTGTCTTCGAAAGTTTTAAACCTATGTAGGAGTGGTCACTTCCCCGGTATCTCCTGATGAAACATGCGGGGTGGCAAACCAGTGTACCGCCCGGGAGATGTTCCAGCCCGTTGCCATGATCAAAATGACCGTGGCTCAATATGATAAAATCAATATCCGCGAGGCTGACTCCCATGATGGCAGAATTCTTCAGAAACAGATCGCTCTGGCCGGTGTCAAAAAGTATCCTTATACCTTCATGTTCTATAAGGTATGACAGGCCATGTTCTGCCTCTGTAAGTGTTCCTGCATTGTTTTCTGACAAAATGAATACTTTCATGGATATTTTTATTCGAATTTAACTATTTTTAAACGAACAATAGTTCATTTAAGCCTGTATGTAAAAAAAACTGAGATATGAAAAACTGGTCCAGAATAAAATCCCGCGTCAATCTGATTATTGATTTCATAATGCTTCTGAATATGATGACACTGGCAGGCATAGGGTTTCTGATAAAGTATGTACTGCTTCCGGGCTATAAGGCCAGTGAGGTGTATGGCAATGATTCAGATCTGTTCTTCTGGGGGCTTGACCGTCACCAATGGGGTGCCATTCATCTATATGTTGCCCTGTTTCTTGTTTTCCTGCTGTTATTGCACATTATCCTTCACTGGGATATGGTTGTCTGCATACTTAAGAAGATGATTCACGGCAGGACAGCTCGCACAGTGGTGCTGTTGGCTATCGGGTTGATAAGTCTTTTCATTGCCCTGGGTCCGCTCTTTTTGAAGCCTGAGGTAAGGCAGATGGAAAGAGTCCACCAGCACAGGCGGCATATGGAAATTACAGTTCAGGATCAGGATCAGTCCTTGCTACAGGTTGATGCAGATTCAGAGGAAAGATCAGAAAAAAGCTCAGCAGACACCGCCAGGAAACATTTTGATGATCTGGATATTAATGGCACGATGTCACTTAATGAAATATCGAAAAGATTTGGCATCAGTGCCGGGGAACTGGCCTCTGTAATCGGAGTTCCGGCAGATAAGGCAGATGAACGGATAGGCAGACTGAAGAGGATTTATGAATTTGATGTCAATGATCTGAGAGGGTATGTTAAAAGTAAAACCGGCAAGTGATTGTAAACATATTCCCGGCTATAATCATTAGCTCAGACCATCAGTTCAGACATAAGCCGAGTAGTGCCGGGAGTCGTACATCTCCCGGTATTTCCATACAATTTTCTTGAAATCTTCCCAGGTATCACGTTTGAGTGATGGATCGCGCAGCAGGGCGGCAGGGTGATAGACGGGCATTGTCAGCCTGCCATGGCAAGATATCCATCTGCCACGATCACGGGTGATCTTATAGTCAGGGCCTGACATATATTTCAGTGCAGTGGCTCCCAGGAGGATCACTATTCCCGGGTTGATGAGTTCCATCTGGTTTATCAGCCACGGCATGCATATGGCAGCCTCTGCAGGTGACGGTACCCTGTTGTCCGGCGGCCTGCACTTTACAATGTTACTGATAAAGACGTGCTGCTGGCGGGTAAATCCGCATGCTTCCAGTATTTTATCCAGCAAATGCCCTGATTTTCCGACGAATGGTCTGCCCTGAAGATCTTCATCCCTGCCCGGCGCCTCACCTATGATCATTATGGGGGCATTGTAGTTTCCTTCTCCAAAGATAACGTGGTTACGTGTCTGCCACAGGTCGCACTGCCTGCATGCCAGGATTTTTTCCTTCAGAGTCCTCAGGTCACTCTCTCTTTCCGGTTCAAAAAGCAAACCGTTCACCGTCTTCCGTGGTTGGTGTCATTATCTTCGTTTGTGTCAAGTCTCACTATATTGGCAGAATTGCATTTGTCGCAATTCTCTTCCGGAGTGTCTGACACTATGGTCTCGTGGCAGTTATTGCATCTGTACCAGTACTCTTCTGAGATAAACGTTCCACCACGGATAATGATGGCTTTGCCTTCCATGAAGGCTTTTGCCACGTTCTTGCGTGCTCTGTCATAGAGCCTGGTGAAGGTAGGGCGGGAGATGTTCATTCTTGCCGCGGCCTTCTCATGTGTCAGGTTTTCATAATCAGCAAGCCGCAGCGCCTCATACTCTTCCATTGACATTACAATTGACTCCAGCTCTCTCATGGGAACGCCGAAGGGCTTGTATCCATCCATTACCGGTGGTCTTCCTATACGACGTAATCTTCTCCTGTTGGGCATTGAATAACAAAAAACAGATCTGTCAATGATCCACAGCCATTGGCAGCTCTCTTACTGGTACTGCAAAGTTAACAACTTATTCAGAACTCACCGGGAACGCAAGGGCCGGTTTTACAGGTAATGAACTGCAGACTGCCCTGTCAGGATGAGGCATCCCGGGCTAATGAACGCCATTCAGCGTCTCAGACGTAACAAACAGGAGAGTCTGCCGATGATTCAATGGTAATTTGTAGCTTTACCGTCCGAAGCTGTAATAATAAACTAGGAGTAATGAAAAAAGGACTAAAAATAACCGGGATCATCTTGGGAGCATTGTTGCTGCTCATTGTGGCACTGGCAGTGATAATCCCTGTTGCCTTCAAGGAAAAGATAAAGGAAAAGGTGGAGTCAGGATTGAATGATATGCTTATTGCCAAGGTATCGTTCAATGATTACAAGCTGAATCTCTTCAGGTCTTTCCCGAACGCTTCATTCTTGCTTGACAACCTTAATGTGACCGGGACGGGTGATTTTGAAAGAGATACTCTGGCCTCGGTGAAGTCATTCAGGATTGTAATTAACCTGAAGAGCCTGTTTGCAGACAGCGGTTATGAAATCAAATCAGTTGTCATTGATGACCCTGTTCTTAATGCTATTGTGAATGAGGATGGCAAGGTTAACTGGGAAATTATGAAGGAATCCGTACCGGAGCAGGCCGGTCCTGAGCCTGTTCCCGGAGAACCATTGAGTGAAAACGCAAACCAGGAGCCGTTTGCAGATATTGAGGAACAATCCGGACTGAAGCTGCTGCTCCGCAGGTTTGCCATTAACAACGGGCGACTGACCTATACCGATCGCGAATCCGATATGACGGCTAAGATTGGAGATTTTGATTTCCTTCTGTCGGGTAACATGAGCGAGTCCGCCACTGGATTGGAACTGGAACTGGATGCCGGCAGCATCGATTTTGTCATGGACAAGATCCCATGGCTGACTGACGCCAGCTTATCATTTGCGTCTGCGATAGATGCACAACTTGATTCAATGAGGTTCACCCTCATGGACAATATCCTGAAACTGAATGATATCTCCCTTAATTTTTCGGGGACGGCTGCCATGCCTGGCGATGATATTGCTGTTGATATGCTCTTCAGCACCCCGGAAACCTCGTTCAAATCACTTCTCTCTCTTATCCCTGCCTTTTACATGAAAGGATATGAGGATCTGAATACCTCAGGTAATGTCACCCTTGACGGGGCAATTAAAGGCATCTACAGTTCGGCTGACAGTACCCTGCCTGACGTTGTGGTAAATCTTCTGGTCAGTGATGGCATGGTCAGTTATCCCGGCCTTCCGGAAAAAATAACAGATATAAACATCAGCGGTATGGTGAAGACTGACGGCGCCAATATGGATCAGACCGTAGCCGATGTCAGCCGGTTTCACTTTATGCTTGCCGGCAATCCTTTTGATCTCAGTCTGACCCTGGCCACCCCGTTGAGTGATCCGGCAGTCACCGCTGCCGCAAAGGGCAAGATGGATCTGGCACGGCTGCAGCAGGCAATACCGCTTGACAGCATCACCCTCAACGGCCTGCTGGATATCTCCCTTGATCTTGCAGGGCGGATGTCAATGATTGAAAATGAGGAATATGAGAAGTTTCGGGCAGCCGGAATCCTCAATATTTCTGATATGGCCGTGGTGATGGCTGACATGCCGGACCTCAGGATCAGCAACGCTGCCCTTAAGTTCAGTCCGGCCTTCGCCGAACTCACCGGCATGAAAGCCTCAATGGGAAAGGGGAGTGACTTCTCACTGTCGGGCAGGTTGGAGAATTACATTCCTTACCTTTTTTCTGACGGAATTCTCAGTGGCAACCTGTCACTGACTTCGGACCGGGTTGACCTGAATGAAATAATGGCATTTATTCCATCTGATACTGTTGAGACTGATACCGTTCCGATGGAGGTGATACGGATACCTGAAGATATAGACTTTACCCTTGAAGCTCTGGTTGGAGCTCTGAACTACGGCATGCTGGAAGCCAGTGACGTGAAAGGTAACATTCTAATACGTGATGGTATGGTTTCAGTCAGCGAGACCGGGATGAAAGCACTGGGAGGCTCTTTGCTGGTAAATGCCCTTTATGATACCCGTGATACCCTTAAGCCGGTGATTGATGCGGAGATGTTAATTGGTGCCGTTAATATTAAAGAGACTTTTGAAGCTTTCAACACCGTGAGACAGCTCATGCCAGCAGCAGCGGGACTGGGGGGTAATGTTACAGCAGAGATTGATTTCAGAAGTATCCTCGGGAAGGGAATGATGCCATTGATCAATACCCTTTCCGGCACCGGCGAAGTGAGATCAGAATCAGTTCAGATAGTGGAGTCGGGATGTTTTGACAAAATAAAGAGCGTGCTTAAGATAGACCCTGCCTATACCAATATTGTTAAGGATCTGAGGGCTACGTTCATTATCAATGACGGCAGACTGTTTGTCAAACCCTTCGATACCAGGCTGGGTAAGATCAAGCTTAATGTCTCGGGTGACCAGGGGCTTGACCGGACTATTAATTACCTGGTAAAGGCTGAGATTCCCAGGGAGGAACTTGGTGAAGCTGCGGGGACACTTATGAGCAGCTTTGCGTCACAGGCGGCTGCCCTTGGCTTCGCCGCCACACCGCCGGAGGTTATAAGGATTAACGTCAATGTGGGTGGCACGGTTCGTGAACCGGCTATCACGCCTTCTTTTGCAGGCGGCAGTGTCACATCAGTGGCTGAAGCTGTTACTGACACAATCAGGCAGGAGGTTGCCGATAGGGTTAACGAAGCTGCCAGGGTGCAGGCAGACAAGATATTGAAAGAGGCAGAGGATAATGCAAGGGTGATCAGGGAGAAAGCGGCATCCTCGGCTGAAGTGATACGGAGCGAGGCTGATTTAAGAGGCAAGAAACTGGTTGCTGACGCCGAAGCGAGAGGCCCCATCGCTGTAGCAGCAGCCAAAAAGGCAGCTGAGGCGCTGAACAGGGAGGCGGATAAAAAAGCCACCCAATTGGTGACTGAAGCCAACAATAGGGCAGACCAGATCCTTGCCGAGGCAAGGGCCAAGGCTGAAGACCTGTTGAAATAGACTGTTACAAAATAATCACAGATATCCAAAAGAGGTTGTAATGACCTCTTTTTTATTTGATTACAATCAAGGCAGCTTGTTACATTGTCAAACATTGTAAAGCATAAAAAAAGCCGCACAGAGGCGGCTCTTTCCTGTTCCTGAGGTATGGACTAGAATATTTTCTCCTTGATACGTGCCTTCTTGCCGGTGAGGTTCCTCAGGTAGAATATGCGGGCTCTGCGTACCTTGCCATACTTGTTTACCTCAACCTTGTCAATGAAGGGGGATGCAACCGGGAATATCCTTTCCACTCCTATATTTCCTGACATCTTGCGTACGGTGAAGGTAGCGGTCATGCTATTCCCTCCTGACCTCTGGATTACAACGCCACGATACTGCTGTATCCTCTCCTTGTTACCTTCCTTGATCTTATAGTGTACCGTTACAGTGTCTCCTGCCCTGAATCTGGGGAACTCGTTGGTGGTGGCGTACTCCTTTTCAACTACTTTCATTAAGTCCATCGCGCAAAAATGATTTATATGATCTTCACTATTTTCAAATAAGGTCGCAAAGATACAAATAAATTTTTATTATCTGCAAATAAATCCCATCAATTGCAGTAAAGATCAATGACCTGCACCATCAGGCATTTTGAGTTTATCGCCTGCGTCAAGCACAATCCTCATGAGCCATTCCTGCGGATATCCGGGCTGTTTCACCTGGGGTGGGATATACTTATGATTATCAGGGAGTTCTCTCCGTGTCTTGATGTTTCCATCTATATATTTGGTAAAGAGATGCTTGTACAGTTCTCTCCACTCCTTAACAGTATTATTGCCAGCATTGACAGAATAGTTTGTGATAAGCTCAGTGGCCTTCTTTGCTGCGCCTCTGGCAGTGCTTTTGAAGAGTCCGGCAGCCCTGGAATCTATTTCGGCTATCTCACTGATATATTTTTGTTCCAATTCCTGCTGTTTGGCCTGCAGGTCAGGCGTCATTACGTCAGCACGGCTGTAGACGAAATTGGTGACCTCATTGAAGACCCAGAAGGCTGCGTCGGCACTGTAGGTCATGATGTCACCGTTGCCCACGGCAAATGAATGGGGAACGGTTGTCATTCCGCAGTACATAGGGGTATAGACGGTATAATATGTGTCATCAACGCCGAACCAGATGATGCCGCCGACAGGATCAGGCAGCCATGAACGGCTCTGGGTCACGAAGGAAAACCCGGTCTGCTGGGTTGAAGTGGCTCTCTCATGGAGATACATCTTGCCGTCGACTTCCCAGCTCATCGGCCTCCACCTGACGGTATTGGCATACGGACCGGCCCCGAAATCTTTAGTCATGTCCATAGGGGTGCCCTGGTAATAGTCTCTCATCAGCCCCATAACCTCGTCAACGCCAAGTTTCCTGTCAGGTTTGATCCAGAGGGGCATCCTGTTGTCAAGATCGTATCCCATGGCATAATTGAGGTATTCGCCCATCGAGCCGTTGACCCTGTTGAATGCGGCCCATACGCGAGCTTCGCAGAAGCGCGCACCGCTGAAGTCGACCGGCGCATAGACATCGCTGAAGGAAAAGTCAGCATCTGTTCCGTCAAACCACCCGAATCCACGTGCAACATCCGCTACGTCAGCTGCATATACCGTTTCAACCTCGGGATTGAAGACCTTGTCAATTTCGGCAGAAGTGATTGAACTGGTACCGTTGGCAAGGGGGAAGGTCTGTATCCTTGCCTGGTTTGCATGACCCGAGATATAACCGTCTGGTATTCTGCGGGCAACAAATGCCAATCCCTTTTTCCCCGGACCCTTGCCTATTATCTCCATTATCCATACTTCATTGGGATCTGAGATGGAGAAAGATTCGCCCGAGCTGCAGTAGCCGTACTTCTCTGTCAGCGTCACAATGGTATGTATTGCTTCTCTTGCATTCTTTGCCCTCTGCAGGGTAAGATATATAAGGCTGCCATAATCTATAATGCCATCAGGATTATTAAGCTCACTCCGGCCTCCGTAGGTTGTTTCACCTATAGCCAGCTGATGCTGGTTAATGTTTCCAACTACCGAGTAGGTAACAGGAGCCTGTTCAATTGTGCCCAGGAATTTACCCGAATCCCATTCGTACACATCAACCATGGTGCCGGGCTTGTACTTCATTGCCGGCCAGAAATAAAGCTCTCCGTAGAGAACATGGGAGTCAGCCGAGTAGGTGATCATTGTTGAGCCGTCTTTTGAGGCTCCCTTGGTAATAAGAAAATTGGTGCATGCATGACTCTTCTCTGTAAGCATCAGCGTTACCACAAGAAGGCTCAGCATAAGGGATGTGATTCTCTTCATATTTGTATATTTGTTTAAATTGTTGTATCACAATTAATTATCAGTCCACTCATCGCTTTCAGAAACGGACAGGTCTCAAAAATAGCATCTTTAATTAAAAAACAATACCCCTTAAAATCATTATTACCGAACTGATCCGTTCGGCATCGGCGCTTTTGAGAATGTATTCCGTCTGGAAACGGGGATCACCCATGTAGATCCCTTTCCTGCGGAAAGTCATTTCGCTCTCCCTTTGCCTGCGCCCGGAAAGGTGGTACTCATGTGCTCCTGTGCTGGCAGCAAGGAGGGCAATATTATATTCGTCTATTCCTCCCCCGGGCATAATTGTAATACGTCCGGCAGCATCCTTAATAAGTGATTTAATCAGTGGAGCTCCCTCGATGGCGTTTTTTGCCTGGCCTGATGTCAGCAGTCTCTCGGCTCCGGTGGTTATGACCTCCTCCAGGCCCTTCCTGGGATCCCTGCATAGATCGAATGCGCGGTGAAAGGTCAGGCTCATTGGGGAGGCGTACTCGGCAAGGAGGGCTGTTCGTTCAACATCCACTGTACCATCGTTGTTTAGAATGCCGGTTACAATACCATCCGCTCCAAGCTCGCCTGCAGTGTCAATATCGCGTCTCATCACACTGAACTCGTTATCACTATAGAGGAAATCGCCACTTCTTGGACGGATAAGGACATTTATCCTGATGCCGGCATTTCTCCGCACCGATTCAATCAGTCCGGCGCTTGGAGTTACTCCTCCCTCCACCAGGGCAGAACACAACTCTATCCTTCCGGCACCGGCAGCCTCGGCTACGATGGCCGACTCAACTGAGTCGACGCATATTTCTACGATAAGCGACAATTCTTTTCAATGAGGCTTTGAAAGTACATATTATTTAGATAATATTGTGTGACCTAAAACATTTATCAGATGAAACCAACACTTATGGTTCTGGCTGCCGGGATGGGCAGCAGATATGGCGGCAACAAACAGCTTGACCAGGTAGGGCCTTCCGGCGAGACAATTATTGACTATTCAATTTATGATGCAAAGAGGGCCGGGTTTGGAAAGGTGGTCTTTGTGATCAGGCGTGATATTGAAGAGCAGTTCAAGGAAACATTTGTCAGGAGGCTTAAGGATGTCATAGAGATTGACTACGTATTCCAGGAGCTTGGCAACCTGCCGGCCGGATACACGGTGCCTGAGGGGCGGCAGAAGCCCTGGGGCACCAGTCATGCAATACTGGTGACCGAACCAAAGATACATGAACCTTTTGGAGTTATAAATGCTGATGACTACTATGGTTATGAGGCTTTTAAGGTATTGTACAAATTCCTGACAGAGGACAGGGATGACACAAATTTCTGCATTGTCGGCTACCGACTGGGCAACACGCTCTCGGATCATGGTCATGTCAACCGCGGCATATGCAGGGTGAGTGAGGATGGCTTCCTGCAGCATATTGTTGAAACACGCGGAATAGAGAAGAGACCTGACGGGATCTTTGCACCTGACGCCGAAGGGAACATCCGCCAGTACACCGGAGACGAAATAGTCTCAATGAATCTCTTTGGCTTTAAGCCCTCGGTTTATAAATACCTGAACATGGAGTTCAGCAACTTCCTTGACGAAAGGATGACAGATCCCAAGGCTGAGCTGGACATTCCCACTTCACTCGATAAGTTTGTAAAGAAGGGAGAGATAACCATTGAGATACTGAGAAGCAGCAGCATGTGGTTCGGAGTTACCTACAGGGAGGACAAGCCTTTCGTGGTGGATAGTATCAGGAAGATGGTTGATGAGGGCCTGTATCCGGAAAGATTGTTTTGACATAATTACAGATTAGCCCGAATACGTAATACCTACCACCTGAATTCAGACCTCACAATATTGATGTTGCCAAGGTTGTCAGTAACGCGGAGCTCAATATCGTGAAGGGTGTTGGTCTTCATTGGTGATTTGCCGGGCCTGCATACCAGGAGGTCATTCTTGGCATCATACTCCGCCAGGATCCATTCGCCGTCAACAAGCATTTCATAGCTATCTATACCCGAGAATTCATCACGTATAGTGGCGGTGAACAGCGATCTTCCCGTCAGGTTGGCTCCCCTGGAGAAGGAGAAGCTGGCTGAGGGCGGTATCGTATCAATGGTGACGGCATAATCACCCAGCCTGTTAACCTCGTCGGTCACAAAGCCATATCTGAAGGCACCTCCGGAGTAGGAGGGCTCCCCCCGGTCATCTATCCTGGCCAGGCACATTTTATCCTGCTTCCCCGGAATGATGATATCAGGTCGTATTGAGAGCCTGATCCTCCCATGGAGGGCCACGGTCTCATTATGCACTGAGTGTATGGGTGAAAGCCATCTGTTACCTGCATCTCTTGTCTTATGGTTGAACCAGAGAGTATCATAGAGTGTTCCGGCAGGGAAGTGGATTCGTAAGCCATCAGCAGTGAAATCAGCTGCACTGTTCCAGGGCAGTACCTTGCTGCAGGCTATCTCAGCCGGGGGCACAGGGGAGACGGCAACGGATCGTACCCTGAAAGTCACCCATGACCTGTTGTTATAACTGTCTGTTACTATTATTTTGATCTCATGCTCCCTGTCATCATTAAACCTTAATACTCCTCGCCCCATGTGAGGTCCGTACATTGAGAGCCTGTTGCCTGGCTGAATGTGCAGTCTGTGGATATATTCGCGTGATTTAATGCGGGATGCATAGTCTATATGGGCATTTATGTACCTTGATTCGCTGTACGAGAAACGGTCGGCCCTGTAGCTGTAGACAGTTACGTCGTCAGCCAGCAGCTCAATGGTGTAAACACCGCACCTGTTGGAGCTGTTATCAAATGTGTCCCAGCATTTGATGCCTATGCCCGTCTCTCCGTGGATCACGGGCGAGACCGGTGCTGATACTGCGTATGAGCCATCAGCCGGTACTGTTCTCAGGATGAGCTTATTGTGGCTGTTATTGACAGAAGAATTGCTGGTCAGGGGGTACAGGATCACTTTGTCAATGACCGGCCTCATGCGGTCACTTACTCCAAGTCCGTCATATTTCAGAGGATTCACGGGATCCTCGGTAGCTGAATCGCGTAATTCAAAATGAAGATGTGGTCCGGTTGATCCGCCAGTGTTACCTGACCATGCAATCACCTCACCCTTATTCACCCTGAAATGATCACGCTGCGGGAACAGGGAGACGGTGAAGCTCTTTCTGGAGTACTGGTTTTGAAGCACATACTCTTCAAT
>JAAZAP010000219.1 GCA_012514255.1 Bacteroidales bacterium | reverse complement strand
GAGCGTAGTTAGACTCGCCAGTTATTGTTTTGTGACACAGGTTATAGAGTAGCGTCACCACCCTCTGCATGCTTACATACCACCGCTGCTTGCTGTCAAAACCAGGTCAGCCCCTGATATGTGTCTGAAAATGCAAAATTACTCTTTTATGCATTCAGCTGACAAAAATACTCGCAAAAATCGGGCCGATTTCTTATCTTCACGGCAATACCAAAATTACAGAAATGGAAAAAAGAGTGAAGGTCGGTATCGTTCGCGAGACAAAAATACCACCAGACAGGAGAGTGCCTCTGACACCGGCACAGGTTGTTGAACTGAAGGAAAAATACCCGTTCGTTGATTTCTATGTCCAGCCTTCTGATATCAGATGCTTTACTGATGATGAATATAAATACCTGAAAATTCCCTTGCGGGAAGACCTCAGCCACTGTGATATCCTGATGGGAGTGAAGGAGGTGGACAAGAGAGTATTCATACCCGGGAAAACCTACCTCTTCTTTGCCCACGTGGCCAAGAAACAGGAACACAACCTGGAGATGCTCCGCCAGATACTCAGGGAGAAAGTAACGGTGATTGATTATGAATACCTGACAACCGACAAGGGACAGCGGGTTGTTGCCTTCGGCCGGTGGGCAGGCATAGTTGGCGCTTATAATGCATTACGCGCGAGAGGAATAAAGACAAACAGGTTCAAACTGAAGCCTGCCTACCAGTGTCATGACCTGAATGAGATGTGGGCCGGACTGAGGCTGATACAGCTCAAACCCGGACTGAAGATACTGGTTACCGGGGAGGGACGCGTAGCCAATGGCGCCATGGAGACACTCGCCAACTGCACCAACCTGCAGAAGGTAACTCCCGAGGATTTCCTGACCAGGGAGTATGATGTGCCGGTAGTATGCCAGGTAGGTCCGCAGAACTACGTAAAACACCATGACGGAAGGCCGTTCGACTTCAATAACTTCATCCAGCATCCGGAGGATTACCGTTCCGATTTCCTGAAATTCACTGCGGTGACCGATGTGCTTATCACAGGCCACTTCTGGGACCCGAAGTCGCCTGTCTTCTTCACCCGTGAGGATGTTGAAAAACCTGAATTCAAGATATCGGTCATAGGTGATATCAGCTGTGACATTGGCGGTCCCATACCAACCACCCTCAGGGCTACAACCATCGCTGAGCCGTTCTATGGATACAACCGTCACAGGCATTGCGAGGAGGAAGCATTCACCAAACCTGACAACATTTCTGTCATGTCTATTGACAACCTCCCGGGAGAGCTTCCCCGGGATGCCTCCGGCGATTTCGGCAAGCAGCTGATTGACCACGTTCTGCACGATCTGTTCAATGGTCATGATTCGCCCATGATCCAGCGCGCCACCATCACCGCAGGCGGAAACCTTGAGCCTCAGTACCGGTACCTGGCTGAGTGGGTTTATCCCGGGGGTGAAAACCTATGATGCGCATTGTCATCTGCGGTCCCGCCCATCCTTATCGTGGTGGCATAGCAGCTTACAACGAGAGGCTGGCGCAGCAGATGCTGCAGGAGGGTGATGCTGCGGCCATTTATACCTTCAAGCTTCAATATCCCTCATTCCTCTTCCCGGGCAAAACGCAGTATGATCATGGTTATGCCCCTGAGGGTGTCCCCATAACGCGTGCCATAAACTCCGTCAATCCATTCAATTGGTTCACCATCGGCCTGAGGCTGCGCCGTACACGACCAGACCTGGTCATCATGCGCTACTGGTTGCCGTTCCTTGCTCCAGCACTGGGTTTCATAGCGCGGCTGGTAAAAACCAACCGCCATACAAGGGTCATAACCATCTTCGATAATGTGATCCCGCATGAAAAGCGGTTTGGCGACAGGCTGTTAACCAGGTTCTTCGTGAAAAGCATTGACGGAGCCCTGGTAATGACCAGGGCGGTGGAGGCAGACCTCAGGCAATTTTCCTCGGAGATACCGTGCGTCATCTCTCCACATCCTTTGTTCGATAACTACAGCGTGCCGGTGTCACGGGCAGAAGCCATCGTGCGGCTGAAACTTTGTCCGGCAGACAGGTTTATCCTCTTCTTTGGCTTCATCAGGGAGTACAAGGGACTTGACCTGCTGCTTAAGGCTATGGCTGAACAGTGCGTCCGTGACCTGGGAGTGAAGCTTATAGTGGCAGGTGAATTCTACGAAAACGAAAAAACCTATTTTGACCTGATCCACGAACATGAACTGGCCGACAGAATAATAATCCACTCTCACTTTATAGGTGATGAGGAGGTCAAGTACTACTTCTCAGCAGCGTCACTGGTGGTGCAGCCCTACCGCAGCGCCACGCAGAGCGGTGTCACACAGGTGGCTTACTACTTCAACAAGCCGATGGTGGTGACTAACGTTGGGGGTCTGGCAGAGATTGTCCCTGACGGCAGGTGCGGCTATGTTGTGGAACCTGATCCCGTTGCCATTGCAAATGCCATCTGTGACTTCTTCAACGGCAAGGAGGACAGGTTTACCGAAGGCATTGAGGAGCAGAAAAAGCTATACTCATGGGACAGGCTGACGGAAGCCATCCGCAGCCTGGCAAGGGAGGTGCAGAGGAAAAGGCAGTAGGGAAAAGAGAGTCAGCAGTTGGCAGTCAGCAGTCGGTCTAAGGAAATCAATCCTTCAGATTCATTTTTTCTCTCACCAGGTATTGGTTGCGGTCAGGCGAGCGGCGGTTGACCAGTTCGGCAAGGAATCCGGTAAGGAAGAGGAATGAGCCGATTATCATTACTGCCAGGGCGATATAGAAATAGGGACTGTCAGTTACCAGTGGTGCCCGCATCTCATTCCATACAAAAATCAGTTTTCGAATGCCGAGGTAGGCGGCCATGATGAATCCCGCTATGAACATCAGAGTTCCTATAGTTCCGAAAAAGTGCATCGGGCTCTTGCCGAACCTGGTTATAAAGCTGATGGTCAGCATGTCAAGGTATCCCTTCAGGAACCTGTCAAGGCCGTACTTGGTGATCCCGTATTTACGGGCACGGTGTTGAACCACCTTCTCGCCGATGTTCCTGAATCCTGCTTCCCGCGCCAGCATGGGGATATACCTGTGCATCTCGCCATAGACCTCAATGCTTTTCACCACTTCAGCGTCATAGGCCTTGAGTCCGCAGTTGAAGTCGTGCAGCCTGATCCCTGAGAATTTTCTTGCCGTGTAGTTGTATAGTTTTGAAGTGGTTCGCTTGATGAAAGGGTCATATCTCTTCTTCTTCCAGCCGGAGACGATATGGTAACCCTCCTGTCTGATCATCCTGACCAGCCCGGGTATCTCATCGGGGCTGTCCTGCAGATCGGCATCCATGGTTATAATCACGTCGCCTGTGGCAGCTTCAAACCCGGTCTGCAGCGCTGCCGCCTTCCCGTAGTTCCGGCGAAAGCGCACTCCCCTGATGCGGCCGTTGCTTCCTGAGAGGCGTTTTATCACCTCCCAGGTGTTGTCAGAACTGCCGTCGTCAATAATAATAATTTCATAATCAATTGATGACCCGGTGCATACCCTGTCAATCCATTCTGCCAGTTCAGGCAGTGATTCCGCTTCGTTATAGGCGGGGACTACTACGGAGAGATCCATATTTACTGCTGTGGTTCTTCTTCGGCCTCTTCAAGGAGAGGATTGCCCTTCTTCATAACAAAGAGTGAAACAATTAGTGAGAGGATCAGCCCGTAGAAGACGCTGTTGACTATACCCATGAGGGCCGTGAACCAGGGCTTCATCATCTTGGCCTGCATTGCCAGTGCCTGATCAACAGCCTCCTCGGGAAGGCCTCCGGCGATCAGCTTCTCCTCGGCAACCGCCAGCGATTTGTCCATCAAACCCGGGTCAATGAAGGCATAGAGCAGATAGACATATATTGCAGTAATGATTGCGGCATAAATACTGATGATCACACCTGCACCCACCGATTTGCCATATGAGATGAAGCCGTTGTTGTAGTGATCACGGTAGGAGCGAAGCAGAAAGAAGAGAACAATAATGCTGAGCAGAAGGCTTGGCCAGAGAATCCATGTCTTGAAGGTCAGATCGAACATGTAGGTTAAGACTGAGAAGACAACAGTGATGAGACCGTAGATGATCCCATAATTAAGAGTCTCTTTCCAGATTGACTTTTTTGCTTCCATTTTAATGCTTTTATAGATTTTGAAAACAAATATACTTTATTTGCCGGAATCGGAAAGCCAAAGAAAGAGTAACCATTATTTGGTACGGGGGGTAAAAGTTGCTATTTTTGCACGGGGTAAGTCTCATACGACCAGCTCCCTTTGAACTCCCCCAGGGTCGGAAGGCAGCAAGGGTAGAAGGTTGTAGCGGTGCGATGTGAGTAGCTTACCCTCTTTTATTGCCCCCCTGTCATCAGAAGTTTATATATTTGCCGTC
>JAAZAP010000218.1 GCA_012514255.1 Bacteroidales bacterium | reverse complement strand
GGTAAGTGCTGAGCTGCCTGACAACCGCGCCAAGCCTGGCAGGATCAGCAGTATCAAGGTTGCGGCAGTTGATGCGGTACATCTCATCATCTGACTTTATGTCTATCATGAAAGTCCTCATATACCACTTCACCAGGGGCAACACCGGCCTGTAGATATATTTCGCCATCCGTGCAAGGAAGAGGGCGATACCCTTGAAAGGAAATGAGCGGTTGGGCTGAATGAGAATTACTGACAGGGGCTTGTGTTTCAGAAGGGAAAAAGCTTCGGCAATCACAGTAGCTCCGAGTGAATAGCCCACCATGACATAATCCGTATCCTCAGCTATCTCCTGCTCCGCGAAATAAATAATGTCGGATGTAATATCCTCAACCGCAAAACGGTGATCTTTTCTGGTACTTGCTGTACCTTTCTCGCGGGTCTCAACATATATCACCTTATGGTTACGGGTAAGCTCAATCACCGTCTCACTGAAATTCTCAATTATAGAGATGAGTCCGGGAATAAACAGTATCACCGGTGCATCAGGAGGCCCCGTTGGAGTAAATACCACCGTATGCAGCTCCACGCCCGTTGCAAGTGGAACATATACCTCCTTCCAGCCCGCTGCACTATCGCAGAAGTCCGTGTAATTGCGATCCATTGGGGATAAGTTCAGGGATATTTCTACAGTTTGATGTCAGTTGATCGGTTATAAAACACGGGGTTCTTTCTGCCTCCCGGCTCAGTTACATTCAGATTACGGAAGGTTGCCCCATGCACATCATCAAGAACGATTGCCGTACGGTAATCCTTCCTGTCACAGACAAGCCTTACGTTCTCCATTGTGATCCCCTTTGCATGCCTGATATAAAAACCCCATGCCGGCAGCTCCCTGAACATTGAAAACTCAGGATAGTTCTTTTCAAGCTCAGGAATGCTTTCGAGCTCATCAAGACCGACCTTTGCGTAGTGAGGATTTCCTCCTCCTGGATATCGGATCTCAATATTCCTGAGGATTATATTCTCAACCGGGGCATCAGGCATACCCACTATCAGTGAAGGTGAGATGTTCCTGGGAAGGTCCTCCACCGGACCTTCATAATTGTACCCGGCATCAGGTTTTGTAGCAGGCACCTCGGCATATACGTTGGAGATGGTCACCCCGTTGATGGTTCCTGTTCTCGTTCCGCTCCTTTTCCCTATCCGCAGGAAGATGACATTACCCGTGTTGAGTGACCGAAGACTGTCAACAACTATATTTTCCACTATACCACCGTCAACCGCCGCAAAGGTCACAGCTGACCTGTAGGTGTCAAAGACCACGTTGTTGACAATGGTAATATTGCGGAATCCCCCGCGACCCATCGTTCCGAACTTGATGCCATTGGCACTGGTCCTGACGGTGTTGTTACGGATCCATACGTTCTGGCAAACAAAATCTGCATCATGCGATTTCAGGCAGATACCATCATCAGCCGCATCAAAATATGAGTTGGTGACTGTAACGCTGTCACAGTCAACTATGTCTATGCCATCATTGTTCCAGTACGACTTGCTGTCGACGGTAATATTGTCCACCGTAAGGTTGACGCACTGATCATACTGCTGGTTCCAGCTACCGGGATCCTTAAGGATGATATCCTTTATAATTATATTCCTGCATCCCCGGAAGTAAATATTCTGCGGGCGAATGGCCTCACTGGGACGGTCATATTTCAGAGGGTCCTTTACCACACCCTTGTGGATCATGTCAACAAGGTTGGTTGCCACCTGGAATCCCCGGCCGTCTATCACCCCCTTGCCCGTGATGCCGATATTCTCCTGGTCAAGGGCAAAGATCATTGCTGTCCAGTTGTAGTTCCTTTCATAATCAAAAGGATTGGTTGAGCCGACAAGGATCGCACCTTCTTCGAGGTGAATGGTCACATTTGATTTGAGGTAAATGGTGCCGGTGAGGTATCTGCCCACGTAGAATACCAGCCGGCCGCCACCATTCTCACTGATGTAGTCAATGCCCTTCTGGATTGAATTCGTGTTGAGGGTGGTTCCGTTTGACTTTGCACCAAACAATGATGCATTGTAATCCTTCGCCTGAAGCTGAAGAGCAGCAGCAATAAGGATCATGCAAAATAAGATCTTGCCTGTTTTCATATTATCGTTTATAATAAGTGACTGGTCCTGTCATGCCCATCGATTGAAGCGGCTGGATCTTGGATCCGGCATTCGTCCAATATTGAGCGATGGGATTATCAGTCAGGGATTTCATATAGTTACCCATGGATGTTGTGACAATGACTTCAATTTCATTTATTCCTGTCCTTAGATATCTTTCAATGTTGAAGATCCTGCGGCCATACCACTTTACCCCGCAGCTCACACCGTTTATCCTCAGCTCTGAGGTCCCGAATATTTTTCCCAGATTGATCACCATCCCTGCCGGATCAGTGCATTCAAACTTATTCCTGTAGGTCACCGTGCCGGAAAAGTAAACAAACTCGGGCATTTCCTTCAGGTCAGCCAGCCTGTCCATCACCACCTCCTTAACCGAGCCGTCACGGCAATGGCTGAACTCTGCCATCCATCCGGTGTCAAGTGACACCATTTCACTGCCGGTGACAGACAGGGATTCCCACTCTTCCTGAACCTTCTCCCGGTCAAAG